>CP154795.1:613365-920048 GCA_039565995.1 Propionibacteriaceae bacterium ZF39 | reverse complement strand
GTTTGCCGGGTGCTTTGCGTTTGCCTTTGGGGACACCGGCTTCCTTGGCCCGCTCACGGGCGCGTTTGTCTTCGATGTTGCGGATCGCCAGCCAGAGCAGTTTCACCGCCGCGGCGTCGTTGGGGAAATGGCCACGGTTCTTGATCACTTTCCGTAGTTGGTAGTTCAGCGATTCGATGCTGTTGGTCGTGTAGATCACCTTCCGCAGTGCGGGGCCGAACGCCAGGAACGGGATGAACCGGTCCCACGCGTTCTCCCAGGTCGCGACTGCGGCGGGGTATTTCTTGCCCCAGGTCGAGTCCGCAAACGCGGTGAACGCCATCAGCGCGGCGTCCTCGTTCGCGGCGGTGTAGATCGGCTTCAACGCGGCCGCGACGGGCTTGCGGTCGGTGTAGGACACGAACCGCATCGACGCCCGGATCAGATGCACCACACACGTTTGCACGGCTGCCAGGGGCCAGGTCGCCTCGATCGCCTCGGGGAAGCCGGTGAGCCCGTCACAGCACACGATCAGCACGTCCTTCACGCCGCGGTTCGCGAGCTGGGCACAGACCGAGGCCCAGAACTTCGCGCCCTCATTCGCCTGGACCCAGATCCCGAGGACGTGTTTGACCCCGTCGGGGTCGACCCCGACCGCGATATGGGCATGGCGGTTGGTGACGTGGGCGCCGTCACGGATCTTCACCACCAG
This sequence comes from Propionibacteriaceae bacterium ZF39, assembly GCA_039565995.1. Classification (GTDB taxonomy): domain Bacteria; phylum Actinomycetota; class Actinomycetes; order Propionibacteriales; family Propionibacteriaceae; genus Enemella; species Enemella fulvus. The sequence goes on along the minus strand of CP154795.1, from coordinate 919,357 downwards.
CGCGTCGAGATAGATGACCGGGTAGAACGACTCCAGCGGCCGGTTCTGCCAGGTGAGGACCTCATCGGCGACCGCGTCGGTGATCTTCGAAATCGTCTCGTGGGACAACTCCGTGCCCAGGGTCGATTCCAGATGATGCTGAATATCGCGGATCGTCATCCCGCCGGCATACAACGAGATGATGATCTCATCCAGCCCGCCCAGACGACGCGCGCCCTTCGGGATCAACGCCGAGGCGAACGTGGAGTTACGGTCCCGCGGCTGGTCCAGCCGCAGATCACCAACCTCGGTCGCGACCGTTTTCGGGCTGGTCCCGTTCCGGGAGTTCCCACTGCCATGTCCGGCCCGGTCGCCCTTGTCGTAGCCGAGATGCTCGGTCAGCTCCGCCTGAAGGCCCCGCTCCAGCACGGCCTTGATCATCTCGGGCAAGAACCCGCCCTCGCCGGTCAACGCGACCCCGCGCTCACCGACCGAGGCCATCAACTGATCCAACAACTCCTCACCGAACAACTCCCGCCGCAACTTGCGGGCCTCCGGCTCCACCGAGTCCTCGTGCTCTTTCGTCATGGTCATAGTCAATCTCCGTCAGGTCCTGAACCCCGAGTCCTTACACAGACCATCTGACACGCCCGTAGATCCCCTTGAGGTCCCGGGCGACCCCAGTACTTCTTCGACACATACCGCAGACTGTTGCGCACCAAATGCACCACACAGGTCTGCACAGTCGCGAGCGGCCAGATCGCGGTAATGGCCTCGGGAAGACCTTTCAGCCCGTCGCAGCACACGATGCACACGTCGAGAATCCCCCGATTGCGCAACTCGGTCAACATGCTCATCCACTGTTTCGCACCTTCACCGCCACTGGGACCCAGCCACAGCCCGAGGACGTCCCGGGTGCCATCGACCCCGATCCCGACCGCAACGTAGACCGGCCGGTTCGCCACCGTGCCGGAACGGACTTTCAACACGAGCGCATCGATCAAGATAACCGGATAGACCGGGTCCAGCGGCCGGGACTGCCACGCTTTCAACTCCGTGAGGATCTTATCGGTGACCGTGGAGACCAACGACCGAGAAATCTCGGTGTCATACACCTCGGCCAGATGCGCCGCGATATCGCCGGTGGTCATGCCCTTGGCATACAGACTGATCACCGCTTCATCGAACCCGCTCAGCCGGCGTTGGTGCTTGGGCACGATGACGGGTTCGAACGTGCCCTGACGATCCCGCGGAACCCGAATCTCCAGATCACCGATCTCGGTCTTCACCCGTTTCGGTGTCGACCCGTTACGCAGGTTCGCCCCCGTCGGAGGTTCGCCACGGTCATAACCCAGATGGGCCGCCATCTCGGCCTCCAAGGCCTGCTGCAACACCTGCTGGGTCAACCGGGTCAACAACCCACCCTCCCCGGTCAACGCCACCCGGCCCGTCCGGGCCTCGACCACCAAGGCATCCGCCACCGCGGCCAGATCCAATCCCGAAGACGGTGCATCGACCGCCACCAACTCCACTGATCGCCCATCATCTCGATCCGTTCGTGCGCTCATGACGTGAGACTTCCCTTCACCGCGCGCCCAAGCACGCGAGCCACGCCACCGTCAAACACAAAAATCCGCACAGACCCCCGCCCCGCCCCGTCCCAGAGGAAGAGGTCCACGCGGATCGCGGGACCGGTGTCAGCGCGGGTCGCGGCTGAGGGCGGCGATGAGCAACAGCCCGGCCCCGGCGCTGTGGAGCACGACGTTGAGAATGGCGCTCGTCGGCCAGGGCAGGGCGTCGAGGCCGGCCTGCATGAGCAGGATCGACAGGATCACGGGGATGAACCACGTGAGGGCGAGCGCCAGCATGCCCACGGTGAACCACACGCGGACGCGACCGCTGAGGCGTACCATCCCGACGACAGCGAGCAGGGTCAGCACGACTGCGGCCAGGGTCATGACGAGCAGGCTCATCGCGGACCCTCCTGGGGCGCGGGTCCGGGTGGCGGGTTCGGGGGTGGCGCCCAGGCCCGGGGCGGCGCAGGTGTCGGTGACAGGAAGACACCGACCGCGATGAGGACGGCCCCGATGAGCCAGGGGATCAGGGGCAGCTGCCAGACGAGTTCGTAGTCCATGACGAGCAGGAGCGGTTCGAACACGCGTCCGGCCAGCGCCGGCATCCAGAACAGCGTGGCGATGACCCAGAGGGCGAAGCCGATCGTGACCAGCCCCCGCCGTCGTCCGCGCAACCTGAGCGCGGAGACGACGGTGCAGGCGATCACCAACAGCAGGATCCAGCCGTCGAAGACCGCCTGCAGCGGCGAATAGTGATAATCCATGCGGAGAGCTCCCTGTTGCTCAGCGCGGTGTCACTGCCAGGAGCCGCCAGGGGGCCCCGGCTGCTGCGGCCCCTGCGGTCCCTGCGGACCACCGGGGTACGCCCCACCGCCCGGATATCCACCGCCGCCCGGCTGCCCGCCGGGATAGCTGCCGGACTGACCGCCGGAGGAGAACCCCGCCCGCGCGGTCTGGGCGCTGATCGCAGCAAGGATGAGCAGGGCGACACCGGCGAGCCCAAGCAGGGTCCCGAACAGGTTCCAGATGATCTGGAAGGTCCACATCTGGTTGCCGCTGCGCGCGATCGCACCGATCAGGAGGGGAAAGAGGAAACCGACCAGTCGTTCCACCACCAGCACGCCGACTCCTGCGAGCAGCAGGGCACGGGTCCGTCCACTGGTCCGGAGCGCCCCGAAGATGCCGAGGCCGATCAGGGCAAGCAGATAGAGAACACCGATGACAGAGGCAATGGCGCCGTAGGTGGATGGGGACATCGTCAACGGCCCGTCCCCGCATAGACGACCGCTTCACCATCGGCATCCAGCCCGAACGCCGCGTGCGCCGCCTGGACGGCGGTCTGCACGGAGCCCGCGTCGACGACCACCGAGATGCGGATCTCGGAGGTGGAGATCATGCCGAGGTTGACGCCGGCATCGGCGAGTGCGCGGAAGAACCGGGCGGTCACGCCCGGGTGGGACTTCATGCCGACACCGATGACGCTGACCTTGCCGATCTGGTCGTCGAACAGCATCTCCTCGAACCCGACCTGCTCCTTGATCGAGGTGAGGGTCTCCATCGCAGCGCGCGCGTCGGCGGTCTCAAGGGTGAACGAGATATCGGTGCGGTTGCTGGAGATGCGGGACACGTTCTGCACGATCGTGTCGATGTTGATGCCCCGAGCGGCGATCGCGTCGAAGATGGTGGCCGCCTCGCCCACGCGGTCGGGCACGCCGACCACCGTGATCTGGGCCTCGCTGAGGGTGTGGGCCACGCCGGAGATCAGCGGCTGTTCCATCGGGTTGCCTTCCTTGTCGGTGAGCGGAGAGATGTCGGCCAGGTCCATGACCCAGGTGCCGGGACGTTCGGAGAAGGAGGAGCGGACGTGGATCTTCACGTTCTCGCGGCGGGCGTACTCCACACACCGCAGGTGGAGCACCTTCGCGCCCGAGGCGGCGAGCTCCATCATCTCCTCATAGGAGATCTGGGGCACCTGCCGCGCCTTCGGGCAGATCCGGGGGTCGGCGGTGAAGATGCCGTCGACATCGGTGTAGATCTCGCAGTAGTCGGCACCCAGGGCCGCCGCCAGGGCGACGGCCGTGGTGTCGGAGGCGCCACGACCCAGGGTCGTCACGTCCTTGGTGTCCTGGGAGACACCCTGGAATCCCGCGACGATGACGATGGAGCCCTCATCGAGCGAGGCGTGGATGCGACCGGGAGTGATGTCGATGATGCGCGCATCGCCGTGCTTGCCGGTGGTGATGACACCGGCCTGCGAGCCGGTGTAGGACTTCGCCTCCACACCCAGGTCGTGCAGGGCCATCGCCAGCAGCGCAGCGCTCTGACGCTCGCCCGTGGTGAGCAACATGTCCAACTCACGAGCGGCGGGCATCGGGGAGACCTGGAGGGCCAGATCCAACAGGTCGTCGGTGGTGTCACCCATGGCCGAGATCACGACGACGACATCGTTGCCGGCCTGTTTGGTTGCCAGGACGCGCTTCGCGACCCGCTTGATGCTGTCGGCGTCGGCGACCGACGATCCACCGAACTTCTGGACTACTCGGCTCACTGTTCTCCTCCCGGTTACGCTCAGCGACCACCCTAATGCCCAGCCGTCCACGAGCCGGTTCCCGATTCCGTCGTGAACAACGCCGAGGCGGGCGTACGCCCCTGAAAACCGAGGGCAGGGCGACGTTCCATGAAACGGCACTCTGCCGGTCCCCACCCCTACTCCCGGGTAGTCTCGAAGACGAATCGGCAGGTCCATCGGCGGAACGGTTCGCACCTGCCGACCACCGTCGAAAGGGCCGTTTGTGTCATCCGCTGTGCTCGTCCTCAACTGTGGCAGCTCGTCCGTCAAGTTCGCGCTGTATGACCCGGAGTCGCAGGAGCGTCTCCTGAACGGCCTCGCCGAGCGGGTCGGCACTCCGAATGCGTCCATCACGATCAAGTACGCCTCCGGCCCCCGGACCATCGAGGATCTCGCCGGGACCGACCACAAGGGTGTGCTGGCCACAGTCCTCGACGAACTCGGTGACTGGATGACCGAGAACGGTGTCACGATCTCGTCGGTCGGCCACCGCCTGGTCCACGGCGCGGAGGAGTTCGCCGAATCCGCCCTGATCACCGAAGAGACCCTGGATGCCGTGCGCCGCTGCAGCCCGCTGGCGCCGCTCCACAACCCCGCCAACATCGCCGGCGTCGAGGCGGCCCAGGCCGTCCTGCCGGATGTCCCGCACGTCGGCGTGTTCGACACCGCCTTCCACCAGACCATGCCGCAGGTCGCCTACCGCTACGCGGTTCCGACCGAGTGGTACGCCGACCTCGGCGTCCGCCGCTACGGCTTCCACGGCACGAGCCATCTCTATGTGTCCGGCGCCGCCGCCGACATGCTCGGCAAGCCGCTGGAGGACCTGAAGATGGTCACCGCGCACCTCGGCAACGGCTCCAGCCTCGCGGCGATCCGCGACGGTGTGAGCGTCGACACCTCGATGGGCCTGACCCCGCTCGAGGGCCTCGTCATGGGCACGCGCTCCGGAGACCTCGACCCCGGAATTCTGGCGTACATCGCCGGCCGCACGGGCGCGGATGTCGACTCCATCACCAACGATCTCAACAAGCGCAGCGGTCTGCTCGGGCTCTCCGAGCTGAGCAACGACATGCGCGAGCTGGAGGCCGCGGCTGCCGACGGCCATGAGCAGGCGGCGCTTGCGCTGGAGGTCTTCACCTATCGGCTGGCGAAATACATCGCCGCGCTCGCGGTGCCGCTGGGCGGCATCGACGTGCTCGTCTTCACCGGCGGCATCGGGGAGAACAGCCACGGCACCCGCGCCAAGGTCCTCGACCACCTCGCTTTCCTGGGCTTCGAACTCGATCCCGAGGCCAACGACCGCACCATCCGCGGCCAGGGCGGCCCGATCACCCGCAGCGAACGACCGGTTGCCCTGGTCGTCCCGACGGACGAGGAACTGGTCATCGCCCGCGACGCCCACCGTCTCGCCGCCACCGCCAACCCCGACCAGACCAACCCCGACAAGGAAGTGTCAGCATGAGTCGCCGGATCCTTCTCGTTCCGACCAACCATCAGGCCGACCTGACCTCCACCAGCCTCGGGCTTGTGCGCGCGCTCGACGAGATCGGCGTCAAGGTCGGTTATCTCAAGCCCCTCGCCCAGATCCAGAGCGGTCGGGTCGGTCGCGCCGCGGACCTGATGGAACGCGTGCTCACCAACATCGACGTGCCCGACTCGATCAGCGTCCAGGAGGTCGAGCGTGACCTCGCCCGCGGCGAGGACGACGACCTGATGGAGAAGGTCCTCGCGGCGTCCGAGGAGGTGCTCAACAACCACGATGTCGTCATCGTGGAGGGCGTGCTCCCGACCGACGAGCAGACCTATTCGGGTCGCGTCAACCACGATCTGGCTCAGGCGCTCGACGCCGAGGTGCTGCTGGTCGCCGGTGTCAACGGCACGACGCTCCAGACCCTGGTGTCCAAGGTGGCCGGTGCCGGAGCCTTCTATCAGGTGGGCGAGTCCAGCCGGGTGACTGGTGCGTTCCTGACGAGCTACTCCCCCGAGAACAACTCCGCGACCCCGGACGAGTTCCGCGCCGCCCTCGACAGCGAGGGCCTGCGGTTGGTGGGCATCGTGGAGGAAGCCCCCCACGTCCTCTGGCCGCGGGTTCGCGACATCGTGGACGACCTCAATCCCACCGTCGTGCACGCCGGCGACATGGACCGTCGCATCAAGACGACCCAGATCCTCGCGCAGGGCGTACCCGGCTGCATCACCGGCCTCGAAGAGGGCGTCCTCGCCGTGGTGCCCGGTGACCGCCACGACGCGATCATGGCTGTCTGCCTGTCCGAGATGAACGGCATCCGCCCCGCGGCGCTGCTGATGACAGCCGGCGTACGCCCGGACGAGCTCGTCCGCCAGCTCTGCCAGCCCGCGCTGGATTCGGGGCTGCCGGTGCTGCTGACGCACGAGAGCACCTACAGCACCGTGAACCGCGTGATGCATCGCGACAAGGGCATCCCCGTCGACGACATCGAGCGCACCCGCATGGTGACCGACACGTTCGGTGACGCCATCGACCGCGAGTGGCTGCACAGCCTCCCGAGCGAGGACGCGCCCCGTCGCCTGAGCCCGGCCGCGTTCCGCCGCGAACTCACCACCAAGGCCCAGAAGGCACGCAAGCGCATCGTGCTCCCCGAGGGTGCCGAACCGCGCACCGTCGAGGCCGCGATCAGCGCCCAGACCAAGGGCATCGCCGACTGCATCCTCCTGGCGAAGCCCGAGGAAGTGCAGTCGACCGCGTTCAGTCGTGGGCTCGTGCTGCCCGAGGACATCACGATCATCGATCCGACCACGATCGACCAGAAGTATGTCGATGCCCTGGTCGCCCGCCGCAAGCACAAGGGCATGACCGAGCTGAAGGCCCGCGACGAACTGGACGACACGGTCATGCTCGGCACGATGATGGTTCACCTCGGCGAGGTCGACGGCCTGGTCTCCGGTGCGGTGCACACGACCGCCAACACGGTGCGTCCCGCGCTCCAGATCCTCGGCACCAAGCCGGACGCCAAGCTGGTGTCGTCGGTGTTCTTCATGTGCCTCCCCGACGCCGTCGTCGTCTATGGCGACTGCGCGATCAACCCGGATCCCGACGCCGAGGAGCTCGCGGACATCGCGATCCAGTCGGCCGACTCCGCCGCCGCGTTCGGCATCGAGCCGCGCGTCGCGATGATGTCGTTCTCGACCGGCACCTCGGGCGCGGGTCGCGACGTGATCAAGGTCGCCGAGGCGACCGACATCGTGCGCGCGAAGCGTCCGGACATCCTGGTCGACGGGCCGCTGCAGTATGACGCCGCGACGACCGAGTCGGTCGCCAAGTCGAAGGCCCCGGACTCCCCCGTCGCCGGTCGCGCGACCGTGTTCGTCTTCCCCGACCTGAACACGGGCAACACGACCTACAAGGCCGTCCAGCGGTCCGCCAGCGTCATCAGCATCGGCCCGATGCTGCAGGGCCTGTCGGCGCCGGTGAACGACCTCTCGCGCGGTGCGCTGGTGGAGGACATCGAATACACCATCGCCCTCACCGCCATCCAGGCGGCTGCGAACGAGGCCGAGAAGAACAAGCAGCCGGTGACCGAGCCGCAGGAGCAGGCGGCCAGCTGACTCTGCGTACGCACACGAGCGGGCCGGTTTCCTTCGGGAAACCGGCCCGCTCTGCGCCATGGCCTGGATCTCGCGGGACAGGCCGGTGAACGGAATCAGTGGCGCAGGGGTCCGTTCAAAGTCTCACTGAACCCGTGCATCGACCCGACGACAGCGCGCAGCACCGAAATCGCTGCAGCAAGGGCCGCATCGTCATGGCCGGCCAGCGCCCGGTGATTCGCGCGGAACAGCGGCCCGAAAAAGCCGCGCGCCACCTCCATGCCCGATTCGGAATAGCGCAGCAGGGTCTTGCGGCGATCGTTGGGGTGGGGCTCGCGCCGGATGTGGCCCGAATGCACGAGACGGTCGACCAGATAGCTGCCGCCCGCGGGTGTCAGGCCCAGCGCCTGGGCCACCTGGCTCGTGCTCATCGGAGTGCCCTCGACATCGGCCATATAGATGAGCATCAGCGCCCGCATGTCGTTCTCGCCGAGCTCGTGGAGGTGGGCGAAATCGTGAGCCACCCGCGTGGAGGCCGCCGAGAGCGCGCGCACCAGATCGGCCAGCTCACGCTCGAGCCCCTCACGCTCCGACGCCGGGTTGCCACGCATGGCCGCATGCTAGTCCCCATGACCGCCCGGGACGGCGTTCCGGATAATGGTTCATTCCTTGAATAGTTAAATCGCTCATATAGATTTCTTGGCATGTTGCGTACCCGCGGGAATACACCGGCCATCCACCCTGCCCGTGCTGTCGCCGAGGAGTCCGGCGGCTGGGCCCGATTCGGACGCCTCGTTTCCGGCCGGTTCTCCTGGCTGCTGCTGGTCGCGGCGCTGCTGCTGAGCGGCGGAATGATGGCCTGGGGGTCCGGGGACCCCGCCACCTCCGCGCCCAACTCACTTCCCGACGACGCCGAGTCGGTGCGCGTCACGGCCGTGCAGAAGGAGTTCCCGGACGCGGGTGTCGTGCCCGCGCTGGCGGTGTTCACCCGCGCCGATGGGACGGCCCTGACGCCTGCGGATCTCGGCGCGGCGGCCGAAGCCCGCCAGCGCATGCTCGGCGTCGACCGTCAGGTGGCGGATGACCCGGCCGGACCGCCGGTGATTCCGGCGGAGGACGGACTCGCCGCGCTCTCGACCATTCCGTTCAGCGCCGAACTGAACGGCATTCCGCTAGCAGAGACGACGGATCAGGTACGCGAGGCCGGCCGCGATGGCCTGCCGGACGACCTGCGCGTGGAGATCACCGGTGGCCCGGCCTTCGCTGCGGACATCTCGAAGGCCTTCGACGGGGCGGACATCACGCTGTTGGGGGCTGCCGCACTCGTGGTCGCCGTCCTGCTGCTCATCACCTATCGCTCTCCCATCCTCTGGCTGGTGCCGCTGCTCGTCGTGGGCCTCGCCGACCGCACGGCCGCCATCGTGGCGTCGCGCACCGCCGAGACCTTCGGCTTCGCCCTCGACGGATCGACGACCGGCATCACGTCGGTGCTCGTGTTCGGCGCCGGCACGAACTATGCGCTGCTCATCGTGTCGCGCTATCGCGAGGAGCTGCGCCGCCAGGAGGATCACCATCGGGCGCTCGCCATTGCGGTCCAGCACGCGGGGCCCGCCGTGCTCGCGTCGAACGTCACCGTGGTGCTGGCCCTGCTCACCCTGCTGTTCGCGACGCTGCCCAACACGCGGGTGCTCGGGTTCGCCGCAGCCGTCGGCCTTCTGGTCGCGCTGGCCTTCGCCCTTCTCGTTCTTCCGCCGGCTCTCGCCCTGTGTCGCCGGGGCCTCTTCTGGCCGTTCATCCCGCGCGTGGGCGACAAGGACAAGTCGGTGTCCGGCGGCTGGTTCCGGCTGGCGCAGGCCGTTTCGCGCCGCCCGATCGCCATCCTGCTCGCGACCGTGCCGGTTCTCGCGATCCTGACCGCCGGCATCGTCGGCGTACGCGTCGGCCTAGAGCAGACCGAGCAATTCCGCGTCGAAGCCGAATCCGTCACCGGCTTCCAGACGCTGCAGGCGCACTATCCGCCGGGACTGTCGAGCCCGACCACCGTGGTCGCGCGGACCGACGCGGCCGATGCCGTGACCGCCGCGCTCACGGAGGCGGCCGGCGTCGAAGAAGCGCGGCCGACCGGGCAGTCCGGCACCGGTTGGAGCCGTTGGCAGGTCGTGCTGAACGCCGAGCCCGCTTCGGTGGAGGCCTTCGATGCCGTCGAGGAACTGCGGGGAGACCTCCGGGCCATCCCGGGTTCCGAGGCCATGGTCGGCGGACCCGATGCCCAGCAACTCGACTCCCGCACCGCGGCGGAGCGTGACCTGGTCACGATCCTGCCGATGATCCTGGGTGTGGTTCTCGTGGTGCTGTTCGTGCTGCTGCGGGCGTTGTGGGCGCCGCTGTTGCTGATCGTCGCCACCACCCTGAGCTCGTTCGCCGCGCTCGGTGCGGGCACGTGGGTGAGTACGCGGATCGTCGGCTTCCCGGGCCTTGATACCTCGGTGCCATTGTTCGCGTTCCTGTTCCTGATCGCGCTGGGTGTGGACTACACGATCTTCCTGGTGACCCGGGCGCGAGAAGAGACGCCGGAGCACGGGACGCGGGTCGGCATGGTGCGGGCCGTGGCCGTGACCGGTGGTGTCATCACGAGCGCCGGCATCGTCCTGGCCGCAGTGTTCGCCGTGCTTGGGGTGCTGCCCCTGATCACCCTCACCCAGCTCGGCATCGTCGTCGGTATCGGCATCCTGCTCGACACCTTCGTCGTGCGGACCATCGTGATTCCCGCCCTGTTCACCATCGTCGGGCGACGCGTGTGGTGGCCGTCGGCTCTGAGCAGGGTCGAGGATCCCGAACCTGCGGCGTAACTGCCGCCCACCCTAGGCTCGCTTGGGGAAGCGGGACGGGCAGCGCCGGGGTGCGGGCAGCCGCACCCCGGCGTACCCGAATCAGACCCGCTCGACGCGGACCGACAACCCGAGCTCGGGATCGCTGGCCCAGCCATCGGCCGCAGTGCCGCGCGACATCGTGGGTGCGAGCACCTCATCGCCGATGAGCGCCGCGTGCTGCTCGATGGCCTCGGCCAGGTCGCCGTCGGCGGCCCATTCGAGGGTGATCCGGTCGGAGACCTCGAAGCCGGACGACTTGCGGGTCTCCTGCACGAAGCGGATGACCTCGCGGGCGAGGCCGGCCAGGCGCAGCTCGGGCGTGATCTCGAGGTCGAGCGCGACGGTTTCGCCCTGATCGTTGATGACCGACCAGCCCTCGCGCGGGCGCTCGGAGATCAGCACGTCGTCAGCCGTAACCTCGACGCCGTTGGGGTCGACGTCGGGCACCTGAACGGTCGCGGTGCCGGATTCCCGCAGCGACTCGGCCAGCGCAGCGGCATCCGCAGCAGCGATCGCGTTCGCGACGATCGGGGTCTGCTTGCCGAACCGCTTGCCGAGGTTGCGGAAGTTGCCCTTCGCCGAATAGTCGACGAGGTCCCCTGCCGAGGCGAACGATTCGACTCCCTGCACGTTGAGTTCGGAGGCGATCTCGCCGCGGAGTTCGTCGGTGAGCAGGGCGTACGCCCGGCTGGGCACGAGCACGCGGGACAGCGGCTGGCGAACCTTGACCTTGGCCTCGGCACGTGCGGACCGCCCGAGCTCCACGAGTCGTTCGGTTAGCGCGACGGCCGCGTCGAGCTGCTCGTCGATCAGCGCTTCGTCGGCGACGGGCCAAGCCGCGAGATGGACCGACTCGGGGCCCTCGGGATCGGTCGTGACGAACAGGTCCTGCCACACGCGCTCGGTGATGAACGGGGTGAGCGGTGCCATGAGGCGGGTGATGACATGCAGCGTCTCGTGCAGGGTCCACAGTGCGGCCGGGTCGCCGTCCCAGAAGCGGCGGCGGGAGCGGCGGACATACCAGTTCGAGAGGCTGTCGACGAACTCGCTGATGAGCGAGCCCGTGCGCTGGGTGTCGAACACCTCGAGCGCGGCCGTGACCTCGCGGACCAGCAGGTTGGTCTTCGACACGAGCCAACGGTCGAGGACCGGGCGGTCGGCGACCGCGGGGGCGTCGCCGGTGGGCGTCCAGTTGTTCGCGCCGGCGTACAAAGCCTGGAACGAAACCGAGTTCCAGTAGGTCAGCAGGACCTTGCGGACAGTCTCCTGGATCGTGGCGTGACCGACGCGGCGGGCCATCCAGGGCGAGCCGGAACAGGCCATGAACCAGCGCACCGCGTCGGCGCCGTGCTGCTCCATGAGCGGGATCGGCTCGAGGATGTTGCCCAGGTGCTTCGACATCTTGCGGCCGTCCTCGGCGAGGATGTGGCCCAGGCAGAGGACGTTGCGATAGTTGTTCTGGTCGAATACGGCCGTGTTGACGGCCATCTGCGAATAGAACCAACCACGCGTCTGGTCGGTCGCCTCGCAGATGAAGTCGGCCGGGAAGTGGGCGTCGAACTTCTCCTTCGAGCCCTCCACCCACGGATAGCCCCACTGCGCGAACGGCATCGCACCGGAATCGAACCAGGCGTCGATGACCTCGGGTACGCGGCGGAAGGTTCCGGGTACGCCCGGCTTGGTGAAGGTCACATCATCGATATAAGGCCGATGCGGGTCCATGCCGGTGACGTCCTCGCCGACGAGCTCGGACAGCTCCGCGAGCGACCCGACGCACACGATCTGGCTCGGGTCCTCGTCGTTGCGCCAGATCGGCAGGGGCGTACCCCAGTAGCGCGTGCGCGACAGCGCCCAGTCGACGTTGTTGTTGAGCCAGTCGCCGTAGCGGCCCCACTTGATGTTGTCGGGATACCAGTTCGTCGCCTCGTTCTCGCGAAGCAGGGCGTCCTTGAACTGGGTGGTGCGGATATACCAGGACGGCTGGGCGTAGTACATCAGCGGCGTGTGGCAGCGCCAGCAGTGCGGATAGGAGTGTTCGTGCTTGACCGCACGGAACAGCAGGCCGCGCTCGCGGAGGCTGGCGAGGGCGAGCTCGTCGGCGTCCTTGAAGAACACGCCCCCGACGAGGCCGATGCCGTCGTGGAACCTGCCGTCGGGGCCGATCGGGTTGACGAACTCGACACCGTTGCGGCGGCAGGACAGATAGTCGTCCTCACCGAAGGGCATGGCCTGGTGGACCAGGCCGGTGCCGTCGCCGGCGGTGACATAGTCCTCGGCCACGACGAACCAGGCCCGGCCCGGCTGCTCGACGACATCGAACGGGCGCTGATAGGTCCAGCCGACCATGTCCGTGCCGGGGAATCGATCCCGAACCTCCCAGCCCTCCCCCAGCGCGGTGGCGAGGTTGTCCTCGGCGACGATGACAGTCGATTCGCCGTCGGTCGCGGTCACATAGGTCATCTCCGGGCCGACCGCGACGAGCGCGTTCGACAGCAGCGTCCACGGCGTGGTGGTCCAGATGACAAGGTCGGCCTGGCCGGCGTACGGGCCGGAGGTCAGGGGGAACCGCACATAGGCCGTGGTGTCCGTGACGTCCTCATAGCCCTGCGCGAGCTCGTGGTCCGACAGCGTGGTGCCGCAGCGCGGACAATAGGGCGCGACGCGCTGGTCCTCGGTGAGCCAGCCGGACTCGAAGATCTGCTTCAGCGCCCACCATTCCGACTCGACATAGGTCGGGTCCATGGTCCAGTAGGCCTCATCCAGGTTCACCCAGTAGCCCATGCGGGTGGTCAGGTTGGCGAAGGCGTCGACGTGGCGCATGACCGACTCGCGGCACTTGGCGTTGAACGCCTCGACGCCGTAAGCCTCGATCTCGGGCTTGCCGTTGATGCCGAGTTCCTTCTCGACGGCGAGCTCGACGGGCAGGCCGTGGCAGTCCCAGCCGGCCTTGCGCGTGACGTGGCGGCCCTTCATCGTCTGGAAGCGCGGGAACACGTCCTTGAACACCCGCGCCTCGATGTGGTGCGTACCCGGCATGCCGTTCGCGGTCGGCGGGCCCTCATAGAAGGTCCAGTTCTCACCGTCGCGGGTCTGCTCGAGGGACTTGTCGAACGTCTTCTGCTCGTCCCAGAGCGCGAGGATGTCGTGCTCCATCTCCGACAGGTTCACCTGCGGCGGAACGCTGCGATAGCCGCTGGTGGCGGCCGCGTCGGGTCGGGGTGCGGTGGTGGTCATGCGTGTCCTCGTCCGGCTCATCTGACTGGGCTGACGAGGGACGAGCGACGACGCCCGCGGTACCACCCTCATTGGCCACCGCCCGACATTCCCGGGATCGCTGGCCCACTTCGTTCTCTGTTGCAGCCGGTTCTAGTGAGCAGGGCGTACGCCCCAGCCGTTCTTCCGGCAGCTCCGGGGTGATGGCCCCATCGTCGCCGTGCAACGAGTGTGAAGTGTAGTCGATCCCTCCACATCCTCCCGCCGTGTTTTGTCGGGGCTCTTCCGTCGGCTCAGGTCGGTCGACCTCGGCAACCAGATGGGCGGGCGCCTGCAGGCAGTAGGAGTCGGTGAGCAGTTCGGCGATCTCGGTCCAGTCGACGGTTTCGTCGAGGATGAGGCCCACGACGTTTTCACCCCAACCGGCGCGGAAATAGGGATGGCCCAGGTGTTCGAAGGCCATGACCTCATCTGGATCGGCCCGGAAGGTGAGGCGGAACTGCTGGTCCTCCCCACCGAACACGTGAGCGATCGTCGCCCCGGCGACGCGCCAGCGCACACCGACCCAGGCCGGCTCGGACGCGCACTCCGGGAACCGCTCCAGGATCCGCGCCAATTGGTCGACCATCCCCGAAGGCACCACAGGACGTTCCGCCATTGCTCCACCTTCCCAGATGGCTCCGACAGCGGGCCAGCGACGGCCAGCCCCAACGAGCCTGACGCCTGCCACCATCAGCGGTGTGGAAATCGTCATCGGCGTGATTATCGCTGTGGTCGTGCTGAGCCTGATCGGCGTGGGCGTGTGGGTCTATTTCCGGCAGCGCTGGATCAAGGAATTCGAGGCCAAGGGCTGGACGTTCGATGACCATCCGGGCATCGAGACCGCCTACGGGCTCAACGCCCCGCCCTTCGGGCAGGGAGATCATCGCGAGGTCAAGGACCTGGTGAGCGGGACCATCGACGGCCTGCCGTTCCGCGTCCTCAACTATCAGTGCGACGGCTTCGGCGGCTGGATGGCGACGTGGCCGCTGCCGCGGGCGTACCCCCAGGTGCACATCGGCGCCCCGCGACCCGAGGTCGCCGGCTATGAGATCGACGTGCCGGGCGCTTCCGGCATCACGGCCGACCCCGACTTCGACAACGTCCTGGTCCCGGCCATCATCCCCGCGCTGGCACCCTTCGGGACCCTCGGCCGGGTCGCCATCACGATCGACGGGGCGCAACTGACCGTGGGCCCGATCCCCCACAAGGCCGAGGAGATGGAGCCCTTCCTGCGGGCGGGGACCGGCGTCGCCAGGGCGATCGTCTCCGCCCAGGACCGCCTCGCAGATTCCTCGCTCCCCCGGTCCCGCCCGAACTGAGCATTCACGGCCACCCGGATTGGCGCTTCCGGGTGCAGGACGACTCGATGCTCGACCGGGTCACCTACGACACCTCGGGCTATGACCATGAGGCGAAGCGCGTGACGTTCTGCGATTCCGGGCGACTGCCGTTCATCGCCCTGACGCACCACTGGAAGACCCGGCATACGAGCACGGACTCCGAAGGCCGAACCCGCACCGAGGTCCGCCACCACGACGAGGACATCATCGAGTTCCTTGCGCCGCGGGGTTTCGGGAATCTGTCACTGAACCAGTGGAGGCTCATGCGGAGCCCGATTCGCTTCGAGAGCTCGCAGTTCAACGACCAGTTCAAGGTTCGCTCCACCGACGAACGGTTCGCCCACGACGTCATCCATCCGCGCATGATGGAATTTCTCCACGCAGCCAAGCCTCCCGGGTTCGCCATCCAGGACGGCCGGATCAGGCCCGATCTGCACTATTCGGTGGAGAACCTGAGCGCCATGATCGATTTCCTCGAGGGTTTCTTCGGGCGCGTGCCCTCGTTCGTCTGGAAAAACCTGGGGTACGCCGAGCCTCCCTTTCCCCAGCCCTGAGGGGCCGGGACACCGCGTCGGGCTCAGGCCTCGACGTAGCGTCGGCCCTCGAAAGCCCGGCCCAGAGTGACCTCATCGGCGTACTCAAGGTCGCCGCCGACCGGAAGCCCGCTGGCCAGACGGGACACCTTGACGCCCATCGGGACCAGTAGCCGGGAAAGATAAGTAGCGGTGGCTTCGCCCTCGAGGTTGGGATCGGTGGCGAGGATGACTTCCTGCACGGTGCCGTCCGCCAGCCGCTGGCACAGCTCGCGGACAGTGAGGTCACCCGGCCCGACCCCGTCGATCGGGCTGATAGCACCACCGAGCACGTGATAGGTCCCGCGGAACTCACGCGTACGCTCGATCGCCACCACGTCCTTGGGCTCCTCCACCACACAGATGGCGGTCGGGTCGCGGCGGGCATCACGACACACGCGACAGCGCGCCTCCTCGGCGATGTTGAAGCAGACCTCACAGAACTTCACGGTCTGCTTGACCAGCTGCAGGGCATCGACGAGCCGCTGCACATCTGCCGTATCGGCAGACAGGATGTGAAAAGCGATGCGCTGAGCACTCTTCGGACCGATGCCCGGAAGCTGGCCCAACTCATCGATCAGATCCTGAACGGGACCTTCGTACAACTCCGAACTCCGTGTCCGTCAGAAGCCCAGCCCGGGCATACCGCCACCGCCGGGGCCGTCGCCCAGTCCCAGCTGACCGGCCATGCCGCCGAACTTCGCCTCGGCCATCGCCGACATCTTGTGTTGCGCATCGCGAACCGCAGCGACGATCAGGTCGGCGAGTGTCTCGGTGTCTTCGGGGTCGCAGGCCTCGGGCTTGATCTGGAGCCCTTTGAGCTCGCCCGTGCCGGCCACGGTCGCGGTGACGAGGTCACCACCGGCCGAACCGGTGAACTCGGAGTTGGCCAGCTCCTCCTGGGCCTGCTGCATCTGCGCCTGCATCTGGGCCGCCTGCTGAAGCAGTGCGTTCATGTCCATGCCGTCGGGGATCATCGGGTCTCCTGTGTGGTGTCGATCGCGGGCAGGTCCAGCCTATGTGGCCGGTCCGTCTTCTTCGGCAATCAGCTCGGCGCCGAGGTGTTTCGTGAGCAGTGCCGCCGAATCCAGCTCGACCTCGCCGTCGACGATGTCGTCATAGGGGTCGTAGGGCGGTTCGTCATCATCCGGCGGCTCATCCGGAGAACCACCCTGACGCGTCGGCATGATCCGGTCACGGGCCAGCGCTGCGGCCGACGGCTCCACCACGGCTCGCTCCGATGACGCTGCACTCGGATCCTGCTGCGACGGGGGCTCGGACTGCATCTGCGCAGCCTGCGCTCCGGGTGGGGGCATCTGACGGGGCGGCGGCGCCTGACGTGGTGGCGGTTCGGGTGCAGACGGCTGTTCGGGCGCAGACGGCTGTTCGGGCGCAGACGGCTGCGATTCGGGGGCACGCGGCTGAGGCTCGGGTGCAGAGGACTCGGGGGCGCTCGACCCTGGTTCGGGTGCGGACACCTGCGGCTCCGGCGAAGGGGCCTGCTCGTGCGGAGCCGGCGGCGGGCCCGCCTGAGTGCGCCCTGCGGGAGCAGGAGGCGCGGTGCCATCGACCATCGTCTGGATCCGGAGATCGACGCGCAGCACCTCGACGAGAGCATCGCGGAGCACATCCTCGTTGCCACCCTTGCCGAAGGAGTCCCGCGCGCCGGCGTTCTTCATCGCGAGCGTGAGTACGCCGTCATGGATGTCGGCGACCTGCGCGTTCTGGGAGATCAGGATCCACGTGAAGCGTCGGCGACGCTTGACCTCCTCGAGCACGTCGGGCCACATGCGGCGTACGTCGGCCACCCGGAGGCCCGGTCCCGCCGCCGGAGCAGACCCATCCGGAGCCGGCGCTCCCTGGCTCGGCTGCGACGGCCGCTGGGACGAGGCCGCGGGAGGCGTTGCCTGCGCGGGGGGCGGCGCCTGCTGGGCCGGAGTCGCTGGCGCAGGTTCCGTCGCCGCAGACGGAGCCGGCGGTTGGGCCGACGGCTGGGCCGGCGCTTGAGCCGGCGAAGGTGGCGGAGGCGGCGGGCCGGTGCGGGTAGGGGCCGACTGAGCCGGCTGGACCGGCTGAGCCGACGGGACCGGTGGTGTCGGCTGGACAGTCTCGACCGCCATCTGGTCGGCCTCAACCAGGCCGGCCGGAGCGACTTCTCCAACCGGAAGCCCGGCCATGCGGCGTTCGAGCCGATCGAGCCGGGCATGGAACCCGCGTTCGTCATGATCGGTGGCCGGCAGCAGGACCCGCGCGCACATCAGTTCGAGGTGGAGCCGGGGCGCGGTCGTGCCGCGCATCTCGGTCAGCCCGTTCGCGATCACCTCGGCGGCCCGGGTCAACTCCCCCCGGCCCAGCGCAGCCGACTGGGACAGCAACCGCTCGCCCTGGTCGTCGGCGGCCTCGACCAGACCGCTCGCGAGCGCATCGGGCACGGCGGCGATGATCACCAGGTCGCGGAGTCGGCGCAGGAGATCCTCGCCGAACCGGCGTGGATCCTGACCCACCTCGACCACCTTGTCGATGCTCGCGAACACGCCGGCCGAATCACCCGCGGCGAAAGCGTCGACGATCTCGTCGAGCAGCGAGTCGGGCGTATAACCCAGCAGAGCCGCTGCCTGCGCGTACGAAACCCCGGAATCGGTCGCCCCGCCCAGCAGCTGGTCGAGAACTGACAGCGAGTCACGCACCGACCCGGCCCCGGCGCGCACCACGAGAGGCAGCACCGTCGGCTCGACGGCGATGCCTTCGGCCTCGCACAACCCGGCTAGATAGGTCTGCAGTGTCTTCGGCGGAACGAGGCGGAAGGGATAGTGATGGGTCCGCGAGCGAATCGTCCCGATCACCTTCTCGGGCTCGGTCGTGGCGAAAACGAACTTCACATGGGGCGGCGGCTCCTCCACCAGTTTGAGCAGCGCGTTGAAGCCCGCCGTCGTGACCATGTGGGCCTCGTCGACGATGTAGATCTTGTAGCGACTGTGCACCGGCGCGAAGAACGCCCGCTCCCGCAGATCGCGCGCATCGTCGACACCGCCGTGGGAGGCGGCATCGATCTCAATGACATCGATCGACCCCGGGCCACCCCGGGCCAGATCCCGGCACGACTGGCATTCGCCGCATGGAGTCGGAGTCGGACCCTGCTCACAGTTGAGGCAGCGCGCGAGGATGCGCGCCGAGGTCGTCTTGCCACAGCCTCGCGGGCCCGAGAACAGGTAGGCGTGATTGACGCGATTGTTGGTGAGCGCCCGCTGCAGCGGATCGGTGACGTGTTCCTGGCCGATGACCTGGGCGAAGCTGTCGGGCCGATAGCGCCGATAGAGCGCGAGCGGGGCGGCTGGACGATCCGGCGCCGGCGTACGCTCCGGGGCTGCGGGCGCCGCTGGCGCCGACACCACCGGCGCAGGGGCAGGCTCCACATCACCGAGGAGGGATTCCCCCTCCTGGTCAAAAGTCTCGAAGCCATAGTCCTCGACCTCATCGAACTCGCCCTCGTCTTCCACCACGGACATGACCCTAATAGGTCCCACCGACAAATCCGGGCGGCCCCGGAAACAGCGGGGGGTGGGGTGAGCCCGCTTGGAACTATGTCGATAATCTGGGTGCTCGCCCGCTCGATGACGTGCCGGGCCCGAGTCAACTCGTGAGGGGCACCCGTGCAGGCGATTGCGGCCCAGATCAGTCACCTCTCCAGCGGCATGCGTACGCTCCCGCGAACGGCCCGCCGCATCTTCGACCTGCTCGAGCAGACCCCGGTCGGGCTCCTCGACGAGATCCTGGCGACCGTCGACATGCCACGCGTGATCGCCTCGATCCGCAACAGCCGCGGACAGTCCGACAAGGCCGTGCAGCTGTTGCTGCGGGAGCGCGTGGGCGAACTCTCCGACGACTCGCTCGCCCGGACGATCTCGGCCTTTCACCGCGGCCCGACCTGGCGGCACGCGCAGGAAGCCATCGTCGACGTGCTCACCGCACGAACAGGCAAGGACTTCGACGAGCTGAAATATCGCCTCAACTCCACCGGTGATCGCCACGACCTGGAACACCTCGTGTTCGACGACCTCGACGAGGATCTCAGCGATCGCCTGCTCGAACACATCGCCGAGCAGGCCAGCGACAACACCGGTTCGGATCTGCGCGTGCTGTCCGATATCGACGACACGATCGAGTGCGTCATCCACGACCGGCGCTATCCGCGCGGCACGGTCTATCCCGGCGCGATCGCCCTGCTGAACGCCCTCGATCAGGGTGCGGCGAAGGAGCCCGACCGGCCGGGTGACCTGACGTTCGTGACCGCCCGCCCCGAGGGCCCACGCGGGCTGATCCAGCAATACACGCGAGGGGTGCTGTCGCACCTCGGCCTGCCGCCCCACACGATCATGGGCGGCTCGTTCCTCAACATCCACACCAAGAACGCGATGCGCGACCGCAAGCTCCAGAACATGGATCGGGACCGCCTCCTCTTCCCCGAAGCCAGGATGGTGTTCATCGGCGACAGCGGCCAGGCAGACGGCCACGTGGGCGCCGAGATGTATCGCCGTGATTCGAAGCACCTCGTCGGAACTCTCCTCCACAACGTGACCGGCCTCGATGAGGCGGCCCGGCGGGAGTGGGAACAGCAGGGGGTGTTCGTGTTCGATACGTACGCCGGCGCCGCCGCCCATGCCGCCCGCCTGGGTCTCATCCGCACCGATCAGGCCCTCGGGGTAGCGGAGGACGTCCGCCTCGGGCTGGACGTCCTCCACATGTCCCCCGCCCAGCGCGATCACCTGCGGCGTGCGCTGGACGCTGATCTGGCTTCGATCAACGAGTGAGTCAGCCGTGCCGGGCCGCGTTGGCGACGATGGCGTCGCGGACGTACGCCGCCAGGCCAGGCCGCACGGCCTCGTACTGCGCGGCGTACCTCTCATCCGTCGCCGTCAGTTCGCCCAACTGCGCGTGGAACGCATGGTCCAGGTCATAGAACCACTGCTCGATGTGCCGGCGATGCTGCTCCGCCGCTTCCATCGCGGCCGGTGAATCCGCCGGTCCTGCCGCCGCCGCATCGGCGAAGGCGCGCATGAGCTCGTCGGTCTCCTGCTTGATGGCGAGCCAGTCGGCCTTGCCATAACGGGAGGTACGCCCAGCCCCCTGCTGCCACTGTGGCGTCTGGCCCCATCGGTTCTCGGCCTCTGCGGCGTACTCGTCAAAAAACCCGCCGCCGAAAAGGTCACGCAGGTCCTGGTCGCTCATCTCCTGGTTGGTCATTTCTTTCTCCAATGCTCGATCGATGGCCGAGACGAGTTCGCGCAACTCGTCGAGCCGGGACATGACCAGAGCGCGCTGTCGGATCAGGTGGGACGTCGCCACGCCGGGGGTGTCGAGCACCGTCGCGATCTCCTCGAGCTGGAACCCGAGCCGTCGATAGACGACGATGTCGCGGAGCCGATCGAGATCAGCCCGCGAATAGAGCCGGTAGCCCGCAGCCGAGCGCTCGCTCGGTTGCAGCAGCCCGATCTCGTCATAGTGGTGAAGGGTCCGCACAGTGACGGAATATCGCTCCGCCACCTGCCCCACCGTGAGCAGTTCCCCCTGATCCATGCTGGTCATGCAATCAGCCTGTGGCCTCACGCGACGGGAGGGTCAAGCCGATTCTGCACTTTGTTGGGAACGTGCAGAACCACCGCGGCGGTGACCAGGGAGAGGACCATGCCGACACCCTGGAAGGCGACCAGAGAGACGACCGGCAGGGCCATCGAGTCCGCCACCAGGGTCATCGCGGTGAGCGGCACGGCATGAGCGAAGGCGGCCGGCCATACGCTGCCGAAGCGCGCGGCAAGGGCCTGCCAGAGCGGCGCGACGGCGACGAGCGCGACGGTGCTGGTGACGGCGACCGGCAGGCTCATCACCCCGGCGGCGACATAGCTGAGGTGCAGCGGGAGGTGCCAGGCGGCCCAGAGCCCGCCGATGGCGAGGGCGGATCCCCAGAATCCCCAGCCCGCGAGCGCTCTGGGCAGGAATGACCGCCACGCGACCTCCTCGCCGAGCGTGCTGAGCGTGAACACCAGCGCGCCCGCCACTACCGTGGCCACCAGCAAGGGCAGTGCCGGCAGCTGCGCCCGAACCAGACCAAGGAGTACGCCCACCCCGAGCGTCGCGAACGCCACCGCCACGCTCACGACCACCGCCGTCACGAAGCCCCACAGAAGCCGCCGCCAGCCACCCGGTTGGCGCAGGCCCCACCACTCGACAACCCGACCGCCCGGACGACAGATAGCCAGGGCCGCAAGCGTCGAGAGGGCCGGCAACCAGCGGCCGATCAGGAGCAGAACAGTCGGGACCTCGCGGTCGGTGAGAAGAAACGGAAGGCAGAGCAGAAGCATGCTGCCGAGGACGAGGAGAGTGAACACGCCGACCAGGCGCCTATTTGTTCGTTGCACAAATAGACCGTATCGTCTTGGCCCATGACCCACCCGCCCACGAACACCGGGCCGGACCCGGAGCGCACCCCGACCCAGCCCCGACCCCGCCGCCGCGGCCCCCGTGGCGATCTCGACCGGGCCGGCCTCGTCGCAGCAGCCACCCGCGTGGTCGATACCCAGGGCCTCACCGGCCTGACCCTGCGCAAAGTGGCCACGGAGGCAGGCGTCACGCCGACGGCGCTCTACACCTATTTCGTCGACATGGCCGACGTCGCGAACGCGGTCGGCGACGCGTTCCTGGGCTCGCTGGGATTGCCGGGGATTCTGACCGGGCCGGGTACGCCCCGCGTACGCCTGCGCGCCGTCCTCGACCGTGCCCACTCCGCCCTGATGGATCGTCCCGGCATGCTGGCTCTCATCGCATCGCGCCCGCTGGCCGGGCCCCATTCGTTCGCCTTCAACGAGGCTCTGCTGCGGACGTTAACCGAGGCCGGGCTGCCGCCGGAACGCGTGCGCGCTGGGGCGTACGTCTTGACGTGTTTCCTGCTCGGCCACCTCGCGACGACGGCCCCGCATGAATCCGGAGCGGCGCTGGAGCGCGCCAGGGAAGGTCTGGACCCGGCCGACTATCCCCTGTCGTTCGCACCCGTGCCGATCGACGACCCGCTCCCCGGAGCGGAGCTGCTGTTGGACGGGATCCTCAACGCCCGATGACACGGGCGGAGAAAAAAGGGGTTCCCCGCGCACCCATCAGAGCTCGCTTACCCTTGCTACCTTCCGGTCCTGGGGGAGTTGGGCAAGATAATGCCGCACGGGGAACCTTCGCCAGAGTCTAGCCACCTGTGCGGCGGCTACCCAAACTCGTCCGTCAGAGATGGACCAGGTTGACCTCGGAGTCGGGATCGAAGAAGTACGCCTCCCCGAAACGCGGGGCCGCATGCAGCACCTCGCCCAGTTCATAGGACTGTCGCTTGTCGGCACGCAGGACGGCCCTGCCCCCGCGGATGCTCACGGGGCTGTCGGGGGTCATGATCGGATCGACATAGAGGTACGCCTCAGAGCCCAGGTGTTCGATCATCTCGATCTTCATGGGCAGGGTGCCATCGGGCTGGGCCGCCCCGCTGCCGACGATCTCCCAGGCCTCGGGCCGGATGCCGACGACGAGACGCTCCTTGGCCTTGCCCGCCAGCTCGCGCGGCAGGCCGAGGTCGGTGCGGTGCCCCTCCCCCACAACTGCGCGGCCGTCATGGACCGACACCCCGTCGAGCAGCGTGATCCCGGGCGAGCCGATGAACCCGGCCACGAACGTGTTGGCCGGACGCTCATAGACATGGGTCGGCTCGTCGACCTGCTGCAGCAGGCCGTCCTTGAGCACGCAGATCCGGTGTCCCATGGTCATGGCCTCGGTCTGGTCATGGGTGACATAGACCGTGGTCACGCCGAGATCGCGCTGCAGCTTGGCGATCTGGCTGCGCACCTCGACGCGGAGCTTCGCATCGAGGTTGGACAGCGGCTCGTCCATGCAGAACACCTTGGGGTCCCGCACGATCGCCCGCCCCATCGCCACGCGCTGCCGCTGGCCGCCGGACATCGCGCCCGGCTTCACATCGAGCAACGGCCCGAGGTCGAGCATCTTCGCGGCCCACTCGACCTTCTCGCCGATCGTGGCCCGGGCGACTTTCGCGTTCTCGAGCGCGAACGCCATGTTCTGCCGGGCCGTCATGTTGGGATAGAGCGCGTAGCTCTGGAACACCATGGCCGTGTCGCGGTTCCGCGCAGGCGTTTCGCTGACATCGACACCGTCGATGAAGATCGAGCCTTCATCGACCGGCTCCAGCCCTGCGAGCATGCGCAGGGTCGTGGACTTGCCGCAGCCCGAGGGCCCGACCAGCACGAGGAATTCGCCATCGGCGATGGTCAGGTTGATCCGGTTGACCGCCGGCGGACGGGACTCGTCATAGATGCGCGATGCCTGCCGGAATTCGACAGTGGCCATGGTGTTCCTTTCAGGGGAGGTACGCCGGTGTCAGCGGATCAGAGCAGCGGCTTGATGTCGCGCTCGTAGACCTTGGTGGTCTCGGCGGACAGTTCGGCGAAGACCTTCTCGACGTCCTCGTTGCCGATGGTGATGCGGTCGAGGCCGCCACCGATGAGCTTGCCGCCGCCGGGGACGAACACGCGGGCGTAATCCTGCGGCGCGGTGTTCTCGGCCAGCTGCTTGATGGCGGTCATCGCGTTGGGGTTTTCCTCGAGGTACTTGGCCTCGGCCGGATCATCCACAGCGTCCTTGCGGACCGGCATATAACCGGTGGTCTGCGTGAACGTGATCGTGTTCTGGGTGTTGGTGAGGAAGTCGACGAACTTGACGGCGTTGACCTTGCGCTCGTCCGAGATCTTGTTGGGGATCGCGAGGCCCGCACCACCGGTGCACGCGCCCGGCTTCGGGCCGGGGAGATAGGTGGTGACGAACGGGATCTGCGCCGACTTGGCCAGGCCACCGAGCGACCCTGTCGACTGCAGCAGACCGGCGGAGTTGCCGATGCCGAAGGTGTTGTTCGCATCCTTGTTGATGGCGATGTTGCCGGCCTTCACCTGATCCTGCAGGAACTTGCCCGCCTCGATCGACTTGGGATCGGTGAACTTGGGCTCCCACTCGTCGGAGTACTTGCCGCCGAACGTCCAGACCATGCCCTGGAAATACCAGTCCAGGTAGTTGGAGCCATCCGGGATGACCAGCGCCGGCTTGCCGTCCATGGCCTCGCGCAGCTTGGGCGCCCACTCCGCGAATTCCTGCCAGGTCGCGGGGCCCTTGGCCGGGTCGAGGCCGGCCTTGGTCATGGCGTCGGTGTTGAAATACATGAGCGTCGTCGAGCGGGCGTACGGCATGCCGTAGTGCTTGCCGTCGAAGGTGTAGTCCTCACGCAGGGTGTCGACATAGCTGTCGGCCTTCACCCCGGCCTCGTCCCACAGCTCGTCGAGCGGGGTGGTCGCCTCGTTGAGGGCGAAGTTGAACCAAGTGACGTCGGAGGCGACGATCACGTCGGGCAGGTCGCCTCCGGCGAGCGCAGCGTTGAACTTCTGGCCGAGCTCCTCATAGTTCGAGCCACCGTCGACCAGGGTGACGGGGCTGTCGGGGTTGGCCTGGTTCCAGGCCGCGATGATCTGTTCCTCCACGGCCTTCGACGAGCCGGGGTGGTTGGACCAGAACTGGATCGGCCCGGCAGTGCTCTTGCCGCCGGAGCCCGCACCCGAACCGGAGCTGGAGGTGCCGCAGGCGGTCAGGCCACCGAGGGCGAGCGCGGCCACACCGGCGCCGCCCAGGAGTGCACGACGAGAAAACATGGAATGCCTTTCGAACTGATTCGGAGTTGGTTCAGCCCTTGACCGCGCCGGCGGTCAGGCCCTTGATCATCTGTTTCTGCAGCAGCAGGAAGACGATCAGGATCGGGAGGGTGGTGATGACCGTGCCGGCCATCACCGGGCCCCAGTTGGTGAGGCCCTCGTTCTGCTGGAGCTGCGTGAGGCCGATCGGCAGCGGAGCCACATCCGCGGTGTCGGAGATCAGGAACGGCCAGAGATAGCCGTTCCACTCGGTCACGATCGTGATCAGCGTGAAGGCCGCGACGGTGGGCCAGGACATCGGCAGGACCACCCGGAACAGCGTCCGGACGAATCCGGTGCCGTCGAGACGCGCTGCCTCCATGATTTCCTTCGGCAGCGACAGGAAGTGGTTGCGCATCAGAAAGGCACCGAAGGCGACGCCGGCGAGCGGGACGATGATGCCCTGGAACGTGTTGCGCCAGCCCAGGCCGGCCACCAGCGTGTAGTTCGTGATGATCGTGATCTGGTTCGGCACCATCAGCGCCGCGATCACGACGATGAACAGGATGTTGCGTCCCGGGAAGCGCAGGAAGGCGAAGGCGTACGCCGACAGCACCCCCAGCGTCACCTGCACGACCGTGAGGATCGTGGTGATGATGACCGAGTTGCGGAGATAGAGGCCGAAGCGCATGGTCTCGGTGACATAGGAATAGTTCTCGGGCGCCCAGGGATTCGGCCACCACGTGATCGGGTCCGAATAGATATCGGGATGGGTCTTGAACGACGTGATCACGATGAAATACAGGGGCACCGCGATCATCGCGACCGTCAGCAGGAGCGCGCCATAGCCGAAGACCTTGGCCAGCGCCCCGCTCTCGTTGGGATCCCTGGGGTGACGCCGCACCGGAGTCGCAACGGCAGCCTCCTCCGGCTTCCTCACATTCCCGGCGTCATCGCGCGCGGGTGGGGTGTCGATCCGAGCAGTCATGTCAGTCCTGCCTGTCCTGCACGCGCACCTGGATCACCGTGATGATCAGGACGACGGTGAACATGATGGTCGCGATGGCCGCGCCATAGCCCGCGCGGGAGTTGTTGAAGGTCTCCTCATAGACCTGGAAGATCATCGTCATCGTGCCGGTCCCGAGCGGGCCACCCTGGGTCATGACGTTGATCAGGTCGAACACCTGGAACGAGCTCAGCAACACGGTCACCGACAGGAAGAACGTGGTCGGGCGCAACTGCGGCAGGACCACCCGGGTCAGGTGCCGCCATCGCGACGTGCCGTCGATCTCCGCAGCCTCGTCGAGGTCCTTGCGCCGTCCCTGCAGAGCGGCGAGATAGATGACGAACGTGTAGCCGACGTTCTTCCAGATGTAGGTCACCGTCAGCATGAACAACGCCCAACCCGGCACCTGATAGAAGTTCGGCGAATCCAGCCCGATCTTGCCGAGCAGGTCCTGGACCAGGCCGAAGCCGGGGTCGAACACGAACTGGAAGGCGACACCGATCGCCGCCCCCGCGATCACATAGGGCGCGAACACCAGCGACCGCACCGCGCCCCGACCCAACAGCTTCTGGTCGAGCAGCAGCGCGAGGGCCAGACCGATGATCATCGAGCCCGCGACCGCGGCCACCGTGAACACCACTGTGTTGAACACGATCGTCGGCGTCGTGCTCGCCGTGAACCACTCGACATAGTTGTCCAACCCGATGAACCGCCGCCGGGTCGAGCTGATGTTCCAGTGGAAGAACGACAGCCGGATGTTCTCGATCAGCGGCCGATAGGTGAAGACGATCAGCAGGATCAGGTTGGGCAGGATGAGCGCGGCGGCCAGGCCGACCTCGCGCCAATTCGTGCGCGGTTTCCGCCTCGGGGGCGTTGCCTGATCGGCTCCCGCTGCGGGATCCGAGATCGTGGAGCTGGTCACCCGAGCGAACGTAGGGACAGCGGACCACATCCTGACTGTTTTCTGATGAATCCTCAGAAGGTGACAGGTGAACGAATGCCGGAGGTTCAGGGCCCTCAACCGATTGGCCTCCTCCCGTCATCCCCTGTTAAGGTTCTCGGCGGAGGATTCGCCTAGTGGCCTATGGCGCTCGCTTGGAAAGCGGGTTGGGTGCAAGCCCTCAGGGGTTCGAATCCCCTATCCTCCGCGGAACCGAAGCCCCCGTGATCCCAGGATCGCGGGGGCTCCGTCGTTCGGGAATGAATCGGCGTACGCCCCTGTTGCGATGATTGACTCCTCAACCACTTCGCTGACCGTTAGGAATCCGATGCCCGCGATCCTGCAGACCTTCCCGTTGTCCGGCCCGTGGCCCGGTGCCGACCCGTTCCTGTTCACGGCCCATCACCTCGATCACTTCCCCGCCGGTGACGAGCGCATGGCCCCGAGGGCCAGCCTCGAAGGTCGGGAGATCGGCCAGGATTTCGCCGGCAAGGACGGCTGGAACATGTATCACGGCTCGACGGTCCCCGGCTTCCCCGCGCACCCGCACCGCGGCTTCGAGACCGTGACCGTTGTCGAGGAGGGCCTGGTCGATCACACCGACTCGGAGGGTGCGGAGGCCCGCTACGGCCGCGGCGACACGCAGTGGCTGACCGCCGGTGGCGGCGTATCCCACTGCGAGATGTTCCCCCTCGTCCACGACGACAAGCCGAATCCGCTGCATCTGTTCCAGATCTGGCTCAACCTGCCGCCGGAGGACAAGGGTGCCGACGCCCACTTCACCATCCTCTGGGCCGAGGAGACCCCGGTCGTCGAGCAGACCGACGATGCCGGGCGGACAACCCGGGTGAAGGTGGTCGCCGGTGAGTTCGCGGGGAGTACGCCTCCTTCCCCGCCTCCCGCCTCCTGGGCGGCCCGACCCGACAGCCACGTCGCGATCTGGCACGCCGAGCTCGAGGCCGGCGCGACGCTCACGCTTCCGGTGGCCGACGCCAGCGCCGTGCGTACGCTCTATGTCTACTCCGGCGAACTCACGGTCGACGGGCAGACGGTGTCCGAGACCGGTGTGGTCGTGGACCCGACCCAGCCGCTGGACGTGACCGCCGGGGAAGCCGGCGTACATTTCCTGCTTCTGCAGGGCCGCCCGATCGGCGCCCCCGTCGTGCAGCACGGGCCGTTCGTCGGCAACACCAAGCAGGACCTGATCGCGGCGTTCACTGATTATCAGAACGGCGTGTTCGGGCGCTGGGAGCACCCGGTCGCCGACCCGGTGCATCCGCGCGACAGCGGCCGGTTCGCCCGCTATCCCGACGGAACGATCCGTACGCCGGCCGGCTGAGTCAGTCGTTCGGCCCGTTCAGCCGATGATGTCGATGACGACCGCGCCCTCGGGGGTCTTCTTGCCGAAGAGCTCCTTGGCGCGGTCCATCGCGTTCTCGACCTTGAGCCCGAGACCATATTTCTCGTGGATGACGCCCCTGATCTCGTCGAACACGGATCCTGACGCCAGATATTGCGCCCGGCCCTCATAGAGCGGCTGCTCCAGGTTGGGCTTGCCGCCGCGATCGCAGATCCGGACGATCACGGTCTGTGGCTCGCTAAACCGCTCGGCCATCTCGGTCGCATCCGGGCTCCAGAAGCCGATGCGCCCATCGGCCAACTGCCCCACGCGCTCGACCGACTTCACGTCGGGGTTGAACGTGGTCACCATGATGTGTTCGGCGTCCAGCAGGGACATCAGCGCTGCTCCTCTTCGCTCTTCCGCACGCTCTCCGCGCTGGTCGCACCGCCGCTCGACGCGTCATCCAGGCCGCCGACCCGGCGCCGGATCGACGCTTCCCGGACGTCGCTCGCGTCCTGCAGCGCCTGCCTGCGGATCGCCCCGGCGGTGCGGCCGGGCAGGCCGATCGCGAGCCCGATCAGCAAACCGGCCAGGGCCGCGAGGCCGATGGTCAGATAGATCCGGTTGATCGGATTGTCGAATGCCTGGCTGCGGTTGGCATTCGCTGCGAACCACAGGCCACGGACGCTGTCCCAGGTGCGGACGATGAACACCACCGTGGTGATGAGTGCGGCCAGTCCGAGGACTCCCAGGAGGAGCTTCAGGATCTTCATGGGGCTCACTCTAGAGCCGCGAGACGCCCTCCCCTGCGTGACCCACCACTCGACAATGATGGGACGGCGATTCGACAACTCCCGGAGGTCCCCATGCGTTCTCGTTTGTTCTTCGCACTGCCCTGTGCGGCTCTGGTTGCTCTCACAGCCTGCGGCTCGAGCGCACCGACCACAACGCCCGGGACCACCGAAGGGGCCGCAACGACCTCCGCACCCGCGTCTGCACCCGCCACCACGACCGGTGCCGCCGCGTCCGGCACGTCGAAGCTCGTGGTCGACGGCAAGAACCTCGTGTCGAAGCCCGCAATCAGTTGTTCGAGCTCCGACAACAACGCAAGCACCGTCATCGCGATCGTCGACATGGGTACCGCGGACTATCAGATGGTCGGCGCCAGCGCTGCCATCGAGACCGCCGACAACAAGGTCACGATGTTCAGCATCAACGCCGGCGGCGGTAGCGGCACGCCGATCAAGATCAATTACAACGGCCGCATGCCCGGCGAGCCGGGCTCGGTGACGGCCACCAAGTCCGGCAACGTCTGGACGCTCACGGGCGAGGCCAAGCCCGAGGACGGCCCCCTGGTGCCCTTCGAGGTCGTGGCCGACTGCAGCTGACCCGGCGTACGCCTCAGCGCAGTCGACCCGGCGTACCCCTCAGCGGCGCCGGCGGCCGGTGCCGAAGATCGACCTGACGATCTCACGCCCGGCCGTGCGGGCCATGTCGCGCACGACGGACGATCCGAGGACCTGTTCGACGATGCCCTTGTCGTTCGCCCGGCGCTTCTCCTCGGCCCGGGCCTCGCGCTCGGCTTCCTTCGCCGCGGCGGCGTCGGCCTTGGCCCGTTCCTTGGCGGCGGCCTCGTCGAGCTTGGCGCGTTCGGCAGCGGCCGCCTCGGCCTCCGCCGCCTTGGCGCCCTCCTCGAACTTGCGCGCGAGCATCTCGCGAGCCGAATCCCGGTCGATCGCCTGGCCGTACTTGGCCATGAGCGGCGACCCGGCGACCCCGGCCTTCATCGCTTCCTCGGGCATGGGTGCCATCAGCGACTGCGGGGCCCGCATGCGGGTCCAGGCCACCGGCGTCGGGGCGCCATCGGGGTCCATCACCGTGACGACCGCCTCCCCGATGCCGAGCGTCTGGAGCACTTCGCCCAGGTCATAGTCCGACTTGGGATAGGTCGCGACCGTCTGCTTGAGGGCCTTGGCGTCATTGGGCGTGTGGGCCCGCAGCTGGTGCTGCACGCGCGAGCCGAGCTGGGCGAGCACGTTGTCGGGCACGTCCTTGGGTGTCTGCGTCACGAAGAACACGCCGACCCCCTTCGAACGGATCAGGCGCACGGTCTGGGCGATCGCATCGAGGAACGCCTTCGACGCGTCGTTGAACAGCAGGTGGGCCTCGTCGAAGAAGAAGACGAGCTTGGGCTTGTCGACGTCGCCGACCTCGGGGAGGTCGGTGAACAGATCGGCCAGCAGCCACATGAGGAAGGTCGAGAAGACCGCCGGCTGCGCCTGCAGGTTGGGCAGCTCCAGCAGCGAGATGATGCCCTTGCCGTCGGTGGTGACCCGCATCAGCTCGGCGGAGTCGAACTCGGGCTCGCCGAAGAACGCCTCGGCGCCCTGGTCGGAGAACGTGATCAGCGAGCGCAGGATCACGCCCACGGTCGCGGCGCTGAGGCCGCCGATGTCCTTGAGCTCGGCCTTGCCCTCATCGGAGGTCAGGTGGGTGAGCACGGCGCGCAGGTCGGAGAGGTCGAGCAGCGGGAGCCCGAGCTTGTCGGCGTAATGGAACACCAGCCCCAGCGACGACTCCTGCACGTCGTTGAGCCCCAGCACCTTCGACAGCAGGATCGGGCCGAACGCGCTGACGGTCGCGCGGACGGGCACGCCGTTGCCGTTGCCGCCCAGCGCGAAGAACTCGACCGGCGCGGCGGTGGGCATCCACTCCTGACCGATCTTCTGGGTGCGGGCGAGCAGCTTCTCGTTGCTCTCACCGGGGAAGCCGAGACCGGAGAGGTCGCCCTTGATGTCGGCGGCAAAGACGGGTACGCCAGCCGCGGAGATCTGCTCGGCCAGGACCTGCAGCGTCTTGGTCTTGCCGGTGCCAGTGGCGCCGGCGACGAGGCCGTGGCGGTTGAGCATGCTCAGCGGAATGCGGATGCGGGCCTCGGGGCGAGGCGTACCCTCCTCCATCAGCACACCCAGCTCGATAGCCGGTTCGTCGAACGTGTAGCCGTCGCGGATCGCGGTCGCGGCTTCGGACAGGGCGTCAGGAGCGGTCTCACTCATGGACCCAAGATTGGCATATCGGGTCGCACAGGCTCCATCGCGGCCAAATCGTAATGCTCACTGCCGGGAACACCTGCCCCGGTTGACCTACAGTGGCAGCGTGATCTTCAAGCGTGTCGGTGACCATCGCCCGTACCCGGACCACGGGTATGTGCAGAAGCAGTGGGCTGCCATCGCGCCGCATCAGGTGCGTCTTGATCAGTTGGTCACCACCAAGCGGACCCTCGATCTCGAGGCGCTGCTCGAGGAGGACTCCACTTTCTATGGCGACCTGTTCGCCCATGTCGTTGCGTGGCGGGGAGAGCTGTTTCTCGAGGACGGGCTGCATCGTGCACTGCGTGCGGCCCTCCAGCAGCGGCAGACGATGCACGCCCGGGTTCTGGAACTGAAGTAACCTGTCCGTCAGCACGGACGGGACCGAGGAGAGACCTGTGGAGTTTGGCCGGATCTGGCGCATCGCCAAAACCCCCGTGATTCTGCTGTCCCTGTTGCTGCTGGTCGGGCTGTCGGGTTGGTGGGGCTACAACGCGATGACCGCACCGATGCCACCGCCCTATGTCGCTCCCTGCGTCGAACGCCCGCTTCCGGACGGCGTACTCAAGTCGGACATGGTGCAGGTGCGGGTCCACAACGCCAGCACCAAGCGCGGCAAGGCAGCCGAGGTCTCCCAGCAGCTCAAGCGCCAGGGCTTCACGGTTCGTGGCGTCGGCAATGCCGATGAGAACCAGGAGAAGTCGGTCATCAAGGGGTACGCGAAGGATGCGCCCGAGGTCGAGTTGGTCCTGGCGCAGTTCAACGGCTTCGAGGTCGAGGCCGACGGCCGCCGCGACCGCTCGGTCGAGATCATCATCGGCCAGAACTACGACTCGATGATCGGCGAGGCCCCCCGCGAGCTCTCGACCGGCGCCCAGACCATCTGCCTGCCGGCCACACCGACGCCTGCTGCGGCTTGACCCCGCCGGCCTGACTCAGGCCCCTTACGTCTGGCCCAGCTGCCTCCCGTGGGGATGATGGTGGTCGGACCCTATGGACTTGCTTCCGGTGCGGAAGCGCTCCGAACCCGACGACACCCCGGGGTGAAGGTGGGATGAGCCCTGTGGCACAACTTGTGTTGAGCCACGCGGGTGTCGGGCATGGCGTTGTGCCATCTGGCACGTTGCGATCCGTTTGTCGGCGAGTCGCGGCGTGCCCGGGGTCGCGTCCTGCCTGGTGAGGAGAGCGGTCGTTCATTGGTCAAGGGGCGGAGGAAGCGGTCGGTCTGTCAGGCAGCAGTTGCGGGCGTACGCATCCTCACCCGGGCGGGTTTGGCGGTTGCTTCCGGAGCGGAAGCAACTACATAGGGCGCCGACTCCACCCTCTGCGCTCACCGGACCCAGCCCTCACAATCGTTAATCGACGTCGCCCGGCTCCGGTGGCTCGAGCCCGCGCCGCCACTTGGCCAATCGGCCACCCTGCCCGAGTTCGCGCAACCGCTCCTCGGCGACCCTGCGGGATTTCGATGGCGTGACGATGAGGATCTCGTCGTCGAGGCGGAGAATGGTGCGGCCGTGGGGCGCGAAGGGTACGCCGTCGCGGATGATCAGGGACACCACGGAATCCTTCGGCAGGCGCAGCTCCGAGACGGCGACACCAGGGAGTCGTGATCCCGCGGGGATGCGGATCTGGAGCAAGTCGGCCTTGATGCGCTCGATGGGGGCGGCCTCGACCTCGACGTCGGTCGGACCCGAATCCCACACCCCCAGCACGCGCGCGGCGAACGGCAGGGTTGGAGCCTGCAGAACCGTGAAGACCACCACGAACACCAGCACGATGTCGAAGAGCCGCTGGGCCCCGGGCACGCCGGCCGACAAGGGGATCGTCGCCAGGATGATCGGCACCGCGCCCCGCAGCCCGGCCCACGACAGGAACGCCTGGTGGCGCAGAGGGATTCGGAACCAGACCGCGCACACCCAGACCGACAGCGGTCGGGCCACGAGGGTGAGGACCAGACCGCTCACCACCCCGAGACCCACGATCTGGGGCGTGAGCCGCCCCGGCTCGGCGAGCAGGCCGAGCATGATGAACAGCCCGATCTGGGCGATCCAGCCGATGCCCTCGACGAACGAGCGCGTCGCGATGCGGTGTGGCAATTGGCCGTTGCCGAGCACGACCGCACAGACATAGACCGCCGCGAACCCGGAGAGATGGAGCTGCACGCCCAGGCCGTACGCCATGACCGCCCACACGAGCGCAGCGATCGAATAGAGGGCAGAGCTCGGCAGGTTGACATTGCGGAGGATCTTGACGCCCACCCAGCCGAGGATGACCCCGAGCACGACGCCCCCGGTGAGTTCGAGCCCGACCAGGAGCAACAGGTCGCCCAGTCCCCCGCTGTGGCCCCCGGAGGCGATGCGGGAGGCCTCGACCACCAGCAACACCGTCGGGGCATCGTTGAGGCCCGACTCTGCTTCGAGCGCGGAGCGTACGCGGGCCGGCAGCGGAACGGTCCGCAGGACGGAGAACACCGCGGCGGAATCAGTGGGCGAACACACCGCTCCCAGCAGGACCGCCAACCACGGATCCAGGCCGAGCACGAACACCCCGAAAAGCGTCATCACGCCGACGCTCACCGCCATGCCGACGGTGGCGAACAGAGACGCGATCGGCACCGAGCCCTTGATCTCGACCCAGCGGGTGGTGAGTCCGCCCTCGGCCAGGATGAGGACCAGCGCAGCGAAGCCCAGAGCATGGCCGAGCTTCGCGTCGTGGAAGTCGATGCCCAGGGACAGATCCAGGGCCATGCCGAGCCCGAGGAACAGCAGCAGCGAGGGCAGGCCGAGGCGGCTGCCGATGCGGGACGAGATGATCGCGACGAGCACCACGACGGAGCCGATCAGCATCCATTTGTCGAGCTCCACCGCCACGAACCAAGTCAACCACGCTCCCGACTGGGAGAGGTCCCCCCATCGGGGTGGTTTCAGGAGTCGGCGAGCCTCCAGCGCAGGCCGTACGCCAACCCGGGCACGGGGCCGACGAAGTCTCGTTCGACCGAGCCATCGACCACCGGCACAGGGGTGCCGCCGGCGAAGTCGTCACCGAGTACGCCCCAGGGCAGCCCGGCCAGCTCGAAGAAGTCGGTGGCACCCGAATCACCGATGTCGACGCGGATCCGGAAGCGGCTGCACGGGCGGACCGAGGAAAGGACTGCATAGGGCAGCACCTCGGCGGCCCCGGCTACCCTGACGACAACCTCCAGATCGTGTTCTTCATCGCGACGCAGGGCTCGGGGTGGGGTGATGCTGAGCTCCCAGACCGAATCCGACAAGCGCTCCATGCGGGCCAGGGTCCCGCCGGTCGGCACCTCCACCTCGGGCTCGGCCGCCCCCGGCCCCACCATGAAGATGTCCTTGATCTCGACCAGTTCGTCAGCGAGAACCCGCAGCCGGCGCCGGCTCCGGAACTCGGGCTGCGTCAGATCGAGGCGCACCCAGCCCTCGAACTCGGTGAAGGTCCAGCCCTTGGCCTGCAGGGCTGCCTCTCCGCGGCGCAGCTGCTGGCGCCGCAGCAATCGCTCGGCCATGAGTTCATCCGCACCTTGTAGCCGGCGGATCAGCGTCCGCGGGTGGCGGTCATAGAGACCGGAGAGGTTCTCCAGTCGGTCGGACAGGAAGTTCGTCGGGTCTGTGATCCCCGCGGCACCGAGATAGAGATCCGCCAGATCATCGGGAAGGTCGTGGGCACAAGTGGTCAGCTCACTGACCAGGACCTCGCGCAGCGAATCGTCGGTCGCATGGTCGAGCACGTCCCGCAGCCGAGGCCCGACCCGGCGGAAGAGATCGGGGCTCTGCACGCCCCGCCCTTTCCGAAGCGCCCGGAGTTCGGTCATCAACGCACGATCCACCGAAGCATTATCCCAGGGGGAGTTGAAGACGTGACAGATCTATGACACGGGCCCCGGCCGGCCGCGGAGGAGTCACCATGGAGGTCGGCTGTCGCAAATGCGTGTCATCGGGGGGACGCATGACGGGGGCTGAACGCCGAAGGGCGCCACCACGAGAAGTGGTGACGCCCTTCGGGTTGTTGTCTCCGGCGCCGCTCGGGAGTTCGTTCTGTGCGGCGGGTCCGATCAGGTGAAGACGGTGGTGAAGCGCTCGTTGAGCTCGCGGGTGATGTAGAAGATGCCCTTGCCGAGCTGATCCGGGGTCCACTTGACGCAGGGACGGTCCGGATAGGCGTGATAACCACCGGCGAACACCTCGTTGCGGTTGCCCGAGGGATCGAAGAAATAGATGGTGGTGCCACGGGTGATGCCGTGCTGGGTCGGGCCGACGTCGATCGACACGTCGTCCATCGAGAACAGCTGGCCGGCGCGGCCGACCTGGCTCCAGTCCACCAGCTGGAAGGCGAAGTGGTGGAGCTTGCCCTGCGGGCCCTTGATGATGGCGATGTCATGCACCTTCATCGTGGCGGCGAGCCACGAGCCGATGATGCTGGCATCGTCGTCGAGCGAGGTGACAACCTGCTCGGTCGGATAGAAGTCGAAGACGTCGGTGAAGAACTTGTTCACCAGATCGGGGTCTTCGCACGAGATCAGAGCGTGGTCAACACCGGGGACGCCGACGCCGACCAGGTCGCGCGGGAACACCTCGGGGTTGATGAAGCCGACGTCGCTGCCGACCTCGGTCATCTCGGAATAGAGCTCGAAGACGTGCTCAGACGGCGAGGTGATGCGGATGCCGTCCTTGACCTCGTGGGTGTCACCGGCGCTCATGCGCTCGACGGTCGCACCGAAGGCCTGTGCCTTCTTCTCGAAGTAGTCCAGGTCCTCGCTGCGTTGCACCTTGTAGCCGAACTTGTTGACGCCGACGCCACCCTCGTGCAGCACCAGGCTGTGGTGATCCCACTCGTCCCAGCCCTTGTAGTAAGCCGCGCCATTGACGTCCTCGACATGCTTCATGCCGAGCGTGCGCTCATAGTGGGACTTGGCCTCTTCCATGTCGGTCACGTTGATTTCGGCGTAACCCAGTCGAAGAATGCCCATATTCAAGCTCCTTTGCCCGTACTGTGTCGGACCCACAGTGGGCCCCTTTTCCGGCAGCTACGACAAAACCACCAGGAACCACGACTCTATCCCCCGCTATCAAGGGTCACGCAAGCACCCTCGTCCCGTTGGTCGCACCGCGAGACGCACTGTGTGAATGGCGGCCATTGGCCGGACGAATAGAAGAAACTCCCCGGATCAATTTGATCCGGGGAGTTTCACCCGCGGTGACGGCGGGATTTGAACCCGCGGTGGGTCGCCCCACACTCGCTTTCGAGGCGAGCTCTTTCGGCCGCTCAGACACGTCACCGCCGACAAAGGTAGCAATCGGAGGGCGGTCTGCGCCAATCGAGGGTTCCCAGGCGTACGCCGGAGGTCACCACACCTGTGCGATGGCCTCCACGACGGCCGGGAGGTTGCTCTCGTTCAGGGCCGCGACACAGATGCGACCGGAGTCGAGACCATAGATGCCGAACTCCTCCCGGAGCCGCACCATCTGGTCCTTGCTCAGCCCGGAATAGGAAAACATGCCGTTCTGGCTGACGATATAGTCCACATCCGCATCGGGCTGGGCGGCCACCAGGCCGTCGCGCAGACCGACCCGCATGGCCTTGATCCGCTCGCGCATGGCGCCGAGCTCGGACTCCCAGAGGGCCCGCAGTTCGGGATCACCGAGCACGGTCGCCACCACCTGGGCGCCGTGGGTGGGCGGGTTGGAATAGGTGGTGCGGACGACGATCTTGAGCTGGCTCAGGACGCGCTTGGCCTCGTCGGCGTCGGAGCAGACCACCGACAGGGCACCGATGCGCTCGCCATAGAGGCTGAACGTCTTGGAGAACGACGTGGTCACGAACACGGGGATGCCGACCTCGGCGAACGCCCGCACCGCAGCACCGTCGGCTTCGATCGACTCGGCGAAGCCCTGATAGGCCATGTCCAGCAGCGGCACGAGACCCCGCTCGACCACGACGTCGCGGACCTGGGTCCACTGCTCCGGGGTGAGGTCATAACCAGTGGGGTTGTGGCAGCACGCGTGCAGGATCACGACCGTGCCGGCGTCGGCGGCCTTCAGCGCGTCCAGCATCCCGGCGAAGTTCACCGAGCGCGTCGCAGCGTCGTAGTAGGGGTAGCTCGCGACCGTGAACCCGGCCCGGGCGAACAGGGCCTTGTGGTTCTCCCAGCTCGGGTCGGAGATCAGCACCGGGGCGCTCGGATCGGCCGCGTGCAGGAAGTCCGCGGCGACCTTCAGTCCGCCGGTGCCGCCCAGCCCCTGGACGACCGCGAGCCGATCGCGCGGAACCACATCACCGAAGACGAGTTCGGCGACGGCATCGTCATAGGCCTTCAGACCGTCGATCGGGAGATAGCCCCACGGCTTCCGGTCGGAGGCCAGGAGCTCGTCGGCGCGGCGTACGCACTCCAGCAGCGGCACCTTGCCGTTCTCATCGGTATAGACACCGACGCCGAGGTTCACTTTCGTGGCGCGCTCGTCGGCGTTGTAGGCCTCGGTCAGGCCGAGGATCGGGTCGCGGGGGGCAAGTTCGATATTGGTCAGCACACTCACGTGCTCGATCTTCTCACTTCTCACCGTCGAATTCTGCGGCCGCTCGCGTACGCTCCAGTAGCTCCACATCGATCGGCAGGATGCGGGACGGCAGCTCGTTGCGGATCCGGTCGGCTGCGGCGAGTTGGGTACGCGCGGTGGCGAGGTCCCCGTCCACCACGGCCAGGGCGGCCAGGCCCTCGTGGCTCCAGGCGACATAGAGCGGGTTGCGGATGATGGCGAAGGCCTCCGCACCCTCGTGCAGCAGGTCGCGGGCCTGCTCGACATCGCCGTCGATCAACTCACGAAATGCCCCAGCAATGTGGTGCACATCGCGATGGCCCACAGGTCCCCGAATCGCCGCCCGTGCTCGAGGCCGCGGCCCACCAGGATGCGGGCGCGATCCCGGTCCCCGAGGTGCCAGTGGACATATGCGGACTGCGACTCCACCTGGCCGGCGATGCTGTCCTCGCCGCGCTGGGCGTACAGCCGTTGCGATTCCTCGAACAGGTCCCGGCCCCGGGCGCGGGTGTCGGGTGAATAGGAGAGGCAGTCACCGAGGGTACGCAGGGCCTCCGCCAATTTCGTCGTATCCCCGAGGCGCCGGAATATCTCCACCGCACGCTCGCCCACGGCGGCGCCCTCGGTGAACCGCCCGGCATGGGACTCCTCCCAGCCGCGCATCATGAGGTGTTGCGCGCGAGCGTGGTCGTCGGAGAGCCGCTCGGCGAACTCCCCCGCCTCGTCGTTGATCCGGCGGCCGCCGGCGAAGTCGCCGGTGAAGAGCGTCACGTAGGTCAGGCCGTGCAGCGCCGACATCCGGATCCGGTCATCGCGCTCCTCCCGGGCGATGTCGGCCGCGGCGTTCAGGTCGGTGGCACCGATCCCGAGCGCCGCGACGCGATCCTGGAGGACCTCGAGTTCAACCTTCTGGGCCTGCACCACCACCACGGCGGTGAGGACTCCCACCTGTGGCCAAAGCTGACCGAACGCGTACCCGAAGAGCGCGCCACCATCCAACGCATGGAAGCGGCCCACCACGAGATCGATGGCCTCGTCGACCGCGTCCGGCAGTGTGCGACCGACTGGTCGACCGCTCGCCCCGGACCCGCCTCGGCTGCCGCCGCCACGGCCCTGGGCAACGCCCTGGCCGAGTTCCGCCTGGTCCTCGCCGATCATCTGGCCGAGGAAGAGCGCCTGGTCGTACCGCTCCTCGCGCAACATGTGACCCGCAGGGAATGGACGACTTCGGCAAGGTGATGAGCACGGGCATGCCGAAGTCCGGCCTCCCTGTCTTCCTGGGAGGGCTGCTCGACGTCGCCACACCCGAGGAGGGTCGTGAGTTTCTCGCCCCCATGCCGGGGTTCGTCAAGCTCATGTGGAAGGTGGCGGGTCGGAAGCAGTACGCGAAATACATGGCCCGGCTCCTCGGGACCGCCTGATCAGCGAGGGGGCGTGCCCGAGGGGTGGGTCTCGCGACGCTAGGTAAGTGCCCCGCCGGACGGGGCACTTACCCAGCCCCCGGACATCACCTGTGCGCGTCGAAGAATTCCAGCAGGGGCCGGGCACATTCGTCGGCCCTGATGCCTCCGACGACCTCGGGTCGGTGATTGAGCCGGGGGTCGCGGACGACATCGAAGAGGGAGGCGATCGCGCCGGCTTTCGCGTCGTAGGCCCCGAAGACCACCCGCGCAACGCGCGCCAGGACCAGTGCGCCTGCGCACATGGTGCAGGGTTCAAGCGTGACGACGAGCGTGTGGCCCTCCAGCCGCCATTCGCCGTGGGCTTCGGCCCCGCGCCGGAGGGCCACGACTTCGGCGTGGGCCGTGGGATCGCCGGTGAGTTCGCGCTCGTTGTGGCCGACGGCGACGACGCGGCCGTCCGGGTCGAGGAGCACCGCCCCGATCGGCACGTCACCGTGCTCGGCCGCGGCGTACGCCTCGCTCAGCGCGAGGTCGAACGCCTGGTCCCACCGGGTTCTCGGGGCCGACGACGACATCAGTTGAACGAGATCAGTTGAACGAGTCGGCAGCCTTGCGGAAGGCCTGGCCGACGGCGATGCGTTCGGCGATCTGGGCGAGCACCTCGTCGGAGTTGTCGTCGAAGTTGTCGCAATAGGCTTCCATGGCGAGGTCGGTCACGCCGAGATCGGTGAGGAGGCCAAGGTCGCCCATGGGTTCGGAGTCGTCATCGGGATCGGGGATCTCGTCGACGCCGAGGAAGTCGGCGATGTCGCGGGCGAGCGGCCAGTCGCCGGCCGCAGCGGCGTCGGAGACCAGGGCCTGCACGTTGCGCCCGCGCACGCGGACGATGATGAAGACATCACCCACGAGCGAGACCATGCCGATCGCACCGGCATCCGCAGGCTGGCGACGCAGCTGCAGGATCAACTCATCGAGATCGTTGGCCAGGTCCTTGGTCAGCGCGGTCGCGACCGGGAGGCCGTCCTCGCGATAGACCGCGACGACCAGGTCGATCTCGTCGTCGCCGGCGTCCTCGAGGTCATCGAAGTCGTCGTCATCATCATCATCGTCGTCGAGATCGTCGTCATCATCATCGTCATCGTCGTCGTCGAGATCGTCGTCATCGTCGTCGTCGATGTCGAAGTCGTCGAGATCATCGGTATAGGCCGCCAGGTCGGACCGGGGGTCGTCCTTGGAACGCGAGGACAGGTCGAAGGACTCGTAGTCCTCTTCATTGTCGTAATCGGTCATGACCCCTCCTGATGCCGCCCCGTGTCGCCCACGGACCGCCCCCATGTTCTCAGACCCGGCGGGCCCGGGACACCCCCGGGCAAGGTTCGGGCATCGTCGGGGGCCGCGGCCCCGGCGTACCCGCGAAAAAGGCCCTCACCTAGGCTCGCGCACATGGACGCGACTGCAGCGAGCTATGTGACCGGACCGGAATATGACCGGGACACGAACTACATCACCGACCGGATCGTCGCGGATGCGAGCGCCGGCAGGGACACCGAGGGCCGGGAGCTCTGGCCGGTCGAGGCCGGGCGCTATCGGCTCGTCGCGGCGCGGGCGTGCCCGTGGGCCAACCGGACGATGATCGTCCGCCGGCTGCTGGGTCTCGAGGACGCGTTGTCCCTGGGCATTCCCGGGCCGACCCATGACGAGCGCTCGTGGATCTTCGACCTGGATGAGGGCGGCCAGGACCCGGTGCTCGGGATCCATTGGCTGCGCGATGCGTACAACGCGCGGTTCCGGGCGTACCCGCGGGGTATCACCGTGCCCGCGATCGTCGAGGTGGAGACCGGCAAGGTCGTCACCAACGATTTCGCGCAGATGACGCTCGACTTCTCGACCGAGTGGACCGCCCACCACCGCGACGGCGCGCCCGAGCTGTATCCCGATCACCTGCGCGACGAAATCGACGAGGTGGCGAAGCGGGTATACACCGAGGTGAACAACGGCGTCTATCGCTGTGGCTTCGCGGGTACGCAGGGTGCCTACGAGGATGCGTACGACCGGCTCTTCACCGCTCTCGACTGGCTCGAGGAGCGCTTGTCCAAGCAGCGTTATCTGGTGGGCGACACGATCACCGAGGCCGATGTGCGACTGTTCACGACGCTCGCGCGGTTCGACCCCGTCTATCACGGGCACTTCAAGTGCAATCGCCAGCGGCTGATCGAATTCCCGGCGCTGTGGGCGTACGCGCGGGATCTCTTCCAGACCCCCGGGTTCGGCGACACGACGGATTTCGTGCAGATCAAGCAGCACTATTACGTCACCCATGGCGACATCAACCCGACGCGCATCGTGCCCAAGGGCCCGGACCTGGCGGATTGGCACAGCAAGCATGGTCGTGAGGAGTTGGGTGGCCGGCCGTTCGGTGACGGTACGCCTCCCGGTCCGCCCCCGGAGGCCGAGCGCATTCCGGACGAGCGCTATGTCGGCGTACCCACCGCGGAGGAAACCGAACGCGCCCTCGCCGGGACCAAGGAAGCCTGACCCGACCACTAGGCTGCGGCCAACGAGGAAGGACCCGGCCGTGGATGTGACCGTCGTCGACCACCCGTTGGTGGCCCACAAGCTGACCGTGCTGCGCGATGCGCGGACGGATACGCCGGTGTTCCGGCGGCTCACCGAGGAACTGGTGACGCTGCTGGCGTACGAGGCGACGTTCGAGGTCCGGGTCAGGGAGCACACCGTGGAGACGCCCGTCGCGATGGCGACGGGCGTCCACCTGGCATCCCCGCCCCCGCTGGTCGTGCCGATCCTGCGCGCCGGGCTGGGGATGCTCGACGGGATGCTGCGGCTCATGCCGACGGCCGAGGTCGGGTTCCTGGGGATGATCCGGGACGAGGAAACGCTCGAGCCGATGACGTACGCCGAGCGTCTGCCCGCTGATCTCTCCG
The DNA here is from genome assembly GCA_039565995.1 of Propionibacteriaceae bacterium ZF39. GTDB lineage: Bacteria > Actinomycetota > Actinomycetes > Propionibacteriales > Propionibacteriaceae > Enemella > Enemella fulvus. The sequence goes on along the minus strand of CP154795.1, from coordinate 876,645 downwards.
GCCGCCAGTGCTATGTGCTCGATCCAATGCTCGCCACGGGTGGGTCGCTGGCCGGGGCGATTCGGTTCCTGGTCGATCGCGGGGCCGATCACATCACGTGCATCTGTCTCCTGGCCGCACCCGAGGGCGTGGGCCGGTTGTCTGCGCTGTTGAGCGATCTGCAGGTGCCGTGTCACCTCGTCGTCGCGGCCGTGGACGAGAAGCTCAACGAGCATGGGTTCATCGTTCCGGGCCTGGGCGATGCGGGCGATCGGCTGTATGGATTGGCCGACTGAGCTCGAGGTGTCCCGCACGGTTCGGGGTTGCTGCCCTATGGAACTGCGTGCTCCCGCACGGTTCGGGGTTGCTGCCCTATGGAACTGGGTGCTCCCGCCCGGTTCGGGGTTGCTGCCCTATCGAACTGCGTCCGCAGCGGAAGCAGGCCCCGGCCATCCTGCCGCCGACCGCGACGACCGTCGCCCTGTGGTCACTTCGCGCGGGTTCCGCGCAGACGCGCGAGTTGGCCCGACTTCGCGAGAGATATATCCCGCGCGAACAGGCCCTAACTCGCGCACCTGCACCGGAAGCGCGCGAAGTCGAGGCCATCCCCGGCGTCCCCCACACTGCACACAACCCAGCATGAACCGCTCGTTCCCACCTTGCGCATGGTTGGAACCAGCGAATCAAGTCGGGAGCCCGCGCTGGTGTCGGGAGGTACCCCTGTCGGGACGCCCCGGACCCCGAGCCAACGGCGTACGCCAAGGACGCCATGACATCGCGACGTGAATGCTTGCACTTCCCGACGCAGACGCTGCATCCGCTCCGAGCGCCGGCACCTCCCGACATGAATGCTCGGACCTCCCAACATGCAGGCCACGTCCCGCGCCGAAAGCCGGGGCACCTCCCGACATCACGGACTCCCACCAACATGGCTCCCTCGTCACGACACTGCGCCACGTCGGAAGGAGCAAACCAGCGAGGGACGTGCGCGTGATGTAGCGAGGTGGGCAAACCGAGGGAAGGCCGCCCCAGTGGACTCCCGTGAAGATCCAAGTTCAGCGAACCGACGCCATGGCCAATGCGTACGCCTCCCGAGCCCGACGTCCGCACTTCCAACGTGAATGCAGGCCTCCGCCCCCGGACCCAGACCTCGCGACATGGATGCTCGGAGTTCTCAACGCGTACGCCTGACCTGCGCGCCCGGTGCCATTGACATCGCGACGTGAATGCTTGCACTTCCCGACGCAGACGCTGCATCCGCTCCGAGCGCCGGCACCTCCCGACATGAATGCTCGGACCTCCCAACATGCAGGCCACGTCCCGCGCCGAAAGCCGGGGCACCTCCCGACATCACGGACTCCCACCAACATGGATCCCTCGTCACGACACTGCGCCACGTCGGAAGGAGCAAACCAGCGAGGGACGTGCGCGTGATGTTGCGAAGTGCCGGCGGTGGCCGCGACAGGCGGAAGCCAGTGGCTGAATGGGATGAATCAGCGAAGGAGTGAAGGGGTGAATGAGCGGGCGGGTGAATGAGCGAAGGGCCGGACGTGCAACCGCGGATGGACCCAGCCAGCGACGAGCCTGGACCGGAGCGGGACGAACCACCACGACCCGACCCAACGCACCCAATCGGGACCCAAAGACCCATCAGCCGACTCCGCGAAATGTGACCAGCACCGCGTCCGACCCGGAGGAAAAATGTCTCAAGGTGGCCATAGGGTTAACTCCATGAGAGCGAACGACGGCGTATCGGTTGGCAACCCCACTCACCCTGGGCAGATCCGCAACGTCGTGCTGGTCGGACCGTCCGGCTCCGGCAAGTCCACGATGTTTGATCAGCTCCAGTCCGGGCCTGTGAAGAAGCAGGGGCGCGACGATCGGGACACAACCGTTGGGCTGTCTCTCGCGACCGTCGGGCTGGCCGATGACCTCGTCCTCAACCTGATCGACACCCCGGGCCATCCCGATTTCGTGGGTGACTTGCGCGCGGGGCTCCGTGCCGGCGATGCCGCCCTGTTCGTCGTGTCCGCCGCCGATGGCATCGATGAGCCGACCCGCCTCCTGTGGGAGGAGTGCCGCGCGGTCAACATGCCCCGGGCGGTCGTGGTGACCAAGCTCGAACAGGCGCGCGCCGACTGGGAGGCGACGGTCGAGATGTGCCAGCGCATGTTCGGCGACGCCCAGCCCGTGTGCCTGCCCGTGATCGAGGACGATCGCCTGCTCGGCGTCCTCGACCTCGTCGAGCAGACGTTCACCGGTCCCGATGACGAGGTGCGCGAGCTCACCGAAGAAGAGCAGGAGATCGTCACCGAGGCGCGCGGCGAGCTGCTCGAGTCGGTCATCGAGGGGTCCGAGGACGAGGCCCTCATGGAGGTCTACCTCGAGGGCGGCGAAATCGAGCTCGACGCGATGCTCGAAGACGTCCGCACCGCGGTGCGTACCGCCAGGTTCTTCCCGATCTTCGCGGCCCACACGCCGACGGGCGTCGGCGTCTATCAACTCGAGCGCATGTTCGTGAAGGGCTTCCCCTCCCCCGCCGATGTCGACCTGCCCGCCATCACCACGCCCGACGGTGACGACTACGGCGACGTCACCTGCGATCCCGCCGGCCCGCTGGTGGCCGAGGTCATTCGCACCACCACCGACCCCTACGTCGGCCGCCTCTCCGTGGTCCGCGTGTTCGCGGGCACCCTCACATCAGACCAGCAGGTCCACGTGTCGGGCCACCTCTCCGAGTTCTCCGGGCGTCCCGTCGGCCACGGCGATCACGACCTCGACGGCGAACGCGTCGGGCCGCTGAGCATGATCGTGGGCGAAGAGACCCGGTCGAAGCCGCAGGCCGTGGCCGGCGACCTCGCGATCGTCGGCAAGATGGGAGCCCCCGAGACCGCGGACACCCTGTCCGATCGCGACCGGCCCGCCCTGGTCGAGCCGTGGGTTCTGCCCGAACCCCTGCTGCCGATCGCCATCCGCGCCGCCAAGAAATCCGATGAGGACAAGCTGGCCGTCGCCCTCGGCCGCCTCGTCGTCGAGGACGTGACGATGCGCATGGAGCAGAACACCGAGACCCATCAGGTCGTGCTCTGGACCATGGGCCAGGCCCATATCGACGGGCTCGTGAAGCGCCTCGCGGACCAGTTCCACGTGCAGGTCGAGACCGAGCCCCTGCGTACGGCGATGCGCGAGACCTTCGTCCGCAAGGTCTCCTCGACCGGACGCCTGGTGAAGCAGTCGGGTGGCCACGGGCAGTACGCGGTGTGCCAGATCGAGATCGAGCCGCTGGAGCGCGGAGCCGGATTCGAGTTCGTCGACAAGGTCGTCGGCGGTTCGGTGCCGCGCCAGTTCATCGGTTCGGTCGAGAAGGGCGTGCGGTCCCAGATGGAGAAGGGCGTCCTGCTCGGCTATCCCATGGTCGACATCCGCGTCACCCTGCTCGACGGCAAGGCTCACTCGGTCGACTCGTCCGACATGGCGTTCCAGACGGCCGGGGCGGTTGCGCTCAAGGAGGCCGCGAATGCGGCGAGCGTGGCGCTGCTCGAGCCCATCGACACCGTGGAGATCACGGTCGCCGATGAACACCTGGGTGCTGTGATGGCCGATCTCCGGGGCCGGCGCGCCCAGGTGCTCGGCACCGGGACAGGCGACATGCAGGGCTATTCGATCGTGCAGGCCGCCGTTCCGTCGGTAGAGCTGTCGCGCTACCCGATCGACCTGCGCTCGGTCGCCCACGGCACGGGCTCGTTCACCCGCGAGTTCAGCCGTTACGACTACCTCCCGCCCCAGCTCGCAGCCCAACTCGGCAAGAGCTGAGCCAGACGACAGAGGCGGCCCCGGACATCCGGGCCGCCTCGTTCGTTGTGACTTGGTTCAGGACACCAGGTCCGCCGTGTACGCCTCAGCCGCGGGCACCGGCTTCGCGAGGAGTTCCATCTCGCCCATGAACGCGGCCATGGCCTCCCAGGTCGCAGCGTTCTGCCGGCCATAGTTGCCGACCTCACCGAACAACGGGATCGTCGCCTTCAGTGTGGCGAGGGCGGATTCCTTCTGGGGTCCGACGTTGAGGCCGGGAACATACTTGGCCGACAGCCTGACCGCTTCGTCCGGGTCGGCGACGATGTCGGCGATGGCGAGCACCACCGCTTCATGCACCTTCCGGAGCTCGGTCTGCCGGGTCTTCAACAGCTCATCGGTCGTGCCCAGACCGATCCCCACCAGCGGCGGATCGGCCTGTGCGATGGGCAGGGTGCGGACGGGTACGCCCGCCGCCTGCAGCCGCACCGCATCGTTGTTGACATAGCCCATCACGGCGTCGACCTGCTTGGTCGTGATCGCCGCCTGCTGCGTATAGCCGATGTGCTTCACCTCGACGTCCGTCTGGGCGAGGCCCGCCTGCTTGAGCAGGGCGAGCAGGCCGAACCAGGTTTCACCATACGGCCCGGGTACGCCCACACTCCGCCCGCGCAGGTCCGCCGCCGACTGGATCGGCGAGTCCTCCGGGACGACGAGCACCACGGGATAGTCCTGGTAGTACGTCGCAAAGTTGACCAGCGGCACATCCTGGGAGCGCGCCTGCATCATCTCGTCGCCGCCGGCGTACACGATGTCTTCCTGGCCCGCCTGAATCGCCCCGAACAGCGACTCACTCGCACCATGATGGCGCAGGGTGACGTCGAGCCCCGCGTCCTTGAAGTAACCCTTCTCGGCCGCCACATAGAACGGCGAGAACTGGATGTCGGGCGTATAGGTGAGGCCCACGGTCACCTTGGCGCCCGCGGCCGCCGATCCGGAACCGGCGGGGGCGGCGCTCGGGGTGCGCTGCACGCACGCGGTCGCCCCGAGGCCCGCAGTGGCCAGACCCGCGAGTGTGGCCATGCGAAGGAAGTGACGGCGGTTCATAGGACTCCTGATTCGAGACGGAAGACCCGCGGCTCCTGCTGGCGGACCGGGGCGGAATGAGAACGGCTGGGAATGAAGGGGGCAACCTCGGCAGGCTCGCGCGTGGCCGGCGCAGCGGCGTCCTCGGCGAGCTGCGGGCGGATCGGCCGATTGCGCCGGGGACGCAGCGGATTGGTGACGCGCTCGATGCCGACCAGGACCATGTAGATCACGACGGCGATCAGGCACAGGGCGAGCAGCGTGGCGAACAGGCCGGTCGTGTCGACCGACGCGGACTGGACCGACAGAACCATGCCGAGACCGTGACCGCCCATGACGAGTTCGCCGACGACCGCGCCGGTCACCGACAGGGTGAAGCCGTTGCGGATGCCGGTGAGGACGGCGGGCAGGGCGAGCGGCCATTCGATGTGGCGCAGCATATGGGCGCCATGGGCGCCGTCGAGCTGGGCGGCCTCGAGGATTTCGGTGTCGATGGTACGCAGACCGAGGACGGTCGAGAGCACCACCGGGAAGAACACCAGGAGCGCGCAGAGCAGCACCACCGGGAGCAGCCCATAGCCGACCCAGATGACCAACAGGGGCGCGATCGCCACGGCTGGGATCGCCTGGGATGCGGCGAGATAGGGCGAGACCGCCGCTTCGGCCACGCGGGCCCGGGCGATCAGATAGCCCATGGGAAGGGCGATGGCCGCGGCGAGGACACAGCCGAAGACGGCTTCGAGAATCGTGACGCCGGCGTACCCCAGCAGCGCACCCGACGCAATGTCCGCACCGAAGCGGGCCAGCACCGCACCGGGGGCGGGCAGAAGAGTGGGCGGCACCGCGCCCGACATGGTGATGAGTTGCCAGATGGTGAGGGCCACGAGCCCGAGCAGCAACGGTGCGAGCACGCGCACCGATCCGCGCAGTCGCGGATGATCGGAGTGAGTGTTCACTGGTCCTGCTCCCCTCGCCTTTGGCCCAGGGGTCAGAACGTTCGCGTACGCCACGGCGGGTGCAGCCCTGCACTCGACTGGTTGTGACACCACAACCGGTCATGCCGAAACGTGCGCAAACCCTCGTGCGCCTCCCATCCGGACTTTAACCGTCGGTGCCGGAATTTCACCGGCTCAACCGAGTCACCTCGGGTCGCGGACTATCACCGCCGGTTCGGACTTTCACCGACCCCGGAGCACTGTTTGCTTGTCTCCAGCATAGACCGCCGCCCGAGGACCACCGCAACCCTTCGCCCATCAGGTGGAAATGTGGAGGTCTATCCAGGCTGGCCACCGGCGTCACGAGGTGGACACCTGATTCACCGTTGGGTCCCTCCCAATTGTCACTCCTGACCAAGATCATCAGGATTATTCAGATGATCTTGGCCCACAGGGACATTTGGGAGCGCACCCTCAGCCACCGCCCAGGAGTCGCGCGATCTCAGAAGTAGTACGGAAACTTCGACCAGTTCGGCGGACGCTTCTCGAGGAAGGCGTCGCGCCCCTCGACGGCTTCGTCGGTCATGTACGCCAACCTGGTCGTCTCCCCCGCAAACACCTGCTGGCCGACCAGTCCATCGTCGATGGCGTTGAAGGCGTACTTCAGCATCCGCTGCGCCGTCGGAGACTTGCCACAGATCTTGGCCGCCCATTCGAGTGCGACATCCTCGAGCTCGTCGTGCGTGACGACCTTGTTGACCATGCCCATGCGATAGGCGTCGTCGGCCGAATACACATCGCCGAGGAAGAAGATCTCCCGGGCGAACTTCTGACCGACCTGGCGGGCGAGGTACGCCGATCCATAACCCGCATCGAACGAGCCCACATCCGCATCGGTCTGCTTGAACTTCGCGTGCTCAGCGCTCGCAAGCGACAAATCGGACACGACGTGCAGCGAGTGCCCACCACCCGCGGCCCACCCGTTGACCAGCGAGATCACGACCTTCGGCATGAAACGGATCAGCCGCTGCACCTCCAGAATGTGCAATCGCCCGGCGCGGGCTTGGTCCAGGGTGTCGGAGGTCTCCCCCAGTGCCGGCCGGCCCTTGTCGTCGGCCTGGGCGTACTGATAACCCGACCGCCCCCGGATCCGCTGATCGCCACCGGAGCAGAACGACCAGACGCCGTCCTTCGCGGGACCATTCCCGGTCAGCAGCACACACCCGATGTCCGGGCTCATCCGCGCATGATCGAGCGCCGTATACAGCTCGTCCACCGTGTGCGGCCGGAACGCATTGCGCACCTCCGGCCGGTCGAACGCCACCCGCACCGCGGGCACGTCCTTGGCCCGGTGATAGGTGATGTCAGTGAACTCGAACCCCTCGACGGGCTCCCAACGATCGGCATGAAAAGTCACTGCACCACCGTAGCGAGCCGACGTACCTGGACGAGATGCTGGCCACCGTCGTCGACGAGGGGTACGCGGAGCTCATCCGGGCCGCCCATGAGAGCGCCCGCGCGAGCCCCCGGCGCCCCGTTGCCGCTGGAGATCACCGGGTTGCCGTCGAGGACGACTCCCACCCGTTCACCGTCGACGGGCTGGCAGAAGCGGATGACGTATTCGCTCGCGCCATAGCGATAGCGCACCTCCACATCGAGCCACTCATCGGGGAAGCACGGACGCAGCACGAGTTGCTCGCCTTCCCGGCGTACGCCGAGCACGGCCTCCAGGCCGGCGCGATAGAGCCAGCCGGACGAGCCGGTGTACCAGGTCCAACCACCCCGGCCCACGTGCGGCTCGACCGAATAGACATCGGCCGCGACGACATAGGGCTCGACGCGATAACCGGCTGCGGTCTCCGGCGTCAGCGCGTGGTTCACCGGGTTGATCAGGCCGAACATGCGCGCGGCGGCCGAGGGGCGCCCCAGCGCGGCGTACGCGAAGATCGACCAGATCGCGCCGTGGGTGTATTGCCCACCGTTCTCGCGTACGCCCGGCGGATAGGCCCGGATGTAACCCGGGTCGGGCTCGGACACATCGAACGGCGGCGTGAACAACCGGACGACCCCGGATTCGGGCATGACCAGCTGCTTCTCGACCTCGGACATCGCCTGGGTGGCACGTTCCGGCTGGCACTGCCCGGACAGCACGGCCCAGCTCTGCGCGATCGCATCGATGCGGCATTCGGTCGAGGTGGCCGACCCGAGGGGGGTGCCGTCGTCGAAGTAGCCGCGGCGATACCAGCGGCCGTCCCAGCCGCCGTCCTCGAGCGCACTCAGCAACTTCTGCTGCCGCTCGCGGCACCGCCACGCGAAGTCGGTATCCCCCCGCGCCTCGGCCAGTGCGATCACCTCGGTGAGCGTCGTGTGCAGGAACCAGCCCAGCCACACGCTCTCGCCGTCTCCTCCGATGCCGACGCGGTTCATGCCGTCGTTCCAGTCACCACCACCGATCAGCGGCAGCCCGTGCCGGCCGGTCAGCCGGAACGCTCGTTCGAGCCCGAGCTTGCAGTGCTCCCACAATGTCGCGGTCGTCGCCGAGGTCTGAGGCTGGAAGAACTTCTCGTGCTCCTCGTCGGTCAGCTGGTCGCCGTCGAGGAAGGGCACCTGCTCATTGAGTACGCCCACGTCCCCGGTCACGCGGACATAGCGCGCGACGGCATGCGACAGCCAGACGACATCGTCGGTGATCCGCGTCCGCACGCCCTGACCGCTCGCCGGCAGCCACCAGTGCTGCACGTCCCCCTCGGGGAACTGCCGCCCGGCGGCCCGGAGCACGTGCTCCCGCGCCAGCTCCGGCTCCACCAGCACGGCGGCCATGGAGTCCTGGAGCTGATCCCGGAATCCGTACGCCCCAGAGGCCTGGTAGTAACCCGATCGCGCCAGCATCCGGCAGGCCAGGGTCTGATAGAGGAACCAGCCGTTCATCATCACATCGAACGCCGAGTCCGGGGTTCGCACCTGCACCTGGCGCAGGCGCTCGTCCCAATGCCGTTCGACCTCGGCGAGCACCTGCTCCGGATCCGCGGCGCGCGCTTTCTCGATCAACCGCCGGCAGCCGGCGGCATCGTCCGCCGCGCCGAGGGTGACCACGACCTCCGCGCTCTCTCCCGGCAGCAACACCAGCGTCCGCCGCAGGGCCAGGCACGGATCCAGCCCGGCCCCCACCGCCCCGGACAGGCCGCCAGTCGAGAGCATCGCGTCGGGCAAGGCCCGGTTCCCGTGCATCCCGAGGAATTCGCGCCGGTCGCCGGTCACGGATTCCTGCTCTCCGGCCATGTCGAAGAACAGGGTCCCCGGATACTGCGTGACCCACGGGTTGCGCGCGAGCAGCGCCCCCGTCTGCGGATCGCGTTCGGTGATGATGTGTCGCGACGTGGTGGTGCGACCCATGCCGAGGACGGGCTCGGCGTACGCGGTGACGCTGAGGCGACGCACGGTCTGCGAGGTGTTGGTCACCGTGAGCACCGACATCTTGACCGGGTCGTCGCCCGCGACGAAGACCACCTGGTCGAGTTCCACGCCGCCCATGTCGTGCTGATAGCGCGAATAGCCGAACCCGTGGCGTACAACATGGGCACCGCCGGCCCCGTCCGAGCCCGGCCCACCGTCCAGGATCGGCGAGGACGTCGGGCTGGCGACCTGGCCGGTCATGTCATCGCGCACATAGGTGATCTCGCCGAGCGGGGTGCGCACCGGATCGTTCGGCCACTCGGTGAGCTGGTTGTCGCGGCTGTTGCGCCACCACGTGTAGCCCGACCCCTCGGCCGTCGCATGGAACCCGAACTCGTCGTTCGCGACCACGTTGGTCCAGGGCCCCGGGGTGGACCGGCCCGCCTCGAGGACCACCACATATTCGCGGCCGTCCGGGCTGAATCCGCCCGTGCCGTTGAAGTGGAGCAACTCACCGGTGATCGCGCCGACGTCCGCGCCCGGTGCGGCCACGCGGGTCACCGCTCGACCGCGCCGGATCGCCGGCGGGGTCATGGTCGGCAGGTGATGGGCCAGGCTGCCGCGGCGGGCGACCAACACGACAGCGGCCGCGGCGAGCAGCGAGGCCACCGCATCCGGGTTCGCCTGCGAGCGCTGGACGACGAAGACGCGCCCGGTGGAGTCGGGCGACCCGGTGCGGGGACGGATGCCGGCGGCGATCCGCTCGAGCCCGTGCTGCAGCTCCTGCACATAGGACGCCGCCCGTTCGTTGAGCAGGACGACGTCGACCGCGAACCGCTTGGTCCGCCAATAGTCGAACGCTTTCACAGCCTGCTCGGCCACACCGATGTCGGCCTCGTCATCGATCCGCACGACGAGGATCGGGAGATCACCCGAGATGCCGAGCGACCACAGCGCCGACTGCGACCGGGCATCGGCCAACTCCTCCGCCGACGCGCGCAGCGACACATCGGGATAGAGCATGTGACCGGCCAGCTCCTGGAACTGGGCGGCCTCGGCCGACTTGACGCCGAGGTGGCGCAGCATGATCTGGGAGTGGGTCCAGCGCAGTGCCTCGACCCGGTCGTAGGACCCCGGGGACAGGTGCTGATCCACCAGCCGCAGGACCTCTTCCCGGGAGGGGGCGAGCGCGGTCCAGAACGTCGTCACGACCTTCTCTCCCGGGGGAAGCTCCAGATCCTGGGCGAACGACATGATCGGGTCCAGGACATAGCCGGTCTGCCCGGTCATCGCCTCGGGATCGACGACGCACCGCGGCGCGGTCATCGGATGGTTGCGCCCGAGGAAGACCTCGCGGTCGGTCTCGACCCGGATCGGGGCCTCCCCCGCCGCGGGCCCGGGCTTCACGAAGTGTGCGAGCCAGACCTCCGGATCCGAGCTCGACCGGCGACGCCGGGTGGCGAGCAGGGCCGCCTGGTCGGGCAGATATTCGGTCCGCACGAACATCTTCGAGAACGCCGGGTGGGCGTCGTCGTCGCGGGCCGCGGCGAGCACCAGCTCGGCATAGGACGTCGCCGTGATCCGGCGCGCCCGGTTGCCCGAGTTCGTGATGGTGAGCCGGCGGGCCACCACATCGGCTTCCGGTGACAGGTGGTGCACGAGCGAGGTCGTGATGTCGCCGTGCCGGCGTACATATTCGGCCCGGTCCTCGCCCAGGAACACGCTGTAGGGATCCGAGTCGATCACCGGCAGCGCCGTCGTGGACCAGATGTCCCCGCTGTCGGCGTCGCGGAGATAGCAGTAGGTGCCCGTCTCCTCGCTCGTCAGATCCGCATGCCAGCGGTTGATCGCGATCCCGCGCCAGCGCAGGAAGCTGCCGCCGGCGGGCGTGAGCTGGAGGGTGAGACCGCCGTTGGACATGAGGTGGACGCCCGGGGCGAGGGCCACCGGGCCGCTGAGCGTACGCTCCGCGGGGGCCTCGGCGCTGTGAACGGCGTGCAGGGCCCGCAGTTCCTCGCGCCGGGCGTGGCTGACGGGGACGTCGCGCGGCTGGCGCTCCTGCAGGAGCATCTCTGACGCCGCGATCATCGGCTCGGAATGGAACCGGTCGCGCATCAGCCCGTCGAGCACGACGTTGTGGATGGCCACGATGGTCATGCCCTGGTGGTGCGCCATGTAGTTCTTCACCAGCGCATGCTCCGCCCCTCGCGGCAGTCGTTCGGGGGTGAAGTCGATGGCCTCGTAGAAGCCGTAGTGCCCCCGCGCGCCCAGGGCGGTCAGCCGGCGATAGTTGCGGACGGACTCGTCGGGCTCGACCATCGACGCCAGGCCGGTCGCATAGGGCGCGATGACGAGATTGTCGGCGAGGCCGCGGACGATGCCCAGACCGGGTACGCCGAACGGCGAGTACTGATAGTTCATCTCGGGGTCACGCGCATTGAAACCGGACTCCGAAATGCCCCACGGGACCCCAAGCGCCTCGGCGTACTCGATCTGACGTCGCACCACCAACCGCGCCGTCGTGTTGAGCAGGCCGGTGGCGGGGGCGCGCACGACGAGCGGCGGCATGAGGTATTCGAACATCGACCCCGACCACGACAGCAGCGCGGCGCCACCGCCGACGGCCGTGACCGAGCGGCCCAGCCGGAACCAGTGGCGCGTGGGGATGTTGCCCTTGGCGACGGCGATATAGCTGGCCAGGCGGCATTCCGAGGCGAGCAGGTCGTAGCAGCTCTCGTCGAGCTTGCCGGTGTCCGCGCGCAGGCCGACCGACAGGAGTTGGCGACGCCTGTCGAGCAGCAGCCGGAAGTCGGCCATCAGGATCTCGTGGCGGGCGATCGCCTCGACGCGTTCCAACTGCTGGATGACCCGGTGGCGGTCGGCGTCGGCCAGGCCGTGGTCGCGGCGCAGGGAGACGAAGGTGTCCAGCGTGGCCTGCGCCCAGACCTGGGCCTCCGGGTGGTCGTGGGTGGCCCGGACCAGGCTCTCCAGCGGGTCGAGGAGGGCATCCGGGGAGTACGCCGGGTCGGCCTGCCCGGACCCGGGCCGCGGGGTGCCGTTCGGGGTGCGGTGGTTGGCCGGATCGGTGGACTCGACCCGCAGGACCGTCGGACCGGCGGCCGCGAGCGCGGCCTCGGCGCGCGCCAACTCGGCGTACGCGGGGGACTCGGGAGGAACCTCGGCGAGCGATTCCCGCACCAGGCGCAGGCCGTCGTCCACGCCGGCGAGCGGCATCGCTTCGAACCCGGGCTGATCGATCCATTCGCGGCAGACGCGGACGAGGGTGATGAGGTGGCCGATCAGATTGCCGGAGTCGACGCTGGAGACATAGCGGGGCTCGAGGGGTTGGGCGGTCCGCGTGTCATACCAGTTGTAGAGGTGACCTCGGTAGTGCTCGAGCGCCGCCAGCGTTTCGGAGGTGGCCTCGAGTCGGTCGGCGGCGTCGGCCAGGCCGATCCACCCGAAGTCACGGGCGGAGACGGTGCTGAGCAGATAGAGGCCGATGTTGGTCGGGGAGGTCCGGTGGGCGACCTTGGGCGCGGGGTCCTCCTGGAAGTTGTCCGGCGGCAGGTGATTCTCCTCGGCCGTCACGAAGGTCGTGAAGAAGCGCCAGGTGCGGCGGGCGACGAGGCGGAGGTACGCCACATCGGCGTCCGTGGCCTGCACCTCGATCCGGTCATAGGGCTTGCTCACGCGCCAGGCGACGACAGGGGCTGCGAACCAGAGCAGGGCCAGGGGTGCGGCGACCGCGAGATGGAGCGGCCCGCCGATGGCGGCGGCGACGACGAGGGCGACAGGGGCGACCAGGCTCGGGGCCATCAGCCTGAAGTAGCGGCCGAGCGTGCCCTTCGCGGACTTCTGCGCCGCCGCGGCCGTCGTCCATTCGAGGAGGTGGCGGCGGGTGACGAGCCGGACGAGCGTACGCAGAATGGCATCCAGGCTGCGCGCCGCCTCCTGGGCGAGCAGCGCGAGGTTGAGGAAGGCCAGAGCAAGGCTCGTGCGGAGATCCTCACCGAACGCGCGGGTCTGGCTCGCGCGCGTGACGCCGCGGCGGGTCGGGAGGATCCGGCGCCACAGAGGCAGCGTGGGCGGGATCAGGTGCAGCAGCACCAGGAGGATGATCCACGCCAGCATGGCCTGCCACGGCAGGACGAGCGCGGCGAGGATCGTGCCGAGGACCGCCGAGATCGGGGCGATCGAGCGCCGCAGGTTGTCGAGCATCTTCCAGCGGCCGAGCGGGGTCAGCCCCCGGCCGCGGCGCCCGAACAGCCAGGGCAGGAGCTGCCAGTCGCCGCGCGTCCAGCGATGGTTCCGGGACGCTGCAACCTCATAGGCGGTCGGGTATTCCTCCACCACCTCCACGTCGGTCACCAGGCCGGAACGGGAGAAGTTGCCCTCCAGGAGGTCGTGGGAGAGGAGGGCGTTCTCGGGGATCCTGTCGGCCAGCGCCGACTCGAACGCGTCGACGTCATAGATGCCCTTGCCGGCGAACGAGCCCTCGCCGAACAGGTCCTGATAAACGTCGGAGACCGCGAAGGCATAGGGGTCCAGGCCGCGCTGGGTCGAATAGATCGCCTGGAACGGGGACGTGTCCTCGGTCAGCGGCAGCGATGGGGTGACGCGCGGCTGCAGGATCGAGTAGCCCCGCACGACCTGGCCGCGCTCGTCGAAGCGGGCCCGGTTGAGGGGGTGGGCGATCTTGGCGACGAGGCGCCGGGCGGCCTCGCGCGGCAGGATCGTGTCGGCGTCGAGGGTGATGACATAGCGGAACTGGCCCGGGATGCGGCCTTCCACGACGGTGAAGCTGGTGGCGCCGGAGCCGCGGAGGTAGCGGTTGAGCTCGTCGAGCTTGCCGCGCTTCCGTTCCCAGCCCATCCAGACGCCCTCGGCCGAGTTCCACTGGCGTTCGCGGTGGAAGAGGAGGAAGCGGTTGCCATAGCGGGCGTTCAGATCGCGTACGCCGGCTACGGCCTGGGCCACCAGTTCCTCGTCGCCCGGTCGAAGCTGGGTGTCGGCATCGGCCCAGTCGGTGATGGCGCCGAAATAGAGCTCGCCTGCGGAGTTGGCCAGATAGTGCACCTCGAGGTCCCGGATCAGCTCTTTCACACCCTCGGGTGAGGTGAGCATGGTGGGAATGACGACGATGGTGCGGAGCTCGGCGGGTACGCCGGCCTCGAGCGACAGGGCCGGCAGGGGGCGGGCACCGAAGAACGTGGCGGAGCGGTGGTTGACCAGCCCGAGGGCGAGGGAGCTGATGGGCAGGGCCAGGAGCAGGCCGAGGGCAACCCAGACCGGAAGGCCGAGCGTCGTCCAGCCGCCCGCGGTGAGGGCGAGCACCACGAGGGCGATGGCGAGGCAGATGGCGGTGGTGAGGGTCAGGCTCGCGAGGTACCCCCACACCCCCGCACGACGAATGGTGTCGGACACCCACTCCCGGGCGGAGCGTCGATAGCCGAGAGCCCGGGCGAACTGGCGCCGGCCGTCGTCGATCAACCAGTAGCCGAGATCCCGGGCAACCTCGTCGTCGGAGTCGCGCGACCAGACGAGAGCGGCCCGGGCGACTTCGAGCTCGTCCTTGTTGGAGCCCCGGGCGAGAGATTCGACGGCGGAGCGATAGGAGTTGCGGGTGGTGAAGTCGAGATCGTGATAGCCGGGGTTGGTCCCGAGCTCGCGCTCGAGGAGGGACACCGACTCGAGCCAGTCCTCCCAGTTGACGTCGGAGACCAGGCGCATCGAGGTGAAGATGTTGCGGATGGTGACGGCCTGGCGGGAGAGCTGCTGGTGTTCGGCGTCGATCAGGTCGTCGATGTCCTGGCCCGTGGTGTCCACCCAGTCGGAGGCCCACGCGACGCCGTCCGTCTCGTCGGTGTGGGCGAGGCGGCGCAGGAGCTGGACCACGAAGGCGCGGGACATCCGGACGGTGGACCGGTTGGGAACGGCCTCGGCCAGGGTGAGTCGCTCGCGGCCGCCGGTGCCGAGGAGGGCGTCGGCAATGGAATCTGCGCGCGCCCGGTCGTCGGCGGCGGAGACGACCTGCTCGGCGATGCGGCGGAGGTTTTCCAGGAGCAGGAGGCGAAGCGTGATCGCCACGGCCCAGAGCTCGCCGAGGGTGAGGGGCTTGCGGGTCTCATAGGCGCGGATGTATTCGGCCAGTTGGTCCGGGTCGAACAGGCTGTCGGTGTGGGCCACATATCCCCACATCACCCCGAAGATCCGCGGGTGTCCCTCGAGGAAGCCCTGGCCGAGCTTGGGGAGCTGGCGGAAATAGCCGGGGGGCAGGTCGAGGCGGACCTGTCGGAGGTGTTCCTCGACCTGGTGGAAGTTGTCGACCAGCCATTCGGCGGCCGGCGTGATGGTCCGGTCGGCCGAGAGGTCACCGACGAGGGATTCGTAGCAGCGGACCAGGACCTTCGCGTTGTCCTTGAGCCGGTCCAGGAGCGAGGTCGCCGGGATCGCACCGGCCACCGACACCTGGGCATCCGCGAGCGAAACTCCGTGCTCGACGAGTCGTTCGGTGCTGAACAACTCGGACCGGATCGTCGAGTGATCCGACCATGGGTCAGGCGTTTGCCGATGAAGCCTCGCCGTATTACGCCTTCCGCCCGGTGTCACCGCGGTGTCCCCCTCCCCCTCCGAGGACCGGCTCGTCATCGAGCCTGCCGGGCAAAGGCCCCAGCGCCGGAGACCGCTCCGGAGCCGCGGGGCTCCGTCCCGTGTCTCTCATCGAAGTAATACCCCGTTTCGAGCTGGAACATGGGCCAATTTGGAGATTAAGTGATTCCTAACCTGGACGATCGTCCATAATTGCGGCGGTCTGGCGCGGGTGTGAGGCGCGCCGGGGGTCAGTGCCTCGCCGGCGCTGGTCGATGCACCAGGTGCGGTCGGCAAGAATGTCCCCCTCCAGGTGCAGCTGCGCGCACTATGACGCGCACTATGGAATTGCTTCCCCTGCGGAAGCGCTGGGGGCCCTTGGGCCCCCGACCTCAATGCCCCTACCTGGCTCCTCCACGGCCCACTTCCCTCACTCCCGGCCCCTCTCGCTCCGCATCCGACCCGGGCTGCCCCCACCTCGCTTCTCCACGGCCCACTTCCCTCGCCCCGCGGCACTAACCGACATGGGAGCCACCTTCCGACCTTGCGCAACGTCGGAAGGAGCGAATCACGTAGGGATGCTGCGTACACGTCGGGAGGTGCCTCAGCTTTCGGCGCGGGAAGTCGCCTACATGTCGGGGAGTCCGAGCATTCATGTCGGCTCGTGCCGACCTCGGGGACACAGGCAGCATCCGCGTCGGGGAGTCCGAGCATTCATGTCGGGAGGTGCCACCTCGGGGACACAGGCAGCATCCGCGTCGGGAAGTCCGAAGCGTTCATGTCGCGATGTCCGGACCCCCGTGCGGTGGGAGCTTCTCCTGGGTGAGGTCGAGGGGGCGTGCTCCTCTGAATCGCTCCATGGAGTGTCGACGGGGCGGTCCCCGTGGTGGCGCGTCCAGAATCCGCTGTCACCCAGTCAACTCTGCGCGCGCTAGGTAAGTGCCCCGCCCGACGGGGCACTTACCCAGTGCCGCCGATCGAGCTCCCGGAACGGGTGACCTCCCTACCCGGAATCCACTTCCCTCCCCCAGAATCCATGGACTTCACGACGTGTACGCCACCTCGCCACATGGGAGCCACCTTCCGACATTGCGCCACGTCGGAGCGAGCGAACCACGTAGGGAGGTGGCGTGCACGTCGGGAGGTGCGAGCACTCGTGTTGCGAGGTCCGGGCTCCCAGCGCGGGAGGTGGCGTACACGTCGGGAAGTGCGAGCACCGACGTTGCGAAGTCCGGACACCGGGGCTGGAGCCGGGGGACACGTCGGGAAGCGCGGGCACTTACGTTGCGAAGTCCGGACACCGGGGCGGGAGGTGGCGTACGCGTCGGGGAGTGCGAACACTCGTGTGCGAAGTCCGGGCATCCGGCGTACGCGCGCACGTCGCACCACCCCACCAGCGCTTCCGCAGGGGGCGCAATTCCATAGCGCCCCGCACGCCTCCCCCAGAGCGTGAGACCCCAAGAGAGGGGCTCAGGCTGAGACGATGTCCCCGGCGATGCGTACGCGCCCGTCGACCACGGCCTGATCGAGTGCGGCGGCCAACCGATCGCGTGTGGAGTCCGTCGCCCGGGTTCCTCCGAAGATCCGCATCGTTTCGCGGAAAAGCTCGTCGACCGAGATGCCGACGGCCCGGCGTACCAGATCGACCTGAGCATTCCCGATCTCCCGCAGTGCGATGTCGCCGAGGGGGCGGTCCTTGAGGTCGGACCCGGAGCGATAGCCCTCCCAGCGCAGCGGATCACGCCCTGCGGGCCAGAGGAATCCCTCGGGGTCCCGCCGCACGTCGCCCGGCAGGAGGTCGCGCAGGGTCGTGAAGCGCTGTTCGGTCAGGCGGCTGATGTTGTGGGTGACCACCACGATCCGAGCCACGCGCCGGGGGCTGATCGGGCCGGCCGCGGCGATGATCTCTCCCATGAGCGCGGTCACCCCCTGACTCGCAGCCCCGGGGTAACCCAGTCGATCCATCCGCCCGCGGGGACGCAACTCCAGCTCGGGCTCTGCATAGGGCCCCTCGTCGAACGACACGGTCGAGGTGAGCAGCGCCAGCGGGTCGGCTTCGCCCAGGCCGGCCGGATCGACTCCCTCGACCCCAACTCCATCGACCCCATCGACCCGATCAATCGGGCCAGCAGGGCCACCGCTCACGAGCTCCGGTTCGTCGACCTCAACGCCCCCGTCCGCGGGCTCCTCACCCGCGTCGAGCACCGGACTGTCTCCCCCGGGCTCATACGGCGTGAACACCGCCTGGCTCGTCGCCTCGCCCACGGCCAACCGTCCATCGACAGCAGCGACCGCCTCGACTAGCCGGCCGAGCGTACCCTCCCGGTCACCCAGCCACTCCGGCAACCACACGCGTTCGATGGCGGGCCAGCCCATGATGGTGCGCAAGACCTGCTCGGGCAGGCCGTCGCGATCACCCGTGGTCGCGCGCTCGGCCCAGCCCGGACCGTCCAGCAATACAGCCAAAGCCGACCGATCACCCCGCGCGGGATCGGACACCACGAGGTCCAGCCGGAAATCCGACAATCCGACGTTGGTCTCAACCTCCAGCCCGCGCTCCCGCAAGGCCTCGGCCAGATCATCCCGGTGCCGATCCACCGCCCCGACCCGCTGCACAACCGCCGGCGCGACCCCCTCACGAGCGAGTTCGAGATAGGCGCGAAGGTGATGTACGCCAACGGAGTTGGTCTGTTCGACCCGGATGTCCTCGGGCTCGAAGGACGAGAACACCATCACCCGCCGCCGGGCACGGGTCACGGCGACGTTCAATCGCCGCTCTCCCCCGGCCCGGTTGAGGGGCCCGAAGTTGAGCGGCAGCGTCCCGGACGCATTGGCCGAGAACGCCGTGGAGAAGATGATCACATCGCGCTCGTCGCCCTGGACGTTCTCGAGGTTTTTCACGAACAGCCCGTCATCGGCGAGCACGAGCGACTCGGCCACCCCCTCGACGCCGGATTCCCAGAGCATCCGCTGCACGAGGTTCCGCTGCTGGACGTTGAAGGTCACGACCCCGATCGACCGTTCCCGCTGCCGCCAACGCCGCAAGACCTCATCGACGACTGCGGTCGCCTCGACAGGGTTGGTACGCAGCAGCCCCTTCTCGCGCGGCTCGCCCTTGGCGACGCTCCGGATGAAGTGCCCATCCACCCGCGTGAACGAGATCCCCGAGTCGAACTGGCTGGCCGGGAAGGCAGGGAAGCTGGAAAGCCGCCCCTCGTAATACTTGTCATTCGAGAACGCGATCAGCGCCTCATCGGTCGACCGGTAATGCCACGACAACCAGTGCCTCGGCAACCCCGCCTGCACGCACTCGCCGAGCAGCGATTCCTCGTCGGGGACCACCACGAATTCGTCGTCGACGACCTCTTCCTCATCAACCGAGATCTGCGCGAAGGCCGTGGGCGGCAACTGCTTGGAGTCGCCCGCCACGACACAGGCGCGGGCGCGGCCGAGGGCGCCGATTGCATCGGGTACGCGGATCTGGGACGCCTCGTCGAACACCACCAGGTCGAACTCCATCGCCCCCGGCGGCACGAACCGGGCCAGGGAGTCCGGGCTGACCAGCACACACGGCGTCACTTCCCCGATCACGGCGCCGTGGTCGGCGATGAGCTGGCGTACGCTCGCGCCCCCGCGCGACCTGTTCAACTCCCGATCGAGCGCGGCGGCCCGACCGAAGACCGCGCGTCCGGAGCCCGCCGGCTTGAACGGTCGGCGACCGAGGACGGCGGCGGGAAGGACGGATTTCAGACTGGTACGCAGGGCCGCGCCCGCGGAGACATAGCGTTCGGCCGCGCGATCGTGGCTGGCGGGATGGAACTCCTCGAACCCACCAGCGGCCCAGCGCTCGGCGAAGGATGCCGCAGCGACCCCACGGTCGAAGGCAGCCGGCGCATCCTCGGCGGCGACACTGCCGGTCAGCAGAGCCCACCGCGCCTCGTCGGCCTTACCGGCCAGGGGCTCCAGCGCCGCCGTCACCCGGCGCCACCGGCCCAACAGCGCGGGGTCGCGGCGGGCCTGCGTACCCTCCGCCCACGCCCCCAGCAGACCCGACTCCCCTGCGAACAGCTTCTGATCCTCGCCCCGGCTCCCGGTGGCCTCGGCGAGTGCCGACCAGGCGTCGGCGAGCTCCCGCAGGGGGGCTCCGACCGGGCCACCAGCCCGGGCCGCGATGACTTCCCTGGCCAGGGTGGGGTTCAAACCGCCCAGCAGACGGGCAGCCTCGAGCCGAGCCGCGACCAGCCTCGCGATCTCCGGCTCGACGGCCGGGTCGGCAAGGGCCAGGTCCCCGACATCGGCCATGCCGGGCAGGGAGCGCCAGGAGTGCCGCAGCGACCCCTGTTCGCCGGCGATCCCGGCGATGGTTTCCACGAGTTCGGGCAGCCCCTTGGCATCGACCTCAGCACCGGGCCGGAGATGCGCCAGC
Organism: Propionibacteriaceae bacterium ZF39; assembly: GCA_039565995.1. Taxonomy (GTDB): domain Bacteria; phylum Actinomycetota; class Actinomycetes; order Propionibacteriales; family Propionibacteriaceae; genus Enemella; species Enemella fulvus. Next base: position 856,443 of record CP154795.1, on the reverse strand, counting down.
ACGGCCCCGGCGGCCCGGAGCAACCGCCCCTTGCGTCCGAGGAAGAACGAGGCCTGCGCTTCGCGGACCTCCTGGCGTACCGGTCCGAAATCCACCTCGAACACCGCCGGTGTGAACTGCCCCACGATCGGGCCGCCGCGGCGAGCCAGCTCGGAGGTACGCCCGCGCAGCTCGGCCAGCGCATCACCCCAGCGCCCGGACCCCAGCTCGCCCAGCTGGTCGCCCAGCCCGGGTTCGGTGAGCAACCAGGCGACGGACCGCAGATCGGCGACCGTGGCGATGCCGCGGGCGACCGCCTCGAAGGACGTCCCCCGAGCAGGCCGCCCGCGGCCGTCTCGAAGGGCATCCACCCGCGCCACCGCGGTCATCACCTCATCGACCGACGCCCCGGTCGACCCGGCGAAACCCCAGGCACTGGCAGCCCCAGCCCCCAGCTCCGCCAACGGCGCCACCGCCGCCGCAACGGCCCGGCGCAGCTCGCCGGCATCGAACCCTTCCCGAACCACGGAGGCCGTCGACACCGGCAACGTCGGCCCCTCGCCCCGGGCCAATTCCTGCGCGTGTGCCGACCACAGGGACAACCCCGCCGCATTGGGCGAATGCAGCCGATCCCGGTAACCCACCAACAACGCGGTCGCGGCCCCTACGTCCTGGCCGGCGACGCGATAACTGTCCGCGTCCGGCTGGGCCTGCTGGGCCAGTGCCGCCTTGAGCCCGGCCTTCACCGTCGCCGGGCGGGCGTTGTGATCGTGAAGATCGAGGGTGTAGGGCAGCATCCCGACCTCACCCAGTCGCTTCCGCACGACATCGAGCGCCGCGCCCTTCTCGGCCACGAACAGCACGCGGCGCCCCTGCACCATCTGGTCGACGAGGATGTTGGTGATCGTCTGGGACTTGCCGGTCCCGGGCGGCCCTTCGAGCACGAACGAGCGACCGGCCCGCGCCAGGGCGATCGCCTCGGCCTGGGACCCGTCGGCGGGGATGGGCGAGACAGCGACCAGTTCGTCCAGCGTCGGCTCCCCGCTGTCCCCGCCCGAGGCGTCGACCTCCGCCGGGTCGGCGTACTCCTGCATCGGCGTCTCCACGAGGTGCTTCACCAGGGGCGACTCGAGGAATCGCTCCCAGTGTTCGTCGAGGTCGCGCCAGAGGAGATACCCCGTGAAGCCGCTGATCGTGAGGCGCGCCTCGTCGATCACGCGGAACGGCAGCTGCGCGGCGTCGAGCGCCGCTCGGAATCGGCGCAGGATCTCGGCGACATCGACCAGACCGTCCTCGGCGACGGGCAGGTCGTCGAGCGCCGGCACCGTGAACCCGAATTCCGTCCGGAGCTTCTCGAGCAACGAGTGATTGATCGAGATATCGCCGGAAGAATCAAAGGCAATCCGATAGGGCATCGTCAGCCCCCGGATCTCGGCCGGGACGAGGACCAAAGGCGCGGACAGATCGCGATCGCCGAGCTTCCAGTCGACCCGCCCGAGGGTCAACACCAACGGGTTCGCGCCCGTCTCGCGCCGGCCGGACTGGGCACGGAACCGGACGCGATCGAGCTCGCCCTGGTGCGTTGCCTGCGAATGCTGCGAATAGATCGTCGCCCGCACCTCGAGCATGTCGCGCTGCACGTCGCCAGGAATGGTGTGGGCATTGCGCTCGGTCGCCGCCAGGACCGCCCCGGACAAATCGTCGTGCGCCCGCACCGTGATCACCCGGCCCGACTGGAGCATCGTCGCCAGCCGACCCAGCTCCCCCGACGGCACCTGCAGCCGCACCTGTGTCATGGGCTGATCCAGATTGAGCAGCTTGTTGCGCAGGGTCAGGTCGAGCAGGGCCTTCTTCCACGCCCGGATCCGGGGCGGAGCGGCCTCGCCGGACTCCCGTTCGGCCACCGGCCCGGTTGCGTCTGCGGCCTCCGCACCACCCGCGTACGCACTCTCCTCGCGCGCCGCGGGGACATATTCCACCACCTCGGTCACCCCGTCGGGGCGCTGACGGCGGGCGGGCAGGGGATGTACGCGAAGCATCCGCGCCATCGCGATGTCGACCACACCCAGCAGCTGATGACTCCGCCCGGTGAACCACGAGTCGTGCGGCTCCTGCGCGGCCCGGCGGAAGAGGTCGCGCGGCGGGCGCTTCTCGCGGGTCACCATCGTGGTCTCGACGACGCCCATCAGCCCGAGGTCCACGGCGTTCGCGGCCTGGGCCACCGACGTGCTCGCCGCGTCGGGCAGGCCCCGGTCGAGATAGCGCCAGTAGCCGAGGAACGAGTGACCCTGACCGATCCACACCACCGGCGGGATGCCGATCTGTTCGAGGACCGCCGCCAGGGTCAGGGTGGTGTCGAGGCAGGTGCCGACACGATCGTCGAGGACATCGCCCGGCGTACGCACCTTCTGTCCATAACCCCAGCTCGCCGGCGGTGCGGCGTAATAGATGTCCCGGTCATGCACCACCTCGAACGCGGCGGAGACGATCTTGTCGATGCCCTCCGGCGTACGCCCGCCCAACCCGAGCGAACCACTGCCGGTCGCCTTGGCGAGCTTGTCGCCGATCGCCGGCAGCAGCGCCGCCACCGCCGTGTGATTCGGCTGCACGAACGCGGCCAGCAACTCCAGGGACAACAGCGGCGCCCGGGGATCGAGCACCCACTGGCGCGAGGCCAGCACCCGCAGCGGCGTATGGCTCACCGCCACCCGCTCACCCTCCAGCTCGACCGCCACCTCGATCTCGGCGTCGGCCTCCTCCTCGATCCCGCTGATCGCACCCGGATCGAAGCGGACATCGAGATCATCGAGCTCCCACGCAACGGCCGGATCCGGGTCGCGTACGGTCCGCGCCCAGTCCCGCGTGATCTGCGTCCCGAACGCATCGCGCACCAGAACCCGCACCGTGGCCTCGGCCGGGGCCTCCCCCAGCGCTCCCAGGTCGACGATCACCCGCCGCAGGAATGGCAACCCCGTATGCGCCATCGCGTGGTTCACCCACGGCGTCGCCACCGTCTCGATCGTCACACCCGTTTTCACCCTTGGGAGCGTAATTGACTGCGGTGACAATTCCGCCGGTCGCCCGTTGACGTCAACGAATCCTGAAAAAGACGTCGAAGGGCTTGTAAATGACGCCATCATGGCGTCACCATGGAGTCATGGAGCTTTCGAACTATCTCGAATCAGTCCGCGAGCAGGTCGCCCACGCGAGCGCCCTCGCCGACGAGCAGACACAGCAAGTGGCGCAGAAACTCAGCGCCTCCCTCGACTCCGCCCTCCGCCTCTCCCTGATCCAGGCCCTCTCCGACGCCGCCGCCGAGATCAGCTCCGAACTGGCCCCCACGAGCGTCGAAATCCGCATGGCCGGATCCGACCCCGAGTTCGTCGTTCATCAGGTCGCCGCGCCGGCCACCGAGGACTACGACGATTCGGACGACTTCTCCGACGACAACAGCGAGGAGGACGAGTTCGTCACCGGTGAGTACGCCGAGGACGACGAACCCCAGTCCCGCATCTCGTTGCGCCTCCCCGCGTCGGTCAAGAAGCGCATCGACGAGGTCGCCGCCGACGAACAGATCTCCACGAACGCGTGGATCACTCGTGCCGTGCTGAACCAGCTGCGCCGCGGTGATCGCCCCGGACGCGAGGGGCGCGAAGGCCGCCGCGGTGACCGGGGCCGGGGCCGACGCGGCGGACGCCGTGGGGGCTGGGGTGGTTGGGGCCCGGGTGGTCCCGGCGGCCCGGGACAGGGCCCATTCGGCCCCGGTCGCGGCGGACCTTTCGGCACCGGCGGCCCCTTCGGTTCGGGTGGTCCGGGCGGTTGGCATCAGGAGCACGGCCAGGGTGGTCAGTGGGGCCCGCCGCAACCGCCGTCTTCCTCGCAGGGGTGGAGCGGCCGCCAGGGTTATCGGGGGTGGGTGTGATGGAAACGCCGATTCGGGCGGATGACGTACGCCAACTCGTGCTCACCCTGAGCGGCGGCGATGTGGTGCTGTCCGACTCCGGAGGCAGTCACGTCGAGGGCACGGTCGATACCGAGACCGAGCCCCGCGTCACCCATCACGGCAACCTCCTCAAGATCCAGGCCAACAGGCGCAATGCGGTCGTGCGCCTGGCCGTCCCCGCCGGGATCAACATCCGGCTCCGGTCCGCCCGCGCCGATGTCGTTGCCCGCGTTCCGCTCGGTGACGCCTCGGTGGTGACCAACTCCGGCGACGTCCGTCTCGGCGACGTCTCCGGATCGGTCGAGGTCATCACCGACAGCGGCGACATCGACATTGCGGCGGCCGATGGGGCGTACGCCCAGGTCCGCAGCGGGTCCGGGGATGTCACGCTGGGCCGGTCGCGGGGGCGGACGGAGGTACGCTGCGCCTCCGGTGACGTCACCGTGGCGTCAAACCACGGGCAGCTGCTCGTGAAGTGTGGTTCCGGGGATGTGGCGCTGGGCGTACCCGAGGGAGTCCGCACCTGGCTCGATCTCAAAACCTGGAGCGGATCGGTCCACGTCGGGCTGCCCGAGGCCGAGGCTCCCGCTGATGGTGGAGAGCATGCCTCGGCTCTCCTCCACTCCGCTTCCGGCGATATCCGGGTCACCGGCGTCTGAGGACCAAAACGTCAGAATCTGCGGCGCATCCAAGCTGTTCCGATCATTTCCCCTTGTGGGCGGTAGCGGCAGACGGATGCGCCGCAGATTCTGCCTTTCCGCGGGCAGAATGCCCTCATGCGCACCCGGCCGTCGATCCTTCACCTGGATCTGGATGCGTTCTTCGCGGCGGTCGAGCAGCGCGACAAACCGTCGCTGCGCGGCAAGCCGGTGATCGTGGGTGGGCTGGGGCAGCGCGGGGTGGTGTCGACGGCGTCCTATGAGGCGCGGCCGTTCGGCGTACGCTCCGCGATGCCCATGCACGAGGCCCGCCGCCGCTGCCCTCATGCGGCGTTCCTGTCCGTCCGGTTCGGGGCCTACCGCATCGCGAGCGGGCACGTGATGAGCGCCCTCCGCAGCGTCTCTCCCCTGGTCGAACCACTCTCCCTCGACGAGGCGTTCGTCGACTTGGCCGCCGCCACGCGCGAGCTCGCGTTCACCACTGATGACCTCACCGACCTGGCCCAGGAGATCAAGGCCGAGGTCGCCGAACGAACGGGCGGGCTCAAGGCCTCGATCGGCATCGGCACCAGCAAGTTCATCGCCAAGCTGGCCACCGAACTCGACAAGCCCGACGGCTGCCGGATCGTCCCGCACGGCACCGAGGTCGATCTCATCGCGCCACTGAGCGTCCGGGTCATCCCGGGTGTCGGCCCGGCGACGGGTGAGCGGCTGCAGCGGCTGGGCGTACGCACCGTCGCCGACCTCCAGGCCATGACCCTCGCCGAGCTGACGCGCGAGCTCGGCAAGGCAGCGGGCACCAACCTCCACGCCCTCGCCTTCGCTCGCGACGACCGGCACGTCGAGGCCGAGCGCGAGGCCAAGTCGATCTCGGTGGAGGACACGTTCGAACACGACGAGCGCGACCCCGCCCGGCTTGCCGAGCTGGTCGAGCGCGATGCCGCCGAGGTGGCCACGCGCGTCCGGGCGGGGAAGCTCTTCGCGCGGACGGTGACGCTGAAAGTACGCCGACCCGACTTCACCACTTGGACCCGCTCCCGGACCCTCGACGGTGCGACCGACCGGACGGATGTCATCGCCCGCATCGCGCGCGAACTCCTGGCGGGACTCGACCTCAGCGAAGGCGTTCGTCTCATCGGTGTCGGAGTGTCCGGCCTCACGCGCCTGGCCCAGGAGGAACTGTTCGGCCCGGACGGATTGTCCGGTGACGGGCCCTCAACGACACCTTCCCCGGCGCCACCGGGCCGGGTCGGCTCCCAATTGTCACTCCATGCCGAGGCCAACGAAATAGTCCCCTCCGCCTCCACATGGAGTGACAATTGGGAGGCCACCGCCGGAATGGAAGCCCCAGCAGACACCCGCACCCGCCGGCGACCGTCCACCTGGCTGCCCGGCGTGGACGTGCTCCACGATGAACACGGCCCGGGCTGGGTCTGGGGTGCCGGCATCGGCCGGGTGACCGTCAGGTTCGAGACCGCCGAGACGGGGCCCGGGCCGGTCCGTACGTTTCGCGCCGACGACTCCGCACTCCACCTCGCGGACCTGCCCCAGGCGCCCGATGCTCCCGAAGCCCCGGGCATCACCGACAGCTGAGCACCCTGAGCCACACACGCGGCACACTGGAGCGGTGACCGAGAACAGCAAGCCCATCCGCCATCGCATCGTGCTCAAAGAGATCTCCTCCCGCGCGTGGGAACACCCCGCCGACCGGGGCGCGCTGGTGGCGCTGCGCAAGCTGCACGGGTTCGACACGTTCATCCGCAAGCTGTCGGGGTTCCTCAACGAGCGCATGGTGAAGATGCTGTTGCTGGGGTCGTGCGTACGCGTCTCCGAGCGCCAGTTCCCCCGCATCCACCGCCTCTATGTCGAGGCCGCGACCTCGCTTGATGCCCCGACTCCCCTGCCGGAGCTCTATATCCAGGCCTCGCCGCGCCTCAACGCGATGACGATCGGGGTGGATACGCCCAAGATCGTGCTCGATTCTGCGCTCGTGGACCTCATGGATGACGACGAGCTGCGATTCGTCATCGGGCATGAGCTCGGGCATGCGCTCAGCGGTCATGCGCTCTATCGCACGCTGTTGGCGTACATGATCCGCTTCGGCACCTCCTTCGCCGGCATCCCGATCGGCTATTGGGGCATCCGGGCCATCAGCGCCGCGCTGTCGGAGTGGGCGCGCAAGGCCGAGCTCTCCAGCGATCGCGCGGGCCTCCTGTCCACGCAGGACGTCGCCGCCGCCATCCGCGTACAGATGAAGGTCGCCTCCGGCGGCCACCTCGAGGACCTCGACCAGACAGAGTTCCTCCAGCAGGCGAAGGAATACGACGAGACCGAGGACCTCCGCGACTCCGTCATGAAGTTCATGCTCATCGAGAACGCGACCCACCCGATGAACGTGGTCCGGGCGGGGGAACTGCGGCGGTGGGTGGATTCGGGACAGTACGCCGACATCCTCGCCGGCAACTATCCCCGCCGTTCGCAGGATCGCGATGCGCGCATCTCGGACGAGGCGGCAGCAGCCGCCGATTCCTATGCGACGGCCTTCCGCGAGAGCCAGGACTCCATCGCCAAGCTCATGCGCGACCTCGGCGACGGCGTCAACGACTTCGGTCGCTGGGTCGGCGGCAAGTTCCGCGGGTCGGCCTGACACATCGCTGGGTCGGCGGCTAGTGCCGCGGTCGGCCTGACACATCGCTGGGTCAGTGCCCCGCCTGGCGCAACAACAGCTCGCGGGCTCGGTCCGACACGCCGAGCCTCGGGGTACCTCATGCCAAATGGCACGACTGCGCACCCGACACCGCGCGCCACCCTGCATCTCGTGCCATCTGGCACGTCACCCGTCCCGCCCCGGCGTGTTGGCGACCGGACGCCCAACGCGTACGCCAACCTCGCCGCCGAAGGCCGCTCACTCCACGACGTGGCTGGCACTTCACGACACGGCGTCCTCGTCCCGACGTGGCGCACGGTTGGGACGAGCGAATCATGTTGCTTAGTGGCGTTCGTGTAGGGAAGAGGGGCGCTCTGAGCGAGGGACGTGGCGTACACGTTGGGAAGTCCCGACACGCATGTCGGGAAGTGCGGCGGCACCTACGCCAAAGCCACAGACGTACGCCCGAGCCCGAGCCAATAGCTCAGTGGATCTCCACTTCCATGGGCTCGGGGGCCTTGGTGGGCTTGAGCAGGAAGCCCAGGACCACAGCCGACACGGCGATGAACCCTGCCAAGGTGAACGTCGCGTGCGTACCCTCCAACAACGCCTCCACCGGCGCCATCCCCGCAGCGGTCTCAGCCGCGGCACGCTGGGCCATCACGGTGATGAGCAACGCCGCACCGGCGGCCCCGCCCACCTGCTGCAAGGTGCCCAACAGGGCGGACCCATCGGCATACAACTTCGGCTCGAGGTCGTTCAGTGACGCCGTGAACGTCGGGGTGAACATGAACGACAGCGACAGGCTGAGCACGACGTGGACAGCCAACAGCACCCACAGCGGCGTACTCATCGACGTCACCCACGTCAGCGAAAACACCATCAGGGTCATCACCGCCGCCGCGGGCACGACCAGCACGCGCGCGCCCCAGCGGTCATAGAGCCGCCCGATGACGGGACCCAGCAACCCCATGGCAAAGCCACCCGGCAGCAGCAGCAATCCTGTCGTCATGGTGTCGAGGCCGCGTACGTCCTGCAGATAGATCGGATAGACCAGCGCGACACCCATCAGGGACAGGAACCCCACGGTCAGGATGCCGATGCCGACGGAGAAGTTGCGGTGGGAGAAGGTACGCAGGTCGAGGAAGGGCGCATCCACCCGCTGCAGCCGCAGCTGACGCACGACGAACAGCACCAGGCCCACCGCGCCGACGGCCAGCGAACCGATCAGGACCGTCACGCCCTCCGGATTCCCGACCTGGTTGAGCGCAAACACCAGCCCACCGAAGCCCAGCCCGGACAGCACGATCGACACCACATCGAGCTTCTGGTCGCGGCGCTCCCCCACATTCCTCAGCCGCCACAGGCCGATCACCAATACGAGCAGAGCGATCGGCAGCATCACACCGAAGATCCACCGCCAGCCGCCGAACCGCAGGATCACACCCGACACCGTCGGCCCCAGCGCGGGCGCCATCGCAATGACGATCGACGTGAACCCCATGATCTGGCCGCGCCGCGCGACCGGCACCAGCATCATGATCGTGGTCATCAGCAGCGGCATCATGATGGCGGTACCGCTGCCCTGGACCACCCGGGCCACCAACAATGCCCCGAATCCGGGCGCCACAATCGCAAGCACGGTGCCGAGAGAGAACAGGCCCATGGCCAGTCCATAGATCTGGCGCGTGGTGAACCGGTGCATCAGATAGCCGGTCGTCGGGATGATGACCGCCATGGCCAGCATGAACCCGGTGGATACCCACTGGGCGGTCTGCGCCGAGATCTCCAGGTCATGCATCAGCGCCGGCAGCGCCACGGCCATGGTCGTCTCGTTGAGAATGACCACGAACGCCGCCGCCAGCAGCGGCGCGATCACGGCCCAGGGCACGCTCGGCTTGCCGACATCCTGCTTGGGCAGGGTCATTTCACGCATTTTCCCAGTCCTTGACGGCGTCCTCGATGCTCTTGTTCTCGGACTTGGTGATGAGGCTCTGCTTCTCGAGCTGGTCGTTCATGTCCAGGAACTGTTTGGCATCCCCGGTGATCCGGGCCGACACCCACATCGGTTCCAGGATCGATCGAGCGGTCCCGCTCTCCACCTGACCGATGGCGCTCTCGACCGCAGCCGAGGCCTCGGCCTTGCCCGTGTCACCCGCGGTCGGCGTGAACCCCGGCGTACTCGCCGCCGCCGATCGCGTCGCCGTCGGCTGCGTGGTCGCGGGACGGGTCGGAGTTGGGGCACGCCGGGTGGTCGGCGGCCGGGCCGTGGTCGTGACGCGCGTGACGGTGGGCGTGGCGGTCGCGGCGACGGTTCCGGGGGTGCGGTCGCCGAGCAAGAGGTACGCCCCAGCGAGACCCAGCGCCAGGATCAGCAGCAACACGACCACGATCGGCCAGGCGGACTTCTTCTTCCGATACGAACGATCGGGCACCACCGCCCGCTGTGGCGGGGGCGGCGGCGCGGGCACGACGGGAGCGGGCCGCGCGGGGACCGGCTCGCTCGGGCTCTCCGCGAACGACCGGCGATAGGGCGACGGATCGTCGGGCACGCTGGGCGGCAGGATGCTGGTCGGCGCCGGCGCGGTCACGGGCATCAGCACGGTGCCGGCGTTCGGGTCGACCTCGAGCAGGCGCAGCTGGTCGACGACCTCCTGGCCCGTCGGCCGGTCGACCGGCTCCTTCTCCAGCAGGCGCGCGACGAGTTGGTCCAACGCCGCCGGCGCATCGTGGCGCCGGTCGGACACATAGGGCGGCTTCGAGTTGATCTGCTGCGAGGCAACGGCCAACGCCTCGCCCTTGAACGGCGGTTCGCCGGTGAAGATGGTCATGAGGAGGCAGCCGAAGGCATACCAGTCCGATTTGTCGGTGGCGCCCTCGCCGGTGGCCTGCTCGGGCGACATGTAGGCGGCCGTGCCGAGCGCAGTCGCCGGCGCGGTCAGCGCGGCACCCATGTTGCGGGCAAGCTGCGCGATGCCGAAGTCGACCAGCTTCACCTGGTTGTCGTGGAACATCACGTTGCCGGGCTTGATGTCGCGGTGGACCACCCCGATGTGATGGGCCGACAGCAGCGCCAGGGCCACCTCGCGGGCGACCTGGAGCCCGGTCTGGATGTCGAGCGGGCCGTGGTCGTGGATGACGCGCGAGAGGGTGGGTCCGGTCAGGAGCTCCATGACGAGGTACGCCATCGTCCCGTCGATGCCCGCGTCATAGACCTGCACGATGTTGGGCGCCGACAGCCCGGCTGTCGCGACGGCCTCGCGCCGAAAGCGTTCCCGAGCCGTATCGTCCTGCGCCGCCAGGTCGACCGTCTTGATCGCGACGATGCGCTCGAGGATTCGGTCGCGCCCGCGCCAGACGTGCCCCATTCCGCCACTGGCGATGCGCTCGGTCAGCTCGTAGCGGCCGGCGAGCAGGTCGGGACTCATGGCCGCCATCCTTCCATGATCAGAGCAGTTCGTTGCATTCGCGTTTCAGTCGCGTTCCTCGGGGGTACGCTCGTCCGTCGCGTCCTCGGCGTCCTCGACGATCGCGTGGGCCGGCGGGTGGATATTAGCCCGTTTGGCCCAGAGCCAGAGGCCGATGCCGCCGAGGATCATCGGCACGGAGAGCCACTGCCCCATGGAAAGGCCGAGGCCGAGCGTACCCAGGAAATCATCCGGCTCCCGGAACCATTCCGCCAGGAATCGGAAGACGCCGTAGCCGATCAGGAACATCGCCGAGACCTGGCCGCGGGCACGTTCCTTGCGGGCGTACAACCACAGCAACACCGCCAGGAGCAGACCCTCGCCCATGAACTGGTAGAGCTGCGACGGGTGGCGCGGATCCGGGCCGGCGGCGGGGAAGGTCATCGCCCAGGGCAGGTTCGGGTCCGCGGCGCGGCCCCAGAGTTCACCGTTGATGAAGTTGCCGAGGCGCCCGGCGGCAAGCCCGAGCGGGGCGGCCGGGACGAGCAGGTCGGTGACCTCGAGGAACGGGCGCTTCTTGCGCCAGGCATAGATGAGCAGGCCGAGCGCAACGCCGATCGCGCCACCGTGGAAGCTCATCCCGCCTTCCCACAGATAGAGGATCGACAGCGGGTCGCGGAGATACTGCTCGGGCTTGTAGAACAGGCAATAACCCAGACGCCCGCCGACGATCACACCGGTGATCGCGACGAACAGCAGGTCCTCGATGTGTTCGCGTTTCCACGGCTCGGGGCTGGTGATGCGGGCGTACGGCTGATGATGCAGCCGACGGCGCAGCAGCAGATAGCCGACGCCGAAGGCGAGCAGATACATCAGTGCATACCAGTGCACCGACAGCGGACCGATCCGGAACGCGACCGGGTCGATCTCGGGCCACTGGAGAACAAGGGGGCTCACGTTGCCCCAGTGTGCCAGCTACTCGGAGACGAGACGGGCGATGACCGCGGGCGCAGGCCGGTTGAGCGCCGGCAGGATCGGCCCAACGGTGGCGGCCAGGGCGATCGCGAAGCAGATCCCGATCACCGCGAGAAGGAGCCCGATCGGCAAGGCGATGATGGCGACACCGACGGCGAGCCTGATGGCGTACGCAATGAACCCCACCGCCATCCCCGCCATCACGAGCCCGGCCAGCACGCCGGTCACCGTGATGAGGAGGGCTTCGAAGAGGGAGATGAGTACGCGCTGCCCCGGGGTCGCGCCGACGATGGAGGCGAGTGCCAGTTCGGCATCGCGCTGCCGCGCCATCATGATGAGCCCGCCCACCGCGCCGGCGAACGAGATGATGAGCGGCGCACCGATCAGGCTGAAGATCGCCCAGGGGCCCGCCGAGGACAGCTCGAGGGGCCGTCCGGCGGCGGTGAGGCTGGTCTCGAGCGTGCCGATCATCCCGAGCAGGCCGACCGACAGCCCGATGGTGAACATGATCGGGGTGACGCTGCGGGCGAACCGCTCGGCGCGGATGCGGACGGTCGTGCGTGCGAGATGCCAGATGCCACCGGGGCTGGGGATGAGGGCGGCCCAGGCGCGGGCGAAGCCGGCGAGGGCGCCAGGCCCCGCGGCCACGATCGCCAGACCGGTGACCACGAGCAGGAGCACCGACAATTGCATGGCGATCTCCCCGGCGTTCGGGCCCGCTGCCACGGCGATGCCGGGGAAGCCGGCGTACGACGCGACGACGATCAGGACGCACAGGGCGATCACCAGGGCGCGGACGATCCAGTTGCGCCGGCGGGCCGCCAGCGTGGTTTCGCGGACCGGGCGCAGCGCCTCGACCGGGGGGATGCGGCTGGCGGCGCGGGCCTGTTTCCAGCCGCCGATCAGTGCGGTGAGGATGCAGAGTGCGTTGGCGCCGAGGTACGCCCACGGTGCCTGCGACACCGACGGCACCGCCATCTCGCGATCGGCGGCTTCGGCCATGACATACATCGGGAACGTGAGCGCGGCGAGGATGTCACCGACGATCGCGCACGCGATCGTGACCAAGACGAGCTGGACCATCACGACCTTGACGACCTGCCCGGGGGTGGCGCCGGCGAGCGCGAGGCGCGCGAAGGCACCCCGGCGCGAGGCGATCACGAGGGCGGTCGAGGCGCCGATCACCGCGGCCCCCACGATGGCCCCGAAGAGGATGTTGACCCCGCCGAGGAAGGCGAACTGGCCGAGATTCGTCTCGGTCATGACCCCTGCGGCGTACCCCTGGATGCCCGTCGCGACATAGAGGAACCCCACCGCGAGGCCGTAGTTCGCGGCGATGAACGTGAGCGAGACGCCCAGCCACGTCAGCCAGGACGCCTTGACCTCCGCGACGTAGAGCTGCCTCATCGCGCGCCCCCGTCGGTTGAGCCTGTCGATACGTCGGTTGAGCCTGTCGAAACCTCTGCGGCCTCCACCTCGGCGGTCAGGGCGGTCATGACGCCGGCGACCTGCTCGGCGGTCGGCGTACGCAGCTCCTGGGCCAGCCGGCCGTTGAACAGGAACAGCACGCGATCGCAGCGGGCGGCGACGCTGGGGTCGTGGGTGACGGTGAGTACGCAGTGTCCGTCGCTGTGCGCGAGGTTGACGAGCTCGTCGAGGACGATGACGCCGGTGCGGGTGTCGAGCGCGCCGGTGGGTTCGTCGGCGAAGACGATGGGCGGGCGCTGGGCGAGTACGCGAGCAAGCGCCACCCGCTGCTGCTCACCGCCGGACATGGCCGACGGGAGCGCGTCCGCGCGGTGGCCCAGGCCGACCGTGTCGAGGACCTCACGGATCTTCTCGGTCGGGACCGGCCGGCGGCCCAGTCGGAAGGGCAGCGCGACGTTCTCGAACCCGCTGAGCGTGGGCATGAGGTTGTAGGACTGGAAGACGAACCCCAGCTCGCTCCTGCGCAGTTTGGCGAGTTGGGTGTCGGTGAGCTGGGACAGGTTCTGGCCGTTGAGGGTGGCGCTGCCGCCGGTGGGGCGGACGAGGCCGGCGAGGCAATACAGCAGTGTCGACTTGCCCGAGCCCGACGGGCCCATGACCGCGACCATCTCGCCCTGGGTCACTCGGAGGCTGATCCCATGGAGGATCGGGACCTGTTGGTCACCGGCCTGATAGGCGTGTTCGATGCGGTCCGCGACGATCATGGGCCTGCTCCTGCTGCTTGGGGGTCAGCCTCAGCCTAGGGAACCGGGGGTCAGGAAAGTCGTGCCGTCGGGCACGTTTTTGGTCCTGGGCCTATAACCTGGGTCATGCCCGCGTTGGCTGAGGAGGCCGCCTGCGGCCGTCTCGAAGCCCCGCCTAGATGGAGAGGACTAGCGGCCCGATTCACTCAGAAGCTGAACGAAGTGCCCTGCCAAGGCTTCGCTCTCCAGCACGGAAAGGTGGATGCCATCGCGGTAGTACCGCGGGAAGCTCTCGCCTTCGGTCGAACAGAAGCCTTCGGGACAGAGCAGTGGCCAGCTGTCGAACACAGCGACACCAGCATCAACGCCCACCGAAGCGATGACTCCGTGTACGGCCCCCTGCCTCTCCTCCACGTTGGCGAGCGACATTTCGTGGGTGCACGCACCTCGATTCAGGTCGCTGACCGTGCAACCTTCGGTCTGCCATGCATCCGCTCCGGTGAATCTCGGAATGGTTTGGGCTACCACCACGTCGTGCCCGGCGAGCTCAAGGCGGGTGACTGTGGCCCGAAGTGCTGAGCCGAAGACCTCGAGCTTGCGGTCAGGCTCGTTAGAGAGATCACCCCACTCAAGTCCAGCTGAACTGCGATTGGACCAATAGGTATCGATGTTGCCGATGAACACCGTCCCCTGAGTGGCCGTGTCCAGAAACTCAAGTGATTTCTCGCTGTAGGCCCGACAGGCCAGATCGCCCGCGAGCGGTTTACTCGTGTCCAAGAAGACGTCCAAGAACGGGCATGAGTTGGTGAAGTTGACAACGACGGGTCGCCCAAGTTGCTCGCCGGCCAATACCAGTCCATCGCTGAAGTGTCCGGCATGGGAGTCGCCCAGCACATAGATCGGGCGTCCTTCTCCCTCGACAGCAAGGCAACTGATCGCTCGCTCTGCGTTGAGGGCAACAGTGGCCTTGCAGCCTCTTTCGGGCTCATCGAATACCGCATTCTGGAAGGCCTGAACCCGTGGGATTCCGAATCCTCGATCGGCCAATTGCCAGAGGCCGAATGAAGCCAGGAGGGGAAGGCTCGTGACAGCAGCGACAAGCCGGAGGAGTCTCGCCAGGCTCGGAGTCGACATGGTGCGAATGGGCTGCTCAAAAAAACGGTAGGACAGGACCGCCGGAACCACCGAACCTCCTGCGGCCAGGGGAGCGGCAAGCGGTTGGTTCGGCCACGTCACGGAGGCCAGAACGATGAGGGGCCAGTGCCAGAGATATAGCGAATAGGACAGGTCGCCAATAACCACCATCGGTTTCGACGACAGAAACTGGGTACTGGCGTGGTTTCCCAGACCGGACAGCAGCAGGCACATCGAGCCAAGCACGGGGAGCAAGGTGATGGGGCCAGGAAAAGTGCTGTCCGTATTGATGAAGACCAACGAAGCGGCCAATAACGCCACTCCGAGCGCAGCGACAGTCAAGGAGCCGAATATGCGGGGAATTTTGTGCGCGACCAAGGCCAAGAGAGAACCTGCGGCGAACTCCCATGCGCGAGTGAGCGGACTGTAGAACCCCAACAACCAGGTCGCCGACCCCAAAGAGGCACCCGAAACCCCCGCCGCCAGAACGCCGATTGATGCAACCCCCAGAAGTGCAACGGCAGCCACCGGTGCCCAGGTGGCACCCCTGCGCCGCAAGAACCACGCCAGGGTGAGCACTGCCGGAAATACCAGATAGAACTGCTCCTCGACGGCCAGCGACCATGTGTGGAGCAGCGCATTTGTCTCAGCAGCCAAGCCGAAATAGTCCCCAGTCAGCATTGCGATAACCAGGTTGGCCGCCAGTAGCAGAGCGCCGATGCCTGTCCTGGCTACGTCCTGCTGTGTTCCGAGCGGGGACAACAGTGCTGCTGCGAGGAGCATTGTCACCACCACAACAAGCGCCAGCGCGGGCGACAGCCTCTTGAACCGGCGCACGTAGAACCGAACCAGCCGAATGCGACCTGTCGCACGGAATTCTCGGAGCAGCATCGCCGTGATCACAAAGCCCGAGATGACAAAGAAGATGTCCACGCCCACGAATCCACCGGGTAGTGGCAGTCCCGCGTGAAAAAGAATCACCGCCAGGACCGCGATGGCTCGCAGCCCTTGAATGTCCGCCCTGCGCGGCTGTGTTGCCGCCTCCCGCTGCTGCTGGTCCGCTGCTTGCATAAGACTTATCCCCCCCCCCCCCCCCCCGATAGAAATCGAGCGGATCTTATTGGTACCTCACCCGATCGGCCACTGGAGATCGCTCCTCAGACCTCTTTGACCCCAATCCTCAACTGAATCGGCTCCCGCTGCCCGCCGGAGTGAATGACATCCGGCACGTCGACCGTGACCTGGGTCTGGTGGTGTTCGAGGGCGGCGGCGACGGTCGGCAGGTGCTCCTGCAGGTCGAGCCACTCCCCCGAGGCCTCCGGGTCGGAGAGGACTTCGGCGAAGGGTACGCCGGCCTCCGCGTACGCGGCGCGGGTCAGGTGATGGCAGGCCACATGATCCGGGTGGCCATAACCGCCGGCGTCGTCATAAGTGATGACCAAGTCGGGCGCGATGGCCTTGATGCCCACGACCAGGTCGGCGATCGCCTCGTCTTTGTCAGCAGCGGTCAACGAGTCCGGACCGGCATCGTCGGCGGGACCGGCGAGACCGGGACGTACCCATTCCATCCCCGAATCCACATACCGCCGCGGCGGCAGCCCCTCGGCCCGTGCGGGCGGGTCGCCGAGGAACATCGGCTTCCCTGCGCCCAGCTCGGCCAGCGCGCCGGCGAGTTCGACCTCCCGGCGCTCCACGAATGCCTCTCCCGCCAGCCCTTCGAAGCGGCCCTCGACGATGCCGCCCTGTTCCCCACGCGTGGCGGTCAGCACGACACACTCGATGCCACGCGTCACGAGTTCGACGATCAGGGCACCGGTTGCCAGGGTCTCGTCATCCGGGTGGGCATGGACGAAGAGGACTCTGCGTACCCCATCGAACACGCTCATCCCGCCACTCCTATCGCGACCATGGTCTGATAGACCTCGGCCAGTCGCTCGCTCACGCTGAGCCAGTCCTGGCCCTCGACGCGGCGCAGACCGCCGGCCGCGAGCCGCGCGTGCTCCTCCGGATCGAGCAGCAGGCGCGTGATCGTGTTCGCCCAGTCCATCGGGTCGCGGGTCGGGACGACAATGCCGGACTCACCGTCATGCACCGCCTCGACCAGTCCGCCGGCGGCGGCTGTGACGACGGGTACGCCCGAAGCGGACGCCTCCAGCGCCACGAGCCCGAAGGTCTCCGAATGCGACGGCACCAGCAACAGCCGGGCCCCGCGCATCATCGCCGCGAACTCCTCCCGCGGACGCGACCCCGAATAGACCACATCGCCTGCGACGCCCCTCTGATGAGCCAGTCGTTCGATGTCGGCGTGGTAGTCACGGAAATCTGCGGAGACCTCACCGGCGATAACCAAGTGCGGCCGGAACGCCTCGGGGATCAGTGCCAACGCTTCGAGCGCCAGGTCGGGCCCCTTGAGCGGCTGCAGCCGCGCCGCGAACAACAGATAGGGCCGACCCATGTCACAGCACCGCCAGCCGGTCTCCCCCGGGGGCAGCGGATGGAACAGTTCCGTATCGACACCCGGATGCAGCACCCGTACCCGCAACGGATCCGCGCCGCACCGCTCGATGATCGTGCGGGCCTCAGCGTTGGAGACAGCAATCACCAGGTCGGATTCGCGCGCGATGAGGGCTTCCCCCGGCACCCGATCCGGCGACTCCGGAGGCTCACCGTCCGACAGCGGATGGTCGGGCAGGGCCGCAACGGAGTGATAGCTCTGCAGATGTGGTACGCCGAGTTCGCGCGCCACGGGCAACGCCGCGACACCGGACATCCAGTGGTGGGAGTGGATGAGTTCTACCGGCTCCTCGACGGCCTCCAGCTCGTGGAGCCGTCGGCGCAGGCCGTTGGTGAACTGATCGAGATGGTCGTCGATGCGGCTCTTCGGCAGCGGCTTGGCGGGGCCGGCGTCGAGCGTGTGCAGGCGTACCCCCGGAGCGGTCTCCATGATCTCCGGCGTCTCCGGGTCATCGCGGCGGGTGAAGAGCTCGACCTGATGACCCAGCTGTCCAAGTGCTTCCGCCTGCTGCTTCACCACCACGTTCATCCCGCCACCGTCGCCGGTGCCGAGCGCTGTGTAGGGCGATGTGTGCAGCGAGATCTTGGCCAGGCGCATGGGGTTGAGACTAGACCCGATCGCCCCGGATGGCCGATTCGCGATCATCGCCTCCGGTACGCCTGGCCAGGAGGTGCCCGGGGAGCCGCAGCAGTGACTCCACGGGTCGCGGCCACCCGCGGACGTCCCACAGGGTGCAGAACCCGACGATCGACAAGATCAGGAATCCGAGGACACCCCACCCGTCGTCGGCACCACCGTCCAGAACGAACCGGACGATCACGGCCAGAAGGACGATCTGCAGGACATACGCTGTCAGCGCCAATCGACCGGTGGCTGTCAAAGGGCGGAAAACACGATCGGCGCGCTTCCGGCCCAGGGCAGGTTGGGCGAGCGCGGCCGCCAGAACAACGGTGGCGGAAATGAGGACGTCGAGGAAGATGGCGAACGTCGTCCCGGTGTAGCCAAAGCGGGCGTTGATCGATTGATCACCGAGCCGGTCCACGGCGAAGATGGCCACCCAGACGCCCGTCACCAGAGTAGCTATCACGGCCCCTCGACCAACCACCCACCAGCGGGATCGGATCAGCCCGGACAGTGCCAGCCCGAACAACCCGAAGACCAGGAAGGTCAGCACCCGATACGAGGAGCCGGTGGCGAGCACGTCGAGGACCCAGCCGCCGAGCGCAGACGTAGTGTCAACCGACCGGGCCGCACCCATGAGCCACGGGCTGACCACCATCCCGACCACCCCGCCCAGCAACGCCAGGAGAGGCCGGGACGCGAGGACGGGCACAAGCGCGGCCGCCACGATCGTCAACCCGCCCAGGGTCTGCAGGACGATCACGATCTGGGCATAGACGCCCTGGAGCAGCACCCCCAGCATGATGAGCAGCAAACCTCGCAGTGCCTGGACCAAATACCACCTACCTGCCGACGTGGATCGGCGCTCCCAGCTGAGGCCGAGTGACGCGACCACGAGCATCGCGAACAGGGGCGCCGCCAGGAATTCCGAGAGCAGGAGCGGCCCCCCACCGGGGGCAGTGTGGGCCACAAACATCGCCAGGACGGCCACACCGCGGGACAGATCCGGCCAGACGAGACGCACTCAAGCGGTCCCGTGCTCGCGCGGAGCAGTCGCCCCGGAGAGAAGGACCCCCATGGTCTCCAGCTCCCTGATCACATCCTCAGCAAGCCTTCTCGCCTCAGGATGGTCACCGACCGTCGCCGTCAGCTCGCGCAGCACCTGGTCGAGCGTGCACGGGTTCCCCGCCGCGAGCCAGATCAAGCCGCCGATGCCGCTGAGCAACAGACACTCGGACCCTTGGATGAGCAGAACCTCTCCGTCCAACTCGATGGCATCCGTGTATGAGCTTCGTCTCACGTGTCCTGGGGGCACGTCGACCTCGGAGGTGCTGCTGGGATGGTGCGTGAAACCGGAGGCCTTGGAGGACGCAGCCAGAACATCGAGGATGGGCTCATAGAGCTGGTCTGCGTTCCTGTATCGAACCCGATGCACGCCGCCACACTGCTCCACTACCCGGGCCAACCACGCCAGGGGGGTTTCCAGCTGGGGCAACGCCGACATGTCGGGGACAAGCGTGATCAGACCCTGCAGCAGCCCGAGTTCTTGAATGGTTGGATTCTCACAGACACCATCCCTTTCGAGGCTGATGATGCCGTCCAGCCTCAGGTCGGCAGGACAGGGCAGAAGTTCGAGTTCATCCGGTCCGAACTCCGTTTTCATCCCCCCGGAAGGAGGAAGAAGCGCGATCGGCTTGGGGAACGGCACCACACTGCCGTCGGGCCGGAGTGCCACAGTCTCGTCTGACACATAGCCGAAGTGGTCCCGGCACAGAGTCCGGGCAGCCGTCGATTTGCCAGTGCCGCTCGGGCCCACGAGCGCGACGACTGCCCCGTCGGTCATTGCGACTCCGGCCGCATGGAACATGAGCCACTGCCCCGCCCGGGCATGGATGGATTCGATCGTGGCGCGTGACGTCCAAGGATAACCAGACATCTCACCGAGGTCATTGCCGCTGGCTGCCGGAGAAAGACATCGTGTCCAACGGGCGCGGAGGGCAGCGTCAGGCAGACGCCATCGCTCCCCGAGAATCTCAACCACCACACGCTCTGACACGGTGGCAGCCTAACGTCAGTCCCCCTTGAGACCTCACGCGCCCACTATCAGCGGGTCAGGCGTCCTCTGAACTGCTTGAGCCCATGGGCCAACGCTGTGGCGCGGGCGGGGCCAAGCAGCCTGAACAGCCAGCCCGTGACAAGCATGGGGACGTCCCCGTGACGGACCGGGAGTGGGCCGCTGTTCTCTTGCCACGTCCGCAGGGTCTTGACGGATTCGGCGTGTGACAAGGGCGAATCTGCGTGGTGCAGGTTCAGTCCGGCGGAGATGAAGCTGCGGATACGCAGATAGTTGAGCAACGACGTGAACCGGGGCGTGTGCAACTCCCGGGTGAGTTCGGCGAGCCGGGCATCAGCCTCCGCCAACTCCCGGTGCTTGTCCGGCCGGAAACCAGTCGTAAGCGACCCTGGGCGCGGGCGGTGCTGATACAGACGCTCGGGGGTCAGGACGACCTCGCGGGCGCGCAGCAAATACTTCGTGTTGAAAATGATGTCCTCACGAAGTTTCAGCCCCTCATCGAACAGGATGTCGTGCTCACGCTGCACAACCGTGCGGAGGAGCTTGCCCGTGGTGTTGAGGGTGGCCAGCCTGATGCCGGGGGCGATGGCCTCCGGCCCGCAGACGGTTCGTCTCTCACCCGGCCACGCCGAGAAGACTGCATCGGCCTTCCCGAGAGCGTCAACCAAGGTCTCGACGAGGGTGGGGGCCACCAGGTCATCGGAGTCCACAAAAGTGAGCAGCTCCCCGGTGGCGGCTCGGATGCCGACGTTGCGGGTGGCACCCACACCGTGGTGGTCCTGTCGGATCACCCGCACCCGCGGATCCGTGAGCGCGATCCGATCCAAGAGCTCGGTGGAATGGTCCACAGAGCCGTCGTCGACACAGATCACCTCGAGGTTGCGGTGCGTCTGATCAAGGACGGTTTCCAGGCACTCCACCAGATACGGGGCGGTGTTGTAGACCGGGATGACAACGCTAACCAATGGGGCGTGCCCGTCACTCCCGCCTTGCATCGTTTGCGTCGCCTCCGAGACAGGGGTCTCGGCAGGGGTCAGCCCCAGCCGCGCGCGGACGGCCCGGCCGATCCCCGCAGCGCCGCCAGTGAGGCGCCGCAACCTGACGCGGGTGAGATGCGTTTCACCGGGCTTTATGCGAGAGGTAGCACGGAGGAACTCCTCGCTGGGCCAGATCGCGTGCCACACCAATCCTGGCCAACGATGCGCGGGATGCTCCGTCAGGTTGGTACGCCACGCCTGAAGCGATGAGGTCTTGCCGTGGATCACCCGGCGCCACCGTTGGACATCCGCCGGCGAGGCGCCGTCGTCGGCGCTGACAGAGACACCCATAAGGGGCAGCACGTCGGCGAGCGCCTGGCTTGACCCGGTGACCCGGGCCAGTTCCGCAAGGTCGGCTCGTTGCCCTTCCGTCCAGCTGGTCGACAACTGGATCAGATAGGCCAATTCGGTGGCGTGGCGGGCGTGCTCGGCCTTGCTCCGGGCCGAGTGCAGGGCCAGGATGAGGGCGCTGGATGAGAAGTCGGGGATGTCGACTGCCTGGTGCGCGGAGATGATCTCCACGCGTCTGTTCCACAACACCTCGAACACTTCGCTGGCATCACGAAGGAAGCCGGGGAAGACGCGATGCACGTCAAGGTCAACAGGCCAGTGGTCGTGGATGAGGGTGACGGAGTGATTGCGAACGGGATAGTCGTTGAACTTTCCCATTCGAGCGCGCCACCCGATAGCGGTCATGGCATCCAAATAGGCCTCTACGTCTTCTGGTGCTACCAGCACGTCGACATCCGCGTGTGAGGTGCGCTCCCGCAATCTGTGGTGAGTGAGGGACTCGCCCTTGACCACGAGCAACCGCAAGCCGTGGCGCCGACCGACACTGATGGAGAGGGCTCGGAGCAGGGCCAGCGACTCAGGCAAGGTGATGCTCGAGACTGGCTGTTCACATGGAGAAACCGAGCTGATCGTGAATCCCCTTCGAACGGTGCCTGCAGGTCGCCGGTAATCTACACCGTGCGGCATCGGCTCAGCTCATGAGGAGCGCACAATGAGTGAACCAGAAGTGGTCCGGCAGATCCGCGCCGACGTTGCGTGGATGGGCGGCGACGGCCGATTCGTGGCTCTCACTCTCTCCGCACCCGAGTCCCTGCCGCTGCTCCTGGCGGACTCGGCGGCCTTGGTGTGGCAGGTGCTCACCGATGGGCCTCAGGACGAAAGCGACATTGTCGCCAGGGTAGCGGCAGCCGCAGGCGTGGAAACAGAAGTGGTGGCCGAGGACGTCGCGGCATTTCTGCGCCAATTGGAACGGCTGGCACTGGTGGCCCGCACTGCACCCACCTAAGCCTCAAGTCCACCTATTGACCCATTCCGCTCCCATTTGCCCCGCACCACCCAATTCATTACATTTCTCTCATCTACGAGCCTTTGGGGGATGGACGTATGAGAAGAGAATTCGACGAGTCGGAACAGAACTCGCCTGATTCAGGGTTGAGCCGCCGAACCCTGGCCAAGGGGGTGGCTTGGGCCGTTCCCGTTGCGGCAGTCGTGGGCACGGCTCCTGCTCACGCCGCCTCGCCGGTCCCGCCTGGGGGCTTGAACGGCTGGGTGGAGGTGCGAAAGAGCTGCCCGAGCAGGCCGAGCCGAACCCGAGTGACCATCGACGGCGGAGGATCGTACCCGGACCGTGGACTTTGGGTCTTCCAGGGACAGCCTGAGGGACAGCCGCCCACTCACGCCAAGCTGACTTTCTTGTTCGAGTACTCGAACCTTACAGTGACCAGTTCCGGTGCTGGCTGGACGCCCTTGGCGCGCGACTCGGGTGCGGACGAATCAGGCCTCTCCGCCTACTCGACGACGTACACTGGAAGCTGGACCTACCGGAATCCTGGAGGCACCGCGAACGACCGATGGGAGGCCAACACGGACCCGTTCTTCGTCGTCGAGATCCCTGGTGGCTGCCACACTGTCAATGTGTGGGCCCGGCGCACCGTGACTCTGAACGGAACCACCGTCACCTTCCGCCGCGGTCCCATCACACTTTGACCCATTGCACCTTCAAGGAGCGCATCTCATTATGAGCGAGTCCACGATCGAGCCCACAGACAGCCCGAGCCCGAGCCCGGAAACCAGCCCGAGCCCGAGCCCGGAAACCAGCCCGAGCCCGAGCCCGGAAACCAGCCCGAGCACGAGCCCCGAACCCAGCCCGAGCACCGACTCGGACGATGACGGCTCCGAGGTCATCTCAACTGCTGTGATCTGAACGCACTCGCAGCACGTAGGGCCTGTCGCTGTCGCAAGTGGGGACCCTCACATCGCGCAACTGCAGAACTGTAGGCCGTGATCCGTGTCGGATCGCGGCCTACGGCCGTGTTTCTCCAAGGTTGGGTCTCGGAATATCTCGTCCTGGGCCGATATCAGTTACGAGCGGAAGTCGCGTTGCCAGCCTCACATCGTCACCGCCCGACCGTACGACTTGCGACAGGTGCGCTGCTCGCAGTCCTGTCAGTGACGGCCTGCTCTGCGGGATCACCCGCGGCCGGGCCATCAGAAACTCCGCCGGCCCGCGCGTCCGCTTCTGAGTCCAGAACGGCCGAGACGCAGGACTGCCCCACCGTCGCCCCGGCCAAACCCCGAGGCGACTCGGCGACCGACAGCCTGTTGGCCTCCAGAACGAGGGACCATCCTGAAGTGCGCGGAGTCGTCTATCCGCGCCCGGCCCACGACGGCAACCCGTGGTCCCAGTGGGGTCAGGGAATCGTCCTGCCGGACGGGCGCTTCCTGTCGGCGATCGGTGACCACCTCGGTGTGGACGGCAACTCCTACCTCTACGTCTATTCGCCGGACACCCATCAGATGACCCGGTTCAGTGACGTCGCCTCGCCGCTCGACCACAGACAAGGTGATTTCGGCTATGGCAAGGTCCATGCGCAGATGGTGCAACCCAACTGCGATGAGGTGATCGTCGCTACCTATTGGGGAACCCGTCGCGGCCTCACCTACTCGGACACTTACACCGGAGATCATCTCCTGTCCGTCAACACGTCCACGCTCGCGGTCTCCGATCTCGGCGTACCCGCGCCCGAACGCGGCATCACCTCACTCGCCGGCCATGGCGACCTGGTCTACGGCGAAGCTGTGGATCCCGAAGGACGTCCCGGCGGCGACAGCACGGACACGGGCACTTTCTTCGTCTACGACACCCGGACCCGACAGGTCACCTTCCACACCGACAATCCCCGGCACATCGGCTTCCGCAACCTGGCCGTGGACGGAAACGGGCGTGCCTATCTTGCCGGTGCCGACGGGACCCTCTTGCGCTATGAACCCGGCAGCGAGTTGACCCAACACGACGAGCACCTTCCAGTTGGCTGGCTGCGAGCCAGCACCGCGCCAACCGAGGACGGGACCGTGTACGCCGTCACCCGCGAACCCGAGCGCTATGTGGCGATCCGCCCCGACGGGTCGATCAGCGACCTCGGACCGGCGAGCGGCTACATCGCCTCCATGGCTCTCTCCCCGGACCGGACTGAGTTCTATGTCGTCCCCGGAGCCCACGGGGACTCGTGGAAACGCGGCACTCCCCTGCTTGCCGTCGACGTGGACACCGGCCGGGAGCGCGAAGTCCTCAAGCTGGCCCCACTCGTCCAGCAGCACTTCGGGCTGACGCCCGGCGGAACCTACAACATCGCCGTCGACCAGGCCTCCGGTCGGATCCATATCGGCCTCAACTCCGGTAAGTCGACCGACGAACCCTGGGGAGAGGTCGTCCTCGTCACGGTGGAGCCATGACCAGCGGTCATCGGACCGGCCGCAAGCGCCCTCGCGCGATTGGCTATCTTCTCGCCACCACCCTCACGACATGCACGTTGGTGGCCTGTGGCGCCTCGCCCACCGGAGGTTCGGAACCCTCCCTGTCCCCCACGATTCGGGCCCACGGGGCACCCAATGACAGCTACGAGGTCTGCTGGGCCGCGCCCGCAGGGGGCAGCGGGACCCTCGCCTTCGTTGACCGCACGGACGAGCTGGGCCTCACCGCGCCCTTGGCCGGAATGATGGGCCACGCCATCGCCGCCGGAGACATCAACGACGATGGCTGGGTCGATCTCTTCGTGGGGACGTTCGCGGACCGTCCGCCGAGTGAGTACGCCGGACGCGGCGCGTCGGGCCCCAGCCCTGATCAACTTCTGCTGGGCTCCCCCACCGGATTCACCCTGGATACGACGTTTCCGGAAACGCGCGGCAGATCCTCCGGAGCCGTCTTCGCCGACCTGGACAATGACGGCGACCTCGACCTCGTGATCGCCCGCAATCCGCGCACCGGTGCACGTCAGACAGCGCCATCGGTCGTGCTGCGCAACGACGACGGACGGTTCAGCGAAGCAGGAGTCCTCGACACGAAACGGGGGTTCCGGTCGATCGGTGTGCTGGACGCCGACGGGGACGGACTGCTGGACCTGTTCGTCACGGAAGACCGGTGGACCGGTGGCTCCTCTGTTCTCTATCGCAACAACGGTGATCTCCGCTTCTCCGACGCCACCACGGACTTCGGCCTCCCGAAAAACGTCCATGGCCTCGGCGTCTCCACGGCTGACCTGAATGGCGATCAGTGGCCCGACCTGTTCGTTTCCGGCTCCAATCGACTGTTCCTGCATCGCGGGCCGAGCGATCACGGCTTCACCGAGGACACCCAGAGCGACTTCGGCTGGCCCACCTATGGCAAAGAGGACGACCCGGCCGGCGTGGTGGCCAGGGACCTGGACGGTGACGGACGACCCGAACTCGTCATCGGCCAGCACTACAACAGCACTCTCGACGACGACCGACAAGTCCCCATCCGGGTGTATGCCAATCGCACCGAGGGGAACCGGATCCGATTCGTCGATGTGACCGACTCGGCCGGGCTCCTCGGCCTTCCGACAAAATCGCCCCACGTCGAGGTGGCAGATCTGGACGCAGATGGACTGCCGGATCTGGTGACCACAGCAGCCGCCGATGAGCACGGGCCTGTGGTGTTCCGAAACGTGACGGAGACCCCAGGCCGGTTGAAGTTCGAGGTGTCGGCAGTGCCCGGAGGAGCCCAATACTGGGTGACCGGCTCCATCCTGGACGCGGACCACGACGGCGCCCTCGATGTGGCTCTGGTGGAGTGGTTCCCCGAGAAGCCGAGTCTGCTCCTCTCCACGACCGGTTCCCGTGGGCATTGGCTCGCCGTGGAGCTGGGCGCGGCGGGCACGCTCGGGGTGGGCAGCGAGGTCAGCGTCTATGCAGCGGGCCATGCCGGCGACGCTGCACACCTGCTGGGGCGTGCGCAGATCAGCGCACAGTCCGGCTATGGCGCGGGAGCGGAACCGGTTGCCCGTTTCGGACTCGGGGACACCAGCCGGGTCGACATCGAGATCCGCCGCCTCCGGTCAGAACCCGCACAGATCCTGCACGCAGTCGAAGCGGATCGATGGATCAGGGTCGGTGCGCCCTGTCCGTAGCCTTCCTCAAAGCGCGGCCAGGATCGTCGCAACCAGGATCTTGGTGACCATCGCGGTCGGATAGGCCAGTGCATAGCCCAGACCCACGCGCGGATCGAAGCCGGTCCGACCGTTGGCGTACGCCAGCAAGGCGGGCTGCGTCTGCATGCCGGCGATCATGCCACTGAGCCGCGTGCCGCCCTGCCTGAAGCCCCAGCGGCCGACCACATAGATCAACACACCCATCGTGGTGGTGATCACCGCGCCCAGGATGGCGATGCGCCACCACGCACCCGAGGTGAAGGCGTCCAGGATCTGCCCGCCGGCCCGCGTGCCGGCGTACGCCAGGAAAATCAGCAGGCCGAACTCGGTGAGCGTCATCGCGGCCGTATAGGGCAAGGTGGTGATGACCCGGCCGATCCGCCCGATGCGTCCCATGATCAGGCCCATGATCAGGGCTCCCGCAGCGGCTCCGATCGTGAAGGTGCCACCTCCGGGCAGGGGCAGCGGGATGTGGCCGATCAGCAGCCCCAGGGTCAGACCGACTCCACCGGCGATGGGGTTGATGTCGGACAGCCCGCGGGTCGAGTCACCGAAGTAGCGCGTGATCCTGTCCATGCCCTCCCGATGCACGACGACGCGGATGCGGTCACCGAGCTGCAGGATCGAGTCGGGCATGGCGACCATGTCGATGTCGCCACGACGAATGCGCGAAATGGTCGCGCCGTAGCGCTTCTCCAGGTGCAGCGATCTGATCTCCCTGCCAGCGATGCTGGGCCGGGAAATCGTGATGCGGCGAAAGTCGAGGTTGCGCCGGTCGTCCGAAAGGTGATGCGACGAACGGTGACCAAGTTCGTGGGCGACCTGCTTGACCTCATCCGCGGGCCCGACGACGGTCACCACATCGTCCTTCTCCAGGACGTCGCCCGGATCGACCAGCTCGGTAGGGCCGTCCTCGGTGCGCCGGATCCGGTTGAAGTGGACCTGGCCGTCGTGGACCTTCACGATCTCGTCGGCGACGGGTTTGTCCGTTCGCTCGACACGCACGGCCATCTCCATGAGCTCCTGGGGTGCGTCGGAGTCCTTCCTGCGATAGGCAAGTGAGGCGAGAACCGCCAGCAGGATGCCGATCACGCCGAACAGGTAGGCGACCGAATAACCGACCGTGGCTTCGGGCGTCCCGCCGGCGGCGGCCAGCGCAGGAGTGTTCGTCAACGCGCCGGCGTAGGTGCCGGCGATGGTGTCCGTCCCCAAACCGAGCAGTCGCCCCACCGGCACGGCAACGACTCCGGCGAGGGCCAGGATGATCGCCACGCCCAGCATCAACGGCCAAGACGACTTCAGGGAGTGGAAGAAGTTGGGACCCGAGGTGATCCCAATGGCGAAGGCAAAGAGGGCCAGCCCCAAATCCCCCACGATGGCCGGGATGGCGATCTCCGCGCCCACGGTGACGCCGACGGCGGTGATCGCGATCGCGGTGAACAGCACCATGGCCGCACCGAGTCGGACCTTGAAGAGGGGGGTGTGTCCGAGCATGGCGCCCAGGCCGACGCAGAGGAACAGGTGAATCAGGGGCATATCAGCCAGGAACGCGAAAACCGCACTCACGGGTGGGATCTCCTCCACGAGAACGACGACGGCGCACACCCTAGTCGGACCTAATGACAGTTCCGAATCGTCGCCCCCATACGAAACCGGCCTACACTTGGCGCATGGCTGAGGTACGCAAGTTCTCCCCCGGCAAAGGCGGTCACATCGCCGAGGCGATCGCGAAGGCGATGGGCGAATCGGTACGCCCCATCACCCCCGGCGGGCCACCCGCCCCCTCCCCGGCCAAGCCGACCAAGACCGACGGACCGTCCGCCATCACCGCGTCAACTTTCTTTGTCAGCGATGAGTTCTTGGCGGTCTCAACCCCGCCGACCAATGACCACACTGAGTGATGGAACGCAATGGCCCGCAGTTGGGAACGCAATGGCCCGCAGTTGGGAACGCAATGGCCCGCAGTTGGACACTCCCGCGAGCGTCTCACGTCACTGACCGGGGCCTCCGATTCGCTGCTGTCCTGACTCGAAGAGGTTGCATTGGAAAGCCCACCGCGCTCTCGTGCTAGCTTGCGGGTTAATGTCCCAGACCCCGGAACGAGGCTCAGATGAAGGTTGTTGTCACGGGCGGAGCCGGCTTCATCGGCGCCAATCTGGGCAGGGAATTACTGGCGAGGCCAGAAATCAGCCACGTGGTGGCCCTCGACGACCTATCCACCGGCCTCCGCAGCAACCTCAAAGGTACCGACATCGAACTGGTCGAGGACACCATCCTCAGTCCCGACGCGCTGGACAAGGCATTCTCCGGCGCCTCCGGGGTCGTGCATCTCGCTGCGCGCCCGTCGGTGCCCAGATCCGTCAAAGACCCGATGGCGTCCCACCACGCCAATGCCACCGGCACGCTGGAGGTTCTCCAGGCCGCCCGCCGCGCAGGCAACATCCATGTGATCGTCGCCTCCTCGTCGTCTGTCTATGGCGCCAACCGTGAACTGCCGAAGCGGGAGGCCATGCGGACGGCTCCGATCTCCCCCTACGCCGTCAGCAAGCAGGCGACGGAGGCGTACGCGATCTCGTTCGGCCATACTTATGACCTGCCCGTGCTGGCATTCCGGTTCTTCAACGTCTATGGCCCGCTGCAGCCTGCCGGGCACGCGTACGCCGCCGTCCTCCCGGCCTTCATCGACGCCGCGCTGCGGGGCACACCCCTCCAAGTCCATGGCGACGGCGAACAGACCCGGGATTTCACCTACATCGGCACGCTCACAAAGGTGATCGCCGACGCTGTGGTGCGTCGTGTTACCGACCTCGAGCCGGTGAACCTGGCGTTCGGCAGCCGCACCTCGCTGAACGAACTCATCCAGCTCATGGCCGACTCCTTGGGCTTCCAGCCTACGGTCGAGCACACCGATCCCCGCGCCGGCGATGTTAGTGATTCCCAGGCGGACAACTCACGCTTGCGCGCGCACTTCCCGGAGATCGAGGCCGTTCCGCTGACCGAAGGCGTGAGAGCCACGATCGACTGGTTCCGGACTCTGCCCGATCATCAGAAGTCCTGACTTCGGACCATGTCCTTGCTCCGCCGCCTCGGTCGCCTCAGCCGCTTGGACCGGGTGGGGCTGGGCTTGATAATCGCCTGGATCACCTGGGCGGCTATCAGTGGAGTAGCGCACGATCACCCCATGGGGGGCGATTCGCCCTATTTCTGGTCACCGGTGTTCCTGTGTGTCGGCCTGGCCGCGGGACGTTGGCTGGCGTCGCGCCCTGAGCTGCCAGCAATCGTCGTTCTGGCTATCAGCGTCACCCTGATCTCCCTCGTCACGAGCGGCGCTGGCGCCGCAGCCGCCCCGCTGGGGTACGCCAACGCCAACGCCGCACTGGGCATCCAACTCGCGGTCGTCGCTGGCCTCGTCGCCGTTCGACGAACCGGGCCCGCACGCCTCGCACTGGCGCTCGCCGCACTGGGCGCACTGACAATCCCGGTCTTCTCCGCCTCGAAGGCGGGGGTCACCGTGTCCCTGATCGTCGTCCTGGCCGGTGCGGTCGCCGCCTCCCGGAGAGCAATGCCGAAGGGGCTTCCGCTGTCGCTGGGTCCGCTTTCCGTCGCAGTCGCGGCCGGCGCGGTTGCGTGGGCAGCATCGATCGCCCGGCTTCCCGACATAGCAGAGCTTGCTGTCGACCCGGTGCGGCATCGGCTCTGGCGGGACGCCTTCACCCTCTGGCAGCAATCCCCCATCGGTGGCTCCGGACCGGGATCCTTTGCTCGCTTCAGCCCGCTTGCCGCCGACCCCGACACGTCCACTGCTCACTCGTCCGTGCTCCAGGTCGCGGCGGAAACGGGAGTCATCGGCGTCGGCCTCTTCGCGTTGCTGGTGGCTCTGGGGTTCGTTTTCGCCGGCAAATCCACAAGGCACGGGACCTGGCTGGCAGTCGCCGCCTGGACCGCGCTGGCGATTCACTCGTTCTCCGATCACCTGCTGGAGTTCCCGGCGGTGGTGTTCACAGCGGGCGTGGTTCTGGGCCTGGCCGGCAGGCTCAGAACAGCTCCAAATCTCCCAGGGTGAGCGCCCACTCTTTCGCCGGCGGCGGCGACGCGGCCAGCGGTCGTGTGGTGAGCAGCGGGCCATTGCCCGGCAGCGGAATCAAGCCGGTCGAAGGGCTCGTACGCACCGCAATCGCGTAATCCGCCTTCGTCAGGTTCAGCATGCGAGCCATGAGTCGTACGCCTGTCCGGACATCGGGAACGAGTTGCTCGATCACCGCAGCTTCAAGGGCCGCGCCCCGACGGCGCAGTCGGAAGATCAGACCGCCCATCCTCGGATCGGACTCATCCGCCAGCAGCAGCCGATAGTTGAGCGGCTCGAATGCCGTACGCCAGGCCAGGTATTCCGGCGTCCGGTCGGTTCGGAATGCGCGGCTGGGGGCGTGCGCCAGCAGAGCCGAGGCCGTGGCAAGGTCCGTGAGGGCGTTCGCTGCCGGAAGCCCGACTTGTGTTTCTTCCGACCAGATCGACGCAGCGACCCGGGAAGTGGCCATCCGAATCAGCGACTGCGGCGTACGCGGCAAAACCCCGATCGGAACCCTGCGGCTGACCTGCCATCCCATCTTGAGATAACCGGGGCGGCTCTTGTCATTGGGTGTGTTGAACACGATCCCGTCCCCCGCCAAGGTCAAGTCGGCGACACCCTGCAGAGTCAGCCGGCGGAAGATCCCGAGCCCTTGGTAGTCGGGATCGGTCGCCGTGTCCACCGCCCGAACCGCGGTGACGCGCTTCCCCTCCCCCGTCCTGAAAGCCCACCGCATGAAGGTGCGATAACCGACAATGCGGGCTTCGTGCACAGCGACCCAGGCGGGCGAGACGCCGAAAGCGTTCTGCCGGTGCTTCCACTCCAGGAAGGCCGGATAATTGGGGTCGTCGTCTTTGCCCAAAGCGTTCCGGAGCAACGCCTCGACCGCCTCCTGGTCGCTCGCATCCGCAGAGCGGATCGTCAGGTCATCGGCACTGATCGTCATGTCGGCTCCGTCCCTGTCAAGGCTGGAATGATCCGCATCAGATGCCCATCAATGCGGGCCGCTGCGGCTCGAGCCGCGCGACGACCTCGACGATAGGGGTCGTCGACGTCCCAACCCATCGAGTCCGGGGTCGCTCTCTCCGCGATCTCGGTCACGGTTCTGGGGCCTGCTCCCTGCCGTAGTCGGTCGACTGCGTCGGCGAACTGCCCAATTCCGAAAACCCGCGCAGCATACTGTGGCCATTCTTCGAGAATGCGGAGATGCTGTGCGAATTCGAAGGAGAGCACCACATCGGAGAACGCCAGCATGTCTTCGTTGACCGATTGGCTGACGTGTCCCTCCGCACTGCCGCCGCGATCAACCAACTGCCGGGCCATCTCCGGGTCCATAGGCCGCCCTGGCATGCCGGGCACCCCTGCAGAACCCACAAGGAGTCGTCGCTCGGGGTCCAGCATGCGCGCGCGACGTTCGGCATAGGGCGACCGGGAGATATTGGCCGTACAGACAAACAGCATGCGGACGGTCACGCAGCATCCACCTTCCGCTCGCCCCCGCGAGCTGCCCGATGAGCTTGGCTAGACTGGCCCAGCCTACTGCGGGGAAACATCGACTCCGCGAGTGACCCGTGGAGATGTGATGACTGAATCGCGCCCAGACCGGCCGATCAAGGTTCTGTGGCTCATCAAGGGACTCGGGCCGGGCGGAGCAGAACAGCTCCTCCTTCTGGCGGTCAAGGTCGCCGATCGGGAACGGTTCGACTACCAGATCGCCTTCCAGCGCCCGGACAAGACTCACCTGATCCCCGAGTTCCGCGAGCTGGGGATGGAGCCGTTCCGGCTTGGCGCCAAGGGGGGCCGCGGTGGGTGGCTGAGCGACCTGCGTCAGCTCATGCAAGAGGTCGATATTGTTCACGTCCACTCCCCTGTGCTGGCCTCGGTGGCCCGGATGCTGAGCCGATCCATCACTCCCTCGCGGCGGCCCCACATCGTTGTCACGGAACACAACGAGTGGACCAGCCACCGCAGACCCACGCGTCTGCTGAACGCCCTCACCACTGGATTGGACGCCCACCACTGGGCTGTCTCGGATCAGGTGGTGGAGACCATGTGGCCGATTCACCGCAAGACCTATCCCGTCCTGATCCATGGGATCGACACGACAACCGTCCCATCCGACTCGGAGACGCGGAAACGCCTCAGGGCTGAACTCGGAGTCGAGGACGACGCGGTGCTGGGCATAACCGTCGCCAACCTCCGACGAGTCAAGGACTATCCCAACCTGCTCAACGCAGCACGCCGGGCAATCGATGCCCAACCACGGTTCCGCCTCATCTGCGTGGGCCAAGGGCCCCTGGAGGCCGAAATTCGGGCACTTCATGACGAGCTGGGACTGGGCACGCGGGTGCAGCTGTTGGGCTTCCGTCGAGATGTTCAGGACCTCATGGGTGCCGCCGACCTCTTCGTCCTCGGATCCGCCCATGAGGGCTTGCCCATCGCAGTCATGGAAGCGTTCGCAGCGGGTCTCCCCGTCGTGGCGACCGCGGTGGGAGGTGTCCCTCAACAGGTGCGCGAGGGCCGGGAAGGCCTGCTCGTGGAGCCCGGGAACCCCCAAGCCCTGGCCGACGCGATCGTCCGGGTCGTCAGGGACGACGACCTTCGAGGGCAGATGGCTGCCGCTGCTCTGTCCCGGAGCGCGGACTATGACATCCGTGGCGCGGTGAGTGAGCAGGAGCGCGTGTACGCCGCGCTGGCCGGGAAAACTAGGCGCTGACCCCTACGGCCTTCGCGAGGCGCACGATGCCGGCGTACGCCCGTTCGGGCACCAAGGACCGGCCGAGCTTGGCCGCAAAGAAAGCGTCCGGGTCGGTTCGACGAACGGGGATCCGCCGAAGACGCATCCTGTCGGTTCGCGAGGTGTTCCTGCCCAACTCCCCTGTCGACGCACTGCGAAAACGCGAGCGGAGATCGGCCTCCATTGTTGGAACCGGGACCCCCCAGGGATAGGTGAAGTGTCGGGGTGTCAAGCCGAGATTCTTTTCGATCGCGGCTGTGCAGGTGTCCAGCTCCTCCACGGTGAGTGCTTCCGGACGGACGTGCGTGTGCGTGTGGTTTCCGATCGTGCAGAGGCCGGACTCCACCATTTCCCCCAGTTGGTCCCACGACAGCCCCTCGCCGGATGCCCCCTTCGCAGTCGCCCCTTCCCACTTCATCGGGGCAGAGACATACGCCGAGGCAAGATAGACAGTGAAAGGAAGTCCCAGGTCCCGAAGGACGGGCCAGGCCGTGCGATAGACATCTTCGAAACCGTCATCGAAGGTGATGACAAAGTGAGGCCGCTCGTCGCCGCCATCCAAGCAATCAAGCGCCGCGTCGAGTGAGATGACTGGGTGGCTCGCCAACAACCTCATCTGCCGCGCGAAGGCGTCTGCCGGCACATCCAATTCGTCCCGCGTGCCTCCCCCAATGCGGTGATAGATGAGGAGCGACGCCCCCGTCGCCGCGCCTGGCAGCATCGCCAGGGACAAAGCCTTCTTCAGACCTGTACGCATGCGTCCGGCCTCAGGCACGGCTCAACTCCTTCTGTCGGGCGGCCTGCGCCCGCTTTCGCTTGTCCACGATCACCGGTAGAGCCAGCAGGATGAGGAAGAACGGAACCATCAGCACGCGCTGGCGAGCGAGGATGCCGAAGTTCCCGAAGCCGGAGAACGCAAGGATGTATCCGGCCACGTAGGCCGTGGCGAACGTGACATAAGGATTGCTGCGCAAGAACTTGGGAAGTTGCCGCACCCGCGGCCATGCCCTGATGAGGAGAAGCAGGAGGGCGACGCCCTCAATGCTTTGCACGGCAACCAGGGGCGCACCCGCTTCCCACGGAAACGGTCTGAAGAGCACCGTGATGATGGCACTCGGGATGCCCAATGGAGATGTCAGCGGGACTGGTGTGAAAGCAGAGCCGCCCTGCTGGGTTTGCCCACCAGCCCACTCGACCTGTTCGACGACCGCGTCGGCAGTGACATCCTGAATCCCGAAGAAGTTCGCCGCGGAACCGACCATATAGATGAGTCCCGCCCCCATCACGGCGGCGCCCACCACTTTGCCCAGAAAAGCTGCAGGACTCCGGTCTGTGGGTCGTAGCAATTGGGCCACGCCCACTGCAGCAACCAACAAGACGGCGATGTGCGGCCGAATCAGGACAACGCCCAGAACACCCAGCGCAGCGAAAGCGAGCCCGGTTATCCGACGGGCGAAGTAGTGAGCCACGCCGTAGGCGAAGACACCAACGAACAGCAGAAGCCACGATTCCTTCCCGATGCTCGATGGCCAGAAAAGCAGGGAGGGCAGAAGAAAGAGTAGAGCCGCATACCACCGAAAGTGTCCGTCGGGGACTGCGATCCGAAAGGCACGAAAGATCAGGTAAACGCCCCAGAAGGCGAAAGAGCCGAAGACATAGAACGCAGCGAGCGGCGACGGGCCGATGACGGTGTAGAGCCCCGCCGTGATGAGCTCCAGCGCTTGCGTCCCCTCGCCGCCGACGGTCTCCTCCCAAGTGATCGAACCAGCTCGCCAGAGCGCCCAATGCTCCGCCCCGAAGTTGTTGTAGCGGATGGCGTCCCCGCCGTTATAGAGAAAGAACACCATCAAGTAACGCGCGAGAACGCCCACGCTCTTGAGGACGAACCCGAGGACCAACAGACCGGTCACCGTCCGGTCCTTCTCGATGCGGCTGGCGAGCCAGATCAGACCGAAGTTGAGAAGGGCGAGAACGGGCAGCACGATCATGCTCCCCCACGACGCATACGACAGGGTCCGCATCGCCCACGAGAGCATCAGCACATAGGCAATGGTGGCTCCTAACCCTGCGACCAGAGCCAGCCACTGGAGCCTATTGAGCCTGCCCATGCCGCTAGTCGGCCGAATCAGGGCGGACAGTCACCGAGGTTTCAGGGCCCCGCTGCAACTCTGGATCCGTGGCCCGGGCGTGGAGATCTCCAGAACGCGGCTGTGTGGGGACCTTGTGAGTGGGCGGGTCCTCGAAGGGCATCGAGTTGGGCGCTGGCGCACTTGCCTGTGGATCAGCAGAACGAGACGGAGCCCCGGGCCCAGGGCCCGCGTCGGTGACGCGCATCCGCGCGAGTGCTCGCTCACTGGGGGTGGAGTTGGGTCGGGCCGCGGCTCGGGCCTTGCGCTCCTTCTTCCTAGGATCGTCGCCATACCCATAGCCATAGCGAGTGCCGTACCCTTCGGATCGACGAGCCGGAGCCCCCAGCAGAATCGCACCAGTGACAGGCACTTGGAACCGACCCAGCAACTCGGACACCCGCTGCCCGGCGGGACCGGTCAGGCGTCCGCTTCGGACGACGAGCATGACCGTGTCCACCAAAGGCAGGACGTCGAATACATCGCTGGCGGCCAGCAATGGAGCAGTGTCGACCAGCACCACGTCGGCGAGTTCGCGGGCTTGAGCAAGCATCGGGCCGACGCGGCTGGTCAGTGCGGCGGGGTGGTCCAGCCGCGTACCGGCGGTCATGATGTGAACTCCAGGCACGTTCGTAGGACGGATGAGACCATCGATCGGCCCATTTCCCCCTTGGACCAAGAAGTCCGAGATCCCCGCACCTTGTGGGACGTCGAAATGGTTATGGGTATCGGGCGAACGGAGGTCGCAGTCCAACACGAGAACACTCTGGCCCGTCTCGGCAAAACTTGCCGCCAGGTTGGCCACGCTGGTGGTCTTGCCCTCCGATTCGAACGCAGACGTAACCAGGATCACCTTGGCCGGCCCGGACTCGGCGGCATCAGGGTCTCCCCCAGCAGCCCTCTTGGGCGCCCACTCGCCTTCAACGGTCTGACCAGGAATGTGCATCAACGCAGTGCGAGCCGCGCGATAGCCGTTGGCGTACTCCCCCAAGGGTTCCGCCACGACGGCGAGCTTGCCCGGCAACCGATCGGAACGTCTCAGACGTGGCACCTGTGCGATCACGGGCAGCCGGAGTGCATCATGCACTTCCTGCCGGGTGCGGAGACGGGAATCGAGTCGGTCGAGAATCAGTGCGATGCCGAACCCAATCAGGAGGCCGAGCAAAGCGCCCAGAAGTGTCCGCGGAAGCTTCCCCGCAGGCAGCGCGAACCCCACGCGAGACTCGTTCGGGATTGGCGTAGCTTCCTGCAGAACCGTCAACTGAGTGTTCCCGGTCCCGGTGTGACCTTCATCGAAGTAGCGCACAGTCTCGCGGGCAAACGTGTTCGCCACGTCTGCAGCACGCTGACCATCCGAAGCCACAGTGGAGATGGTGAGAGCCTGGGCTTCATCCACGGGCGCGACGGTCAGGCCCGCAGCCAACAGAGCCGGATCGTCCCTATAATTCAATGCCGCCGCTGCACGCTTCGGGACTTCACCGGTCGTCACAAACAACGCCACTCGCCCCAGCGACACGTTTTCCGTAAAGGATCCCTGCGGTGTGGCCGCGTTGGCCCGGCTCCCGACAAGCAACGTGGTAGTCGCGGTATAGGAGCCGACCTTCCGCGTGGTGTCGGTCGTGGCGGGCGTGATCAGCCAGGCCACGCCTGCAAGAAGGAGAGTGCAGAGCAGAATCAGGATCCAGCGATGCCGAATCACTTTCCAGTACTCGTGCAGTGTCATGCGCGCTCCGCCCCCCGGTTCTTGTGGCGCCTACCGACGATTCACTTCGGGCACAATACCTTGTCATTGCCCAATCACGCGCCCAGCGGACCGTAAGGGCGAACGCCTTGACTGGGTCAAGATCTCGACCGTCGCTTTCTCGCCACCGGGTCCGCTCCGAACAGCACCACACCCGCCTCCGAATGGGAGAACCGGGTCATCAGTTCGGCCAGGCGGCGCGCGCTGGCGGCTGGCAGGCGTCCGGACTCCACAGCGATGACAACCGTCTGTGCGAGCGGCAACAGATCCAGGACTTCACTTGCCTGCAGGATCGGGGAAGCAGCAAGCAGGACCACATCCGCACCCGCGCGAGCCTCAGCGACAAGCGCTGGGAACTGACTGACCCAGAAGGCCGGGTGGTCGCCGCCACCTGATCCCGCCGTCAGAACCGATACCTTCGGCATGAGCGTCGGGCGCACATAATCCTCGAGTTCTGCCTCCGGCCCCGCGCCCAGAAAGCCGACCACACCGTCGCTCTCGGGCACGTCGAACCACCGGTGCAGCCCGGGCTCTCGCAGATCGGCCTCGACCGCCAGCACGCTCAGTTCGTCGATGGCGATGGTCATGGCCAGGTTGGCCACAACTTCGCTCACGTCGATCTCGCCACCCACCGAGGAGACAAGGACGACCTGTCCCAGACCATCCGTCGCGGAAATGGACTCACGCTGTGCCTGCAGCACGGCGGCTTTCAACGCCCGATAGCCGTCTGCCTGTTCGCCCCGGGGAGTTTCGAGGACGGTTAGCCGCAATCCGGCACCGCCCCTGCGACGCCTCTGTCGGGGGACCTCGGCGAAGACGGGCAAAGCGAGAGCAGAGGCCACCTCTTGCCGAGATCGGAGTCTTGCCCCCAATGCCTCCACGACCACCACCAACGCGATACCGAACAACAGACCGAGGACCCCTGCAACGACCGTTCGAGCCAGTCGTGTGGGCGGCGTGACGAACGCACCGGACGGCTCGTTGGGAAGAGGAGTTGCCTCTTCCACCAGGGTGACCTCAACGCCCTCCATGCGTAGTTCATCGGCGAAGTAAGCAACCGTGGCACGGGCGAACGCGTTCACGCGATCCACCGCCAAGCCGCTGTCCTTGGACTGCATTCCGATGGTGACAGTCCCGACCTCCACGTCGGCCCTGACCCGGAGTTCGGCGACCAAGTCAGCCGGTTTTCTGCGATACCCGAGGGAGTCGGCCGCGCGGAGTGGCACTTCTCCGGTCGTCACAAGCAGGGCAACACGATGCACCGCGAGTCCCATATCAACGGGGGTCGGCGTCGGGGAGGGGGTGGGCGACGGACTCGGCGTGCGGTTCCGGGCAGTCGGAGTTCGCGACGGGCTCGCTGTCCGCGCTGGGGACGGAGTAACAGTCGGTTCGGGTTGAGTCGAGGTCACTAGCAGGGTCGCGATGGCGTTGAACGACCCAACCTTCCGTTCGGTGTTGATCGCCACCGGCGTGATCAACCACATGGTCGCTGCCGCCACCAGGCCGAGGGCAACCACGACCGGCCACAGTCGACGAATCACCTTGAAGGCGTCCTGCGCACTCACCCTTTGCCACCTCCCCCGATTTCCGATGCACGCCGCCCCCAAGCGCGAATGTCTCCGCTGATTGCGCGTACTTATGTCCGCTGTGCGGTGACCCACGCTAGCCGACTCCGCGCGGATTCCTCGCTGCGTTGGAACCATGGTTTGGGGATCAGCCGGGTCGCTGGAAGAATCACCGGAGACTGAAGTCGCGCACGGAGATCGGGGGACCTCTTGCGGATCGCGCACCTGACCACCATCGATATGAGTCTCGCCCTGCTGTTGGCGACCGAACTCCAGGTGGACGTGGAGGCGGGACATGAGACCTTCGGCATCAGCGCCGCGGGTCCCTATGTGGACCGCGTCCAGCAGCTAGGGGTCCGCCACGTTCCGATTCGATCCCTCACCCGGAAGTGGAACCTGGGAAGCGACCTCCGGGCCTTCGTGGAACTCGTTCGCACCCTGCGTCGCCTCAAACTGGACGTTCTCCACACCCATAACCCGAAGACCGGAGTGATGGGACGCATCGCTGGGCGCTTGGTCGGGATACCCGTTGTCGTCAACACGTGCCACGGCCTCTGGGCGCGCCCCCAGGACCCGCGGACGAAGCGTGTCTTCGTGATCGGCATGGAGGCTTTCGCAGCCCGATTCTCCCACTTCGAGTTGTTCCAGAACGCCCAGGACGCCAAGACCCTGCAACGTTTCCTCAAGAAGGATCGATGGAAGGTGGTCGGCAACGGCGTTGACCTCACGCGGTTTGTTCCCGACCCCGAGGGGCGGGCCCGCGTGCGCGCCGAACTCGGAGTCGCCGACGACGAGATCTTGGTCGGCACTATCGGGCGTCGGGTCCGTGAAAAAGGCCTAGCCGAGTACGCCGAAGCAGCCGCGGCGCTTGGCGATCGGGCCAGGTTCATCTGGGTTGGCCCGGAGGATGACACCGAGTCAGCGACAACAGTCCCCCACCAGAACGCCATCCAGTTCGTCTCCGAACGCACCGACATGCCGTCCGTCTACGCGGCGCTGGACATCTTCGCGCTAGCCACCTACCGCGAAGGGTTTTCCCGCGCCTCCATGGAGGCGGCTGCCTGCGGGAAACCAATGGTCCTCACCGATATCCGGGGTTGTCGCGAGATCGGGACACATGAGGAGCACCTCCTGTTGGTGCCGCCCCAGGACGGCCCCCGCCTCACAGACGGCATCAGGCGACTCCTGAGCGATCGCGGTCTGCGGAATCGTCTCGGCAACGCAGCGCGCGACCGTGCCCACCAGGAGTTCGACCAACGGAAAATCGCGCAGACATCGCTGGACACTTATAGGTCCATAGCGGAAAGCCGGGGGCTGCAGCTCGATTCCGCGCCCGGCCCCGAGAGGCTCCGCGTTCTGCACGTGCTCCCCCACGATCAGAATCGCGGCGCACAGATGTACGCCGGCCAGCTGCGAGATGCCCTCCGGGACGACCCAAAACAAGAACACCTCCTCGTGACACTTTTCGCAAGCGAACCGGGCGCAGCACGCGCGGACATGAAGCTGGAGGTTCCTTCTGGGCCGAGCCGGCGTGTTCTGGATCCCCGTGCTGTACACCGTCTCCGACAGCTGATCCGCTGCAGACGATTCGATGTGATAGTTGCCCACGGCGGAGAAGCACTGAAATACGCCATCCCTTCCGCGGGCCAGGTCCCAGTCGTCTATTACAAGCTCGGACTGTCGTCAATCGAGTTGAGCCGTCCGTTCAGGCGTCGCCTCTACACCTTCTTGGCCCAAATCGCCGTAGAGATTGTGGGGGTGTCACAGGATGTGGCAGCTCAGGTCAAAACCGTTTTCGGAGTGCCTCAAGAACGGGTTTCGGTCATTCCAAACGGACGCGACTCAATGCTCTACTTCCCTTCTCATACGCACGCGGAGAAAACCGGAACCACTCTGCTGTGGGTAGGACAACTCGAGAAAGGGAAACGGCCCGATCTTTTCATCGATACAGTCCGGCTGTTGCGGGAGCGCGGTGTGGAGCTCGACGCCTTCTTGGTGGGCGACGGACCAATGCGTGCCCAATTGGCGACCCCAGCTGCTCGGGCTGGTGTGGAGATGCTTGGGCGTCGAGGGGACGTGCCGGATTTGATGCGACGGACTAGTGCGCTAGTCCTGACCAGCGAAACCGATACCGAGGGCATGCCTGGCGTCCTTATAGAGGCTGCTCTCAGCGGCCTCCCAGTCGTTTCGACCAGAGCAGCTGGGGTCGGCGATGTAGTTATTCACGGCCAGACAGGACTGCTCGTCTCCGATCACCCCGAGTCACTGGTAAAAGCCTTGTCCGACCTCATCGCGGATCCCGTCCAGCAGCTCAACCTTGCCGATGCAGCACTCCGACGAGCGAGAGCT
Source organism: Propionibacteriaceae bacterium ZF39 (assembly GCA_039565995.1). Taxonomy (GTDB): domain Bacteria; phylum Actinomycetota; class Actinomycetes; order Propionibacteriales; family Propionibacteriaceae; genus Enemella; species Enemella fulvus. Next base: position 815,238 of record CP154795.1, on the reverse strand, counting down.
CACTTCACTATTGAATCCACGGCTCGACGATGGCGAGACCTATTAACCCGACTGACAGAACGAACAGGGAAGGCAGAGCGGTGACCCCAAGTAACAACAAGACCCACGAGACGGCGACCAAGCGTCCCGCCGTTCTAGCCAATCTCGTGGCACAACACAAGGGAAGGATAACTCTTCTCTCGTTCCTGTCGTTTGCCGGAGCGCTACTCGAGGCGCTCTTCATTGTCATGGTTACAAGCATCGCGATGGCTTTGGTCGGTGGCACCACAACCGTAGGACCTGTTTTCGGCCGCTCCCTTGGTGTGCCGATCGCATTAATTTTCGCGGCCAGTGCGTTGGCGGTTCGACTTATCTTCAGCCTCAGCGGCGTTCGTGTTTCCGCCGACCTAGTAGGTGAAGTGACTACCAACCAGCGCAACGAGCTCGCTCACGCCTACCTTCGCACTTCTTGGGCAGTCCAGCAATCGGAACCCGCAGGGCGCCTACAAGAACTACTGACCTCATTTGTCGGACGAGTGACGAACTCCATCTCTACGCTCGCGAACTCTCTCACTGCGGGCTTGAGCCTCATTGCTTTCCTCAGCACGGGTCTCTTGATGCACCCGGCCGCCACCGCTGCCGTGCTTCTCGCTCTGGCTGGGGTCGGAGCGATCTTGACTCCCCTCCGCCGCCGAATCAGAAAACGTTCCGCAGCCAACGCCCAGGCAAACCTAAGCTTCGCCAACGCGATCTCAGAATTCGGCTCGCTAGGGTTAGAAATGCAGACATTTGGCGCCGAATCAGCATTTGAGAAACGTATTGATAGGCTAACCGCTGATGCGACTGCAACCCAGAGGCAAACCCAGATCTTGCAAAACTCGCTTCCTTACGTATATATGTCATTGGCCTATGCTGCCGTGCTTGCGGGCATCAGCCTCCTCTGGCAAGTCGGCCCAGACGACTTGGGGGCAGTGGGCGCAGTAATGATTCTGATGGTGCGCTCTCTAAGCTATGGACAGCAAATGGCAACCTCGTCAGCAGCGCTAGCCGCCAATGCCCCATTCCTCGGGAACGTCCGCGAAACAGTTGACCGCTATCTTTCAACACCATCGGCAACTGGAGCAGCCCGGCCAGAATCCCTCCTACCCATCGAGGCTGCCAACGTCGGATTCAGCTACTCGGACCGACTAGCACTCACCAAGGTGACTTTCCGACTCGCCCCAGGAGAGTCTCTCGGCATCATTGGTCCTTCAGGCGCTGGAAAATCTACACTCGCTCAGCTGCTTCTCGGAATTAGACATCCCAGTTTCGGCAGTCTAACGGCGAACGGGATACCGATATCGGAAATCGATCGCACCTGGTGGAGTGAACGAGTCTCTTTCGTCGCGCAAGACCCCCTCCTTTTCACAGGAACTGTCGCAGAAAACATCCGCTTCTTTCGGTCCGGGATCGAAAATGATGACTTAGTCGAAGCTGCGAGAAGAGCAAACATTTTGGCGGACATCGAGGCGTTACCTCATGGTTTCGATACCCATCTGGGCGAACGCGGCAACCAGCTGTCCGGGGGACAGCGCCAAAGACTTTCGATCGCGCGCGCGTTGGCCACGAACCCAGAATTTCTCGTACTGGATGAGCCAACTTCCGCATTAGACGGCCGAAGCGAATCCTTAATCAGAACGACACTCGCCGAATTGCGCGGCACCATGTCGATAGTCATCATTGCTCACCGAATGTCTACATTAGATATCTGTGACCGCATCATGGTCATTGAGCACGGTGAGATGACGGGACTAGGACCGCCGAAATCGCTTCGCAGCAGGAACAAGTTTTACCAGCAAGCATTGTCCGTGGCAGGGATTACTCAATGAAGTGCCAACAGTTCAGGGGAGGCCCCAAGCCGTCGTCGCCCCGCAAGTTCAGCGTAATCATCCCCACCCAGGGCCGACTTTCGATTCGTCAAGCCGTCACCTCCGTACTAGCGCAAACATTCCCCGAATTCGAGGTGATAGTCGTATCGGATGGTTTGGATCTGCCCACGCCTGCCATCCTTCAAGACTTTTTGAGTGACTCCCGCGTTCGCTTAGTCGAACAAGCAAGCAGTGGAGTCGCGCGGGCTAGAAACACAGGTGCATCAACCGCCGGTGGGGATTGGATCACTTTCTTAGATGACGACGATCAGGCCAAGCCTGATTGGTTGGAAACTTGGAGCGAGTTCGCCAATGAAGCCGATATCGTCACCGCGAGAGTGGCGATCTCACGGGCTGATGGACACAGGCACACTGTCGCTTGCTGGCTCAACGTGAGTGATCCGACGGTTGGGGCGGCCTCGCTCTTGGCCTCCGGGTTCGCCCTTCGACGAGACTTGTTTTTCGCTGTTGGCGGATACGATGAATGCCTGCACTATTCCGAGAACACAGATCTAGGCCTCAGACTCTGTGATCATCTCAGAAAACTCGGAATGCCAGACCTAGTACGCCATTCGGAGCTAGTCGTCTCCGATATCTACGTCGAGAAACCCAAGTCACGTCTAACTCGATACGGAATTCAAAGAGGCAGAGCCGCGCGCCATATGCTCAGGATACATGCTGAACGTTTCGCCCAGGAGCCCCAACACATGGGAGGCTACCTGAATATAAGCTCACGAGCGTATCGCGACGAGGGCAATCCTATAATGGCCATCAAGGAGGCATGGCGCGCGATACTCCTCAATTGGCGCGATCGTGCAAGTTGGAAATCCTTAGCTATCTCGGTATTCCCAAGCCGTTATCAGAAAGGTCATTCAGGTTGAGTCCAAAAGTTAGTGTCATCGTCCCGTGCTTCAACGCTGCAAACTATCTTCGGCGCTGCATATCCTCGCTTGTATCACAAACCCATAGCAACCTAGAAATAATTCTCATCGATGATGGTTCAACCGACGAGACTCCCGCAATATGCCAAGAGTTCGCTGACTCTGACCGACGTGTCTTAGTGATTCGCCAGAAGAACGGCGGGGTATCAGTTGCTCGAAATACGGGAATCGATCATGCCACTGGCGATTTTCTTACGTTCGTCGATGCTGACGATTGGCTGGCGGAGTCCGCCATAGCCCGAATGCTTCAACTATTTTCAACCACATCCTCCAACATCGTCGCCTGCGCTGCTGAGCGAGTCGAATCAGACAACGGAATTAGGCTTGAACAGTCAGATGGCGGCTATCTCATACTGGATCAAGAGGCATCGATCTGGCAATTAATTCGACCTGAATTCGGTTCGATGGTTGCGCCTTGGGGGAAGCTTATCCCTGCTGATTTTCTAGGCGGTCTTCGATTTCCCGAGGGCAGAAGCTATGAAGACGAATTCTTTACATACCAGCTCCTTTTGAAATCTTCTCGGATGGCTTTGATACCCGAACCATTGTACTTCTATCGCCAACATACGCAGAGCGCAATGGCTCAGAATTTCAATCTTACGCGAAAATTGGACGCCATCGCTGGACGAAGCAACCGTGCGGAAGCTCTCCGCCAGCACGGCTACAATGCGGCGGCGGATGTTTCCTACGGACAGATCCTCGGCACGTTCATGGAAGTCGTGGCGCATCGCTGGCGCGCTCATGGTAGCGATCCATCGAGACAGAGTGTCCGAGATATGTCCCGAACGCTTAGGAGCCCTCAGCAACCAAGGAAGTTCAAGCTTTTCTATGATTTGGTCTGGATTTCACCCACTGTTGCCTCCGCGGTCTATCGACGCTTGTCTGGAAAATCTGTAAATCGTAGCGCTATGAGCGCAGCGCGGCGTAGGAATCTCATGTAGACAGCGGCCAGCCAAGGCGATAGGCAAGAGATTTTGATGCACCTCTGAACTGGAATAGTGAGAGTTTCAGCCCTCTTAACAGACGCCAAGTTTTTTCTGGAAAATTGTTTGAAGGCTTCCCTGAAGAGTCGCGGTCTTCGCCCACAAATTCCGCCCGGCATACGCGTCAAGCGCAGTAGCCCGTGATGGATTAACTCACTTATAATCTCGTCCGCCGCCGACGGACTAGGATGGGAATTAGCAACGAAATCAGCGGCACTCTCTAAGGCCCAAACTAGGTCGACGGAATCCCCCACTGATTGAGATTGCCCCATGATGCCATCGGGCCTTTTTCTGTAGCCATAGAGCGCGGCGTCCAAACGCGCCGTTTGCTTGGCACTTGCGTACACTCGAGCGGTGAACTCAATGTCCTCATACTTCATCCCGACCCGAAAGCGTAGACCTTGCGCGAAGAGCATTCTATTGTATAGGCGCCCACAAGCCTCCCATCGATCCTTGTCTTGGACGATCTCCTTAAGCTCATCCCAGCCTTTTGAGGCACGAGCTTGACCCGACCTTGTGAATTTAGGAGGATCATCAACGAATGAGACGAGGGCTCCGCTCGAGAGCTCTGCTCCAGTGCAAGTCAAGACTTGAAGATGCTGCTCGACGAAATCAGGCGCGATAACGTCATCGCTATCGACAAACGTAATCCATTGACCTTCACTAGCTTCGATGCCCACGTTGCGGGCTCGAGAGAGCCCTTGATTCTCTTGCGAAATCAGGTGAACACGGGGATCGCGCTGACTCCATGCATGACAGATGGAAGGACTTCCATCGGTGGATCCGTCATCGACGACGATAATATTCAACCTTTGATGCGTTTGAGACGCGATTGAAGCAAGGCAATTGTCCAAGTATTCTTGGGTATTGAATACCGGTACAACCACGCTCACCGTTGAATGATTTTCATTTTTCACTTGGTCAATCCTTTGTTGATCTACAGCCGCAGATCAGAGACTTCTCTGGGAAGCGCATTTTTTAGATCGAAAACAACGTGGGAATTGGGCTGCCCATACTCTCTAATCCCTGCCCCTAATGCCTTGAATAGATCATGGGCGACCGCGACGACGATGGCTGCGTACACCCCGAGCGGAGGGTCCGAAACAGCTTCAATGTCATACACTGCCAGCGCTTCTTCTTCGTCAATCCAAGGATCGTAAACATCCGTGATCGTTCCATACTGAGACAATTCCCGAATGATGTCTATGACTCGGGTATTTCGAATGTCAGGCGTGTTTTCCTTGAAGGTAAATCCCATAATCAAAACTCGAGCCCCGTGAACAACGATTCCCTTTTGCGACATTCCCTTTACTAACCGCGTGACGACATGGGCCCCCATCGAGTCATTGATTCTGCGACCCGCAAGTATTATCTCCGGGTGGTGCCCCATGGCTTGTGCCTTGTGCGTCAGATAGTAGGGGTCTACGCCGATGCAGTGCCCCCCCACAAGACCAGGGCGGAAAGGAAGAAAATTCCACTTTGTGCCGGCTGCCAGCAGAACGTCGTCAGTTTCGATTCCCAATTTGTTGAACAACATCGCCAGTTCGTTGACAAGGGCGATATTCACGTCTCTCTGGGTATTCTCAATGACCTTAGCTGCTTCCGCGACTCTGATCGTTGGAGCCTTGTGTGTACCCGCAGTGATGATCCGTGAATACAACTCGTCGACGAAGTCTGCAGCCTCCGGGGTCGAACCAGAAGTCACCTTGACGATTGTTGAGACGCGATGCTCCTTGTCCCCTGGGTTGATTCGTTCAGGGCTGTATCCCACGAAGAAGTCCTCGTTGAAACGTAGTCCTGAAAGTCCTTCCAACACTGGAACGCATTCCTCTTCTGTCGCACCAGGATAGACCGTCGATTCGTAGATGACGACATCACCGGGCTTCAGCACCGCCGCGATGGTCCGTGTGGCCGACAACACGGGCCCAAGATCTGGTCGCTTGTGTTCATCGATTGGAGTCGGGGTGGTCACCACGAAGACATTGGCCCAAGCGAGGTCAGCTGCGTCGTCACTGAAGCGGAGGCCGGCGGAGGCTGCCAATTCTGCTGCTTCGACCTCGAGTGTGTGATCTGTTCCACTACGCAGTTCCTCGACCCGCGACTTCTTGATGTCGAACCCCAGAACATCGTGAGACTTGCCGAACTCGACCGCCAACGGGAGGCCCACATAGCCCAAGCCCACCACTGCAATTCGAACGTCTTTGCTCTTCATTTTCCCCATCCAGTCGATTCGCCGATCACTGCTGCTCAGACTCGCCCGAAATACTGCACGTACCAGTCCGTGAAACGCTGCAATCCTTCGACGAGAGGCGTCTCCGGCCGGAAACCGACCGCTGCCTCCAGCTGCCTTGTGTCGGCGTAAGTCGCCGGCACGTCGCCGGTTTTCAAAGGCTCGAACCTCTTTTCGAACACGACGTCTCGACCCAGTGACTTCGACAAGGCCGTTTCGAGCGTCCGAATGAACTCCATGAGCCGCACGGGCTGACTGTTGCCGATATTGAAGACTTGGTGTGGCACAGGAGATGTGGGCGGACGCTCGGTCACTCGGACGACGCCTTCAACGATGTCGTCGATGTAGGTGAAATCTCGATAGAGATCATTATCAAAATCACCATTGTTGAAGATTCGGAGAGGTTCTCCAAAGAAGTACTTGTCCACGAATCCGAAATACGCCATGTCAGGGCGCCCTTTAGGCCCGTAAACGGTAAAGAATCTCAGACCAGTCGCAGCCAGCCCATGGTTGTGGGCGTAGGAATGGGCCATCAGCTCGTTCGAGCGTTTTGTGGCCGCGTAGAGCGATACGGGCTCGTCCGCCCGATCTTCTTCGGAGAAGGGCACCTTAGTGTTGGCGCCATAGATGGAACTAGACGAGGCGTAAACGAGGTGGCGTACCTGCGCGACTTTGCATGCCTCCAGCACGTTGAAGAAGCCAATCAGATTGCTGTGGACATAGTCTTCGGGGTGTTCTAGGGAGTGCCTGACGCCAGCCTGGGCTGCGAGGTGGATTATCACCGAGGGTGGCTCCGCGAACGCTTGCGCCAAGAACGCCATGTCCGCTATGTCTCCCAGGTAGAACGTGAAGTTCTTGTCTGCCTGCAGTGGAACCAAACGATCCTGCTTCAAAGCCACGCTATAGTAGTCGTTGAGATTATCAACCCCCACGACTCGTTTACCAGCCGCCAGAAGCCTTTGCGCAACGTTGGAGCCAATGAATCCCGCAGCCCCCGTCACCAGATACGGGCCACCACTACGATCATCGATGCTCATATGCGAGGTCCTTCTTTCGCGCGATCAAAGAATCCAGCCATCTGTTTTGCTACCGAATCGATGGTGAAAGTCGCTTCGAATCGGGCACGCGCCAGGTCCGCTCGCTCCTGAGCCATCTTCTTGTTGGTAATGGTGTCTACCAGTGCTGCGGCGAGCGCTGCGATGTCTCCGAGGGGCGTCACACGCGCCATATCGGTTTCGCGTCCGCCGAGAACCTCTAAACAAGGTGCTATGTCTGAGGAGACGATCGGAGTCCCTGCCGCCATTGCCTCGATCAGAGTCCCGGGGCTTCCTTCACGTTCGGACGGGAAGGCAAGCACATCCGCCATGGCAAGCAACTGAGGCATATCTGTCCGATGGCCCAAGAAGCGCACTTCCAGGGGCGCCTGGGTAGCCAACGCTCGCAAGTTCGCTGAGGCCCGCCCATCCCGGCCAGCGATCAATAGGACAGCGGCAGGCAGTTCTGCTGCCACAAGTGCCAAAGACTCCAGCAAGTGGCGAAAACCTTTTTGCGGTTCAAGGCGACCAACACCGAGGATCACAGGAGTGTCGGCCGCAAGTCCTAGACCCGACCTCGTCTGCTCACTTACTCCGGATGGTCGGAACGGCAGGTGTCGAGGATCGCGACCTCTGGGAATCACTTCGATGCGGTCGCGGTCCAAGGCTAAGGCAGGCGCGGCACTGTCCTTGACGGCCTGAGAGACTGCATGGAATCGAGAGGCACCCCGCGAAGTCAGCCGATCTGCAAACTGGGCCCCAGCAAGTTTCCAGCGCAATACCTCCGAAGAATGCGACTCTCCGTAGTATTCATTCACCAAACTGGTCGAGTACGGAATTCGGAGCAGTCTCCCTGCCGCCCGGCCTGCGATGTCCGCCTCGAACACAGATGTGTGGACCAGATCTGGCTTCACGCTCCGTGCCAAGTCAACCACGCGCTTGAGGTAACCAAGCCGCCCCAAGCTTTGTGCGGGCCCGTGAATCGTGGCTCCGGCGGTGGAGATTGTCTCGGCGAGGTCAAAGGGTCCATGCAAAGGCAGCACATGCAATTCGATGCCATGCGCCAAGAGCCCGGGCGTCATGACAGCAAGTGACGTCTCCGCCCCACCTGGGGCCAGCGAGTCGATTACATAAAGGAGCTTCACAGAGTGCATCCGAGCCTCGTAAGCGCGTCATAGGCCATCTCGCGGCTCCGCTCCACTCGTCAACTTGCCCGAGCCCATGAACTCGCTCATGGTCACGTGCCCGGCTTCCGAAATCCCCGATCGCTTAACTACCGACGCAATCGTTCGCCACAAGATCGACAGATCGAGAGCAAGGCCGCGGTTGTCGACATATTCGACATCGAGCGCAAACCTCGATTCCCAGTCCAGGGCGTTGCGCCCGGATACCTGCGCCAGCCCCGTGATTCCGGGTCTCACTTCGTGGCGCCTGGCCTGCTCAGTGCTGTAGCGCTCCAGATATTGCACCAGCAGTGGCCGCGGGCCCACCATGCTCATGTCGCCCTTCAGCACATTCCACAGCGTTGGCAATTCGTCCAGACTCGTCGAGCGCAGGAATCGACCGAACGGCGTCAGCCGTTCGGCGTCAGTCACGTGGGTCGCATCCGGGTGACGCATGGTTCGGAACTTGACCAACTCGAACATCTCAGAGTCCTTGCCGGGCCGCGGCTGACGAAACAGCACCGGCCTGCCGTGGAATTTCCAGACGGCCGCAGCGGTGGCGAGCTGGATCGGAGCGGTCACCACGATTCCTGCAGCGCTCGCCGCGACGTCCATCGCGCGTTTGATTCGGTCATACGCCCGGTCAGTCATGCGTACCTGCCACGAAATCGCCGATAGAACTCACAATGCGCTGGACTTGCTCATCAGTCAACGCAGACCCGCTGGGCAGCGACAGCCCCGTGCGGAACAGACGTTCGCTGGTTCCATTCACGATGCTTCGCGCCTGCGAAAACACCGGCTGCAGGTGCATCGGCTTCCACAGCGGCCGTGCCTCGATCTGCCGGGAGGCCAGGAAATTGCGGAGATCATCGGAGGAGAACCCAGCGTCGGGCTGATCCACGATGACCGAAGTGAGCCAACAGTTGTCCCCGTCATCTGGAGTGCCGAATATGGTCGTGCCCGGGACGGACGCGAAGGCCGCGCGATATTGGGACCTGATCCAGCGGCGGCGTTCGATCATGGCGTCGAGGCGCGCCAGTTGGGCTCGCCCCAGGGCGGCCAGGATGTTGGACAAACGGTAGTTGTAGCCGATCTCTGTGTGCTCGTAGTGGACCACCGGCTGCCGAGCCTGGGTCGCGAGATAGCGCACACGCTCGGCCATGGCGGCGTCATCGGTCAGGAGAGCACCACCACCTGACGTGCTCATCACCTTGTTGCCGTTGAACGACACCGCGGCAGCCGCGCCGAAGGAGGCGGCTGGACGCCCATTCCGCCGCGCGCCGAGTGATTCGGCCGCGTCGGATAACACCGGGATGCTGGCCGCTTCTGCGATCTCGGCGATCGCGCCCTGGTCGGCGACCTTGCCCAGAAGATCGACCGGAACGATCGCGGCGAGCCCTTGGTCTTTGAATTCGGACACCGCCTCGGCCAACAACACCGGGTCGATGTTTCCGGTCCCGTCACAGTCGACGAAAACCGGCTCAGCCCCGGTGTACGTGATCGCATTCGCCGTCGCGGCGAATGTCATGGTGGAGGTGAGGACCACATTGCCAGGTCCGATCCCCATAGCGATGAGTCCCAGATGCAGCGCCGCCGTCCCGGACGACAGCGCCACCGCATGGGCTCGGTCGCTGTAGTCGGCCAGCTCGCGCTCGAAGGCGTCGACCTCCGGCCCCAGAGGGGCCACCCAGCCCGAGCGGATGGCGCGCACAATCGCCTGTTCTTCGGCGTCGGTGACATCGGGGCCGGATAGATAGATCCGTCCGTTCAAGGAATCGTCCCCTGCCCGCTATCGGACAACCGGGTGAGAGCCGGTGTCGGCCGAGAGGTCGGAGCGTACGGGCGTGACCGGCGACTGGGGCAACCTCGCCGCGGCTTGGCTCCGCATCAACTCGAGGGCGTCCTCGGGTGAGTCGGGATCAAACAGCACATCCATGGGGCTGAGCACAGGGACGGCGACCTGAGTGATGAGCGGATGCTCGCTGGCGTGGCCACGCTCGACCTCGCCGAGCAGCACTTCGTGGAGCTTCTCGCCCTCCCTGAGACCGGTGTATTGGATAGCGATGTCGTGGCGACCCGACACCTCGATCAGACGCTGCGCCACATCGAGGATGCGGACAGGCTCGCCCATGTCGAGCACGAGCACGTCACCCGGCTTGCCGATCGCGCCGGCCTGGAGCACCAGCTCGCAGGCTTCGGGAATCGTCATGAAATACCGGGTCACCTTGGGGTCGGTCACCGTGACCGGACCGCCGCGCTCGATCTGAGCCTTGAAGGCATGCACCACCGACCCGCGGGAGCCCAACACGTTGCCGAAGCGGACGGAGACGTAGTCGAGGTTGTACTGCATCGCGTACCAAGCCGTGAGTCGCTCGGCCAAGCGCTTCGACTGCCCGAGACGGCTGATCGCATCCGCTGCCTTGTCGGTCGAGACGTTGACGAACCGCTGGACGCCGGATTTGCGGGCACATCGCAGGACGTTGAGGGATCCGAGGACGTTGGTCTTCCAGCCTTCTTCGGGGAAGCGTTCCAGCATCGGGAGGTGCTTCAGGGCTGCGGCATGCAGGACGACGTCGGGCCGGCACTGGTCAAACACTTTCTGCAGGGCCGTCTCGTCCCGGATGTCACACAGGATGGTTTCCTCGCTGTCAAGGAGGCCCACACCCTTGAGGTCCAACTGAAGGCCGTGCAGCGCCGACTCGTCACGATCCAGCAGGAACAACTTGGAGGGTTTCAGATCGTTGACCTGACGCGCGATCTCGGCACCGATCGAGCCGCCGGCACCCGTCACCAAGACCACGCGACCACTCAGATAACCGCTGATCTCGGACAGGTCCGTGTGGATGGGGCGCCGCCCGAGCAGGTCCACGACGTCGAATTCACGCAACTGGTCGAGCTGGACCCGGCCACCGATGCGCTCTCGCACGGGCGGAATCACGATGAGCTTGACGCCCGCTTCAGAACACTGCTGCGACACGCCCTTGATGAAGTCGGGCTGGGCGTTGCCCATGGCCAGAATGACGCTATGAGCGTCCTTCTCCTTCGCCAGGTGAACCAGGTCGCTCCTCGTGCCCAGCACTCGGTGCCCATGCACGCGAAGGAAGCGCTTGGACCGATCATCATCGATGAAACCGACGATTCGGTAGGGAGCTTCGTGGGCGGTGTTGACGAGGCGGGCGACCTCCGCGCCCGCTTCACCGGCGCCATAGACGAGGACGTTCTTGGCGTCCTCGTGGTCCACTACGCCATTGCGACGCCGGTTGGCACCGAGCCAGCCTCGGAAGGCCCAGCGACCGGCAGCCATCAGGATCAGCGCCGTCGCGGGCATGAAGATAGCGATCGCATTCGGGAAGCGCGGCGCGAAGACCGTCGCGACGAGGCCCAGGACGACCGAGGTCGAAAGGACGATGCCACCCAGATAGGTGGCTTCGGCATAGCTGCCCACCTTGGAGCGACCGAGATAGAGCTGTGTCAGGAAGCCCAGAACGACATGGGCGCTGATGATGGCAACGGCGTAGGCGATGGCCGCGAGCCATTGGTCTTCCTTGAGTTGGAACTCATAGCGGACCAGCACGAAACCGGCGAACGCAATAAGCCAAGCCAGGACATCCCAACCCAGCATCAACGCTCGTCGCCAGAAGACAGGAACACTCCTCATCAGGCTTTCTCCCCCTAGTTGGCCCGTCTCCCCCGATGCGGGCCTGAACAAACGCTAGGCTTCCACTCCCGAAATGGCCAGCCCGGTTCCGTTTTCTCAAAACTGCGGCTGTCCCCCATTTCTTGGACAGGACGCCCATATCCCCTAGTGGGACACGGGTCTGGACAGGAGAAAGATCCCTCAAGTCCTTATGGAAACATTCCGGGCTTGGCACCCGGAGAGCAAAGAGCCCAAGCCATATCGGCCTGGGCTTCTTCCATAGGTGGCGCGCTCGGAGGGATTCGAACCCCCAACCTTCTGATCCGTAGTCAGATGCTCTATCCGTTAAGCTACGAGCGCTTGGCTTCCCGCTGGCGGGCGAACCGAGAGACAACGTTAGCGTACGCACGCGGCACGCGCCAAATCGTTTCGCCGAAGCCCCCTGAACTCAGGGGTGATCGGGTTCACACAAGCTACCGGTCCGTATCGCCGGACGCTGAGAGCTGCTCGGGTAGGGTGATACCACTAACTTGACTGGTCTCACTAACCCTGCAGGAGAACAACGACGTGACTGCCACCGTTGGTCAGAATGCGCCCACCACCCATGCCGATCTGCTGGCCTGGGTGGAAGAGGTTGCAGCCCTTACCAAGCCCGATGCGATCCGCTGGTGTGACGGCTCGGACGCCGAGTGGAAGGAATTCACCGACCACCTGGTGGACCGGGGCATTGCCACGCGCCTCAACGAGGAAGCCAAGCCCAACTCGTTCTATTTCCGCTCGGACCCCTCGGACGTCGCACGCGTCGAGGACCAGACCTTCATCTGCTCCGAGACCGAGGCCGGCGCCGGCCCCACCAACAACTGGGCCGCTCCTGCCGAGATGAAGCAGACGATGTCGGAGCTCTATGACGGCTGCATGAAGGGCCGCACGATGTTCGTCGTGCCGTTCTGCATGGGCCCGATCGACGCGGACGACCCGAAGTTCGGCGTCGAGCTGACCGACTCCGAATATGTCGTCATCTCGATGAAGATCATGACCCGCATGGGCGCCGACGCCCTCAAGGCCATGGGCGACGACAAGCCGTTCGTGAAGTGCATCCACTCGGTCGGCTATCCGCTGGCCGACGGTCAGGATGACGTGGCGTGGCCGTGCAACGACACGAAATACATCTCCCACTTCCCCGAGACCCGCGAGATCTGGTCCTACGGCTCGGGTTATGGCGGCAACGCCCTGCTCGGCAAGAAGTGCTACGCGCTGCGCATCGCCTCGGCGATGGCCCATGACGAGGGCTGGCTGGCCGAGCACATGCTGATCCTCGAGCTGACCTCGCCCGAGGGCAAGAAGTACGTCGTTTGCGCCGCCTTCCCCTCCGCCTGCGGCAAGACCAACCTGGCCATGCTCGAGCCGACCATCCCGGGCTGGACCGTCAAGACCCTGGGCGACGACATCGCCTGGATGCGCTTCGGCGAGGACGGTCGTCTCTATGCGGTCAACCCCGAGAACGGCTTCTTCGGCGTTGCGCCGGGCACCGGTTATCACACCAACCCGAACGCGATGCGCACCATCGAGGCTGGCAACTCGATCTTCACCAACGTCGCCCTGACTCCCTATGGCGATGTCTGGTGGGAAGAGATGACCGACTTCGAGCCCGATTCCCTCACCGACTGGCACGGCAAGCCCTGGACCCCCGAGGCCGAGGTCAAGGCCGCCCACCCGAACAGCCGGTTCACCACGCCGATCTCGCAGTGCCCCATCCTGTCGGATGACTTCAACAACCCGAAGGGTGTCCCGGTCGACGCGATCCTCTTCGGCGGTCGCCGCGCTTCCACCGTTCCGCTGGTCGCCCAGTCCCGCGACTGGAACCACGGCACCTTCATGGGTGCGACCTGCTCCTCGGAGACAACCGCCGCCGCCACCGGCGCCGTGGGCGTCGTGCGTCGTGACCCGATGGCGATGCTGCCGTTTATCGGCTACAACGCCAACGACTATCTCCAGCACTGGGTCAACATCGGCGAGAATGCCGAGGCCGACAAGCTGCCGAAGATCTTCTTCGTCAACTGGTTCCGCAAGTCGCAGGAGGGCAAGTTCCTGTGGCCGGGCTTCGGCGAGAACAGCCGCGTCCTCGAGTGGATCGTCCGCCGCCTTGAGGGCGACGCAGAGGCCATCGACACCCCTGCCGGCGCTATCCCGGCCGAGGGCTCGCTCAACGTCGAGGGCCTGTCCCTCGATCCCGCCAAGCTGGCGGAGGCGACCAAGTTCGATGCCGAGGAGTGGAAGAAGGAGCTCCCGCTGATCGAAGAGTGGTTCGAGAAGCTGGGCAACGTCCCCGACGCCATCAAGGCCGAGCTGGACAAGCTGAAGCAGAACCTCGCCTGAGTCATCGACTCTGCGATCGGAGCCCCCGGGGTCTTTCCCGGGGGCTCTGTGCTTTGTCATGGTCGAACGCTCAACCACCACTGGAGACGACTTCGGGTGGAACCAGCCGAAGCTGATCCCACCCGAGGTGATTGGCGGAGGCGGCGGGATTTGAACCCGCGATGGGAGTTAAGTCCCAAACCCGCTTAGCAGGCGGGCGCCATAGACCGTACTAGGCGACGCCTCCATGCCCAGAGCATCCTAGTCGGAACCCTCGGCCATCGCCAACCTGAATGACCGCGGGCAGGTTCCGCATGTCAGTTCTGCAATTTCGTCAGGCTAATGCGGCGAGTAGCATCGCACCGAGGCCCGTTCCCCGGGTCGTCCCGAGAGACCCAGGAGCCCGGATGCGCGAGTCGGACTTTCCGTTCTTCGACGAAGAAGCCGACCCTTCGACAGAGGAGCCCCGCCCGCCGCGACGGAAGACGAAGACCCGACGGGCACTCTTCATCGCGCTGGCCTCGGTTCTTGTTTTGATTCTGGCGATTGGTGGCGTGATCGGCTACTACTTCAGCCGAGTGGATGGCGCCCTCGGGAAGGTGGAACAGGCCGACCTGATGCCCCTGCCCTATGAGGGACAACCCGAGGTCACCAAGACTCCGGCCGTCAATGTCCTGGTCGTCGGAGCCGACAAGAACGACAACGGCAGCGACGGACGGTCCGATGTCCTCATGGTCGCTCACATCTCGGGTGATCGAAACAGTGTCTACCTTGTCTCGTTCCCGCGCGACCTGTGGGTGGACGTCCCGGCCAACGAATATCACCGCGGCGGCAAGGCGAAGATCAACGCGGCGTACTCCTGGGGCCGCACGCCGATGGCGGTCCAGACGGTCGAGCAACTCACTCAGGTCGGTATCGATCACACAGCCGAGATCAACTTCGGTGGATTCATGGGCCTCACCGAGCACCTCGGTGGCGTGACGGTCAACAACAAGTACGCGTCGACAGTGCGTGAATACACCTATCCCAAGGGCGAGATCACGATCCAGGGCGAGGAAGCTCTCGCCTATGTTCGCCAGCGTTATGGTCTCCCCAACGGTGACCTCGACCGAGCAGAACGCCAGCGGGCCGTGCTCGTCGCGATCTTCAACAAGTCCGTCCAGCCCGAGACCTTGGGCAACCCCGCCAAATTCGGCGAACTGATCGACGCCGCCGCCACCTCGGTCACCGTCGACCGGACCCTGCCCAGCAGCGAGGTGAAGGGGCTCGTCTATGGGCTCAAGATCCGGGAGCGCAGCCAGATCCACTCGCTCCAGGCACCGATCACCGGCTTCGGCACGTCCAGCGACGGCCAGTCGATCGCCCTCGTCGACGAGGCGGGAATGGCGGAGCTGAGCGCGGCGCTGCGTGATGACAAGATGGCCGAATACGTGGCGAAGCACCCGAGCTGATGGCCAGTTCTGCGCGCACCCATGCCCCGAGACCCCGCCCCAAGCGCTCAGCCGCCGGTCGGCTGGGCTTCCGCCTGAGCGCGCTCTGGACGGTCCTCGGCACCTATCTGCCGGGCACGGGACTGATCCGCGCTGGCCTCCGCCGACCCGGCCTCGTCGCACTGATCAGCTTCCTGGCCATTGCAGCCGCCATCACGGTGGCCGCCCTCGTAGCTCCCAACACCCTGATCCGGTTGGGAGTGAACTCTCTCTTCCTGAAGGTCCTGGTCGTCTTGATCCCGATCCTCGCGCTCGCCTGGGCGGGACTGATCGTGGTCACTCACTTGCTGCTGCGACCGCGAGCTCTGACCAAGTTCGAACGAGCCCTCGGCTCGGTCCTCGTCGGAGTCCTGACTCTGACGATCGCGACCCCACTGGCCGTAGCGGCCCGCTATTCGTTCGACCAGTCCCGGCTGCTCGACACCATCTTCAAGGACAGCTCCGACCTGCAGTCGGGCACCGCACCGCACTTGGACGGGCGCAACCCGTGGAAGAACAAGCCACGCGTGAACATCCTTCTGCTCGGCGGCGACGCCGGTCGCGACCGGACTGGTACGCGTACGGACACCGTGATCCTCGCCAGCGTCGACACCCGCACGGGCGACACCGTGCTGATCTCCCTCCCGCGCAACACGGCCCGGATGCCCTTCCCCGCCGACTCGCCGCTCCATCAGTACTACCCCGAGGGTTTCACCAGTGGTTGGGGTGACGATCTCGAATACATGCTCACGGAGATGTATGAGAACATCCCGCCGAACGTGCCGCCCGACATCCTCGGCCCGACCGACAACCTCGGCGCCGATGTCGTCAAGCTGTCCGTCGGTGAAGCGACAGGCCTCAAGGTCGACTACTACGTGCTGGTCGAACTCGAGGGCTTCCACAAGCTCATCGACGCCCTGGGCGGCATCACGGTCAACATCAACACCTGGGTCGCGATCGGCGGGGACACCAGCCGCGGCATCTTGCCCGCCGGTGCCTTGGCGCCGGGACCCAACCAGCATCTCAACGGCGATCAGGCGCTCTGGTATGCCCGTGGCCGCTTCGGTGCTGACGACTTCCAGCGCATGGACCGCCAGCGTTGTGTGATCGACGCGGTGATCAAGCAGGCGAACCCGGCCAACATGCTCACGCGCTATGAGGATGTCGCCCGGCAGGGCAAGGAGATTGTCCGCACCGACATCCCGCAGGAGATCCTGCCGGCGATGGTGGACCTGTCCCTGCGCGTCAAGAACGGCACCTCGACGAGCATCGTTCTCCGCTCCGGCGAGGACGGTTTTGTATCGAGCGATCCCGACTTCGACCGCATCCGTGCCCGCGTTGCCGCCGCGATCGCTCCGAAGCCGACGCCGACCCCGGCTCCGCCGGGTGGGGAAGCAAGCACCGAACCGCCCGCCGATCCAGGCACCGAAAATCCCCAGCCGACCGAGGAGCAGCCGCCGGCTGAGGCCCCGGTGGAGCCGGCTCCGGAGAGTACGCCCCTGCCCCCTGCTGAGGACCTGAGCGATTCGTGCGCCTTCAAGCCCGAACTGGCCGCCACCCAGGGCGACCGGCCGCCGTGGCTGCGCTGATTCTCGGGAGCTGCTGAGCGATCAGGAGTCGATCGCGCGGCTGCGCTTGAGCCGGTCGGTGATGTCCGTGGTCAGACGACGCATGGCCGAATCGGTCGACCCGACGGGCGTCACGACATGCTGCAGGGATTCATCGCGGCGGTGGAAGGTGATGCGCCGCCCCGACTCTGAGGTGGTCACCTTCACGGTGTCGGCCCAGGTGCCGTGGCGTACGCCTGCGGGAGTCCGGAACGAATAACCCGTGGGGGTCAGCTCGGCCTTCACCTGCATCCGGGTCATGGCATAGAACGCGCCGCCGAGGAGCACCAGACCCAGCACAAACAGCAGCACACCCAAGGCCGTCACCACGCCGTGCCAACCCTGCGCGCGAGAGAGGACGATCACGACGGCGCCCAGGATGCTGCCGATCCCCGCCAACAGGAAGGCCCTGATCGGCGGTGCGGGTCGAAGCTGATAAACGCTGACCTCCTGGCCGGTCCCGGACGCAGCTGGGGTGGCGGTCATCGACGACTCCTTCGACGGGGTGACTCAGGGAAGTACGCGGCGAGAGTGGGATTCGAACCCACGGAACGGTCGCCCGCTCGGCCGCTTTCAAGGCGGCTGCACTAGTCCACTATGCGATCTCGCCCGACACTGCTGTGTCGCCGCTGCCCGGGCATGTGCCCCGGCGGCACCCCATGCTAGCGCGACCACTCCCCCTCCCGGCGCATCCCATGACCGAGCCCCATAGGGTGCGTGCATGACCAGCTCGATTCCGACCACGATGCGCGCGGTGACCGTCCAGGGCGACGGAGATGGCCCTGAGGTGCTCCAGCTCGGTGAGGCCCCGGTCCCGCTGCCGAAGCCCGGCGAAGTGCTCATCCAGGTCACCGCCGCCGGGATCAACCGGGCCGATGTCATGCAGCGCAAGGGTTTCTATCCCCCGCCGCCGGGGGCATCCGCGATCATCGGGCTGGAAGTCTCGGGCCGCGTCGCCGCCGTCGCCGAGGGTGTGACCGGCTGGTCGGTCGGTGACCGGTGCCTGGCGCTGCTGGCCGGTGGAGGGTACGCCGAATATGTCGCCGTCGAGGCCGCCCATCTCCTGCCGCTCCCACCGGGCGTCGATCCGATCACCGCAGCCGGCGTACTCGAGGTCGCCGCCACCGTGCAGTCCAACGCCGACGTCGCCGATTTGAAGCCGGGCGAGACCTACCTCGTGCATGGCGGGGCGGGCGGGATCGGCTCGTTCGCGATCCAGTACGCCAAGGCCCTCGGCTGCACCGTCTTCACCACCGCCGGCAGCGACGAGAAGCTCGCCTTCTGCCGAGAGCTGGGTGCCGACCTCGCCGTCTCCTATCGCGACGACTGGGCCGCGGCGTTCACCGACGCCGGCGGGGTGGACGTCATTCTCGACAACCAGGGCGCGCGCTATCTCGAGCCCAACCTGGGCGTACTCAAGAGCGACGGCCGCATGGTCATCATCGGCCTGCAGGGCGGCCGCAAGGGCGAGCTCGACCTCGGGCTCCAGCTGCGCAAGCGCGCGAGCGTCATCGCCACCTCGCTGCGATCCCGGCCGAGCGACCAGAAGGCGAAGATCTGCGCCGACGTGGTGACGCGCATCTGGCCCATGTATGCCGACGGCCGCATCCGCACCGCCCCCACCAAGGTCTTCGACGCGGCCGATGTGGCCGCGGCCCATGAATACTTCGATTCCGGCGAGCACCGCGGCAAGATCGTGCTCACCTTCGGCGAGTGAAAGGACCACCATGCGCACCGGCGTCTGCATCCTGACCGATCTGCCGTGGAAGGAATCCGCGGCCGCGTTCCGCGAGGTCGAGCAACTCGGCTTCGACCACGCGTGGACCTATGACCACCTGACCTGGGACCCGATGGCCAACGAGCCGTGGTATTCCACGGTCGTCACCCTCGCCGGGGCCGCCACGGTCACCGAGCGCATCAAGCTCGGCTACTGGGTCAGCTCCCCCAACTTCCGCCACCCGGTCGCGTTCGCGCGCGAGCTCGTCGGCCTGCAGGACATCTCCGACGGCCGCATCCTCTGCGGGGTCGGGTCGGGCGGCGAGCCCGACGCCTGGGTCCTCGGAGGCACGCTCTCGCGCGGCGAGCGTACGCGCAGACTGCGCGAATTCGTCGACGTGCTGTCGCGCGCGTTGAGCGAGGACCACGTGGATCACGCCGGGGAGTTCTACACGGTCAAGGACTACCGGAACGTGGCCGGCCCGGCCGTGGCGCCCGTGCCGCTCTTCGTCGCCGCCAACGGGCCGATTGCCATCAAGCTCGCGGTCGAGCGGGGCGCGTGGGCGACGACGGGCATCGGCGGGGCGGACCTCGACGAGTGGTGGGCCAATCTGGCCAAGCTCAGCGCGATGGTCGACGAGGCCGGCGGCCAGGGCATCGACCGCTACCTCTATCTCGACTCTGCTCCGCGCTTCTCGCTCGACAGCGCCGACTTCTGTGCCGAACAGCTCGGGCGGGCCAAGGAACTCGGCTTCACCGACGCGATCGTGACCTGGCCACGGGCGTCGAAGCCCTATCTCGGCGACCCCGCCGTTCTCGCCGAGGTGGCCGCCGAGCTGCGCTGAACCGCGCTCCGGAAAACCTGGAGGAAACTGTCGGACGCGAGGTCTAGTGTGCAAGGCGTGCACATGTCCGGCTATCGCGAGATCTGGTCGATCCCCGGCGCCCGCACCGTCCTGGTGCTCGGGCTGCTGTGTCGACTCCCGATGTTCGGCGCGATGGTCCTGTTGACGGTCCACGTCGTCGAGCGCATCGATCCGCGCTATTCCGCCGCCGGGCTCATCGTCATGGCCGCGACCATCGCCCAGGGCATCTCCGGGCCGTGGCGCGGGCGGCTGCTCGACCGGAAGGGTCTGCGGCGTACTCTCCTGCCCTCCCTCATCATCGTCCCGCTCTGTTGGATCGTCGCGCCGTGGAGCTCCTATTGGGTCCTGCTGGCGCTGGTGATCATCGCCGGGCTGTTCGCCGTGCCCGTCTTCGCCCTGTTGCGGCAGGCGCTGCTGGGGGCGGTGGAGGTACGCCAGCGCAAGCAGGCTCTGGCGCTCGACTCGGTCATCACCGAGATCTCGTTCATGGCCGGGCCGGCGTTGGCCATCTGGGTCGCCACCCTGTGGGGCACGGCCTGGACGCTGCTGACGTTCCAGCTGATGTCGGTCGCCGCGGCCGGAGTCTTGTTCGCCGCCAATCCGCCCTTGCGTCACAAGGCCGGCGTGGCCGCCCCGCCCACGACGGGTACGCGTTGGGTCAGCCCGGCCGCGCTCGGCATTCTGGGCCTGACGATGGCCACGACCATCGCCCTGACGGCGACTGATCTGACGGTCGTTGCCGGGCTGCGCGCGCTCGACCAGGCCACGTCCATCGGATGGGTGCTGGCGATCTGGGGCTTCGGCTCGGCGGTCGGCGGTCTGCTGTTCGGGGCGATCCAACGGCCGATCGGGGCCTGGGTCGTGGTCGCGGCACTGGGGGCCACGACCATGCCCGTCGCGTTCGCCAACTCCGACTGGTCCATGGCCGCCCTGCTGCTCATTGCGGGCTTCTTCTGCGCTCCGGCGATCACGGCCACGAGCGAGGCCCTGTCCAGGGTCGTGCCCGAGTCGTCCCGCGGCGAGGCCTTCGGGTGGCACGGCACGGCCCTCACCACCGGTTCCGCGCTGGCCGCGCCCCTCGTCGGCATCGCGATCGACCATCAGGGCTGGCCGGCCGGCTATGTGGTCGGTGGCGGCGTCACACTCGTTCTCGCGGTGGCCGGTGCCCTGGCGCTCCGCGCTCGCGTACGCCGGGACAACACCCCCGACCCGGTCCCCGTCGAGGCCGTCCCGAGGGCGGGGAACCCGTCGGCCTAGACTGGCGCGCATGACAGACCAGCCCTCCGCAGAAGAGTCCTCCGACAACCGCCCGCAGGTGGTGGCGGGTCAGACGTCCGACGGTCAGGTATACGTCGTCGGTGAGCAGGGAATGGCCGTCGAATCGCCGCCGGACGAGAACGGCAAGAATCCCGACTCGGTGACCGACATGGTTCCCGAGCCCGACAAGGTGATGCGCATCGCGAGCATGACCCAGAAGCTGCTCGACGAGATCAAGGCCAACCCCCTCGACGATCCGTCCCGCAAGCGCCTGGGCGAGGTCTATTCGGCCTCGATCGAGGAACTCAAGGCGGGGCTCGACCCGAAGCTGGCCGAGGAACTCGAACGCATCACCGAGCCCTTCGCCGAGGGGTCCACCCCGAGCGATGCCGAGCTGCGCGTCGTCCAGGCCCAGCTCGTGGGCTGGCTCGAGGGCCTGTTCCACGGCATCCAGACGGCGCTCTTCGCCCAGCAGATGGCCGCGCGCGCCCAGCTCGAGCAGATGCGTCGGGCGCTCCCGCCGGGTGCTCATCCGGGTGGCCCGGGGGCGCCCGAGGGTGGTCCGATGCCGGGTCAGAAGCCCGGTGGCTCGGGGATGTATCTCTGACCTAAGAAGTTCCAACATGAGATGACTCTCACCTCCGCGGCCGGGACAGAAGCTCCCGGCCGCTGGTAATTTCTCGTCAAGTCGGTCGATTGACCTCATTCTCGACCTGAGCATCCAGCGGCGTCGCTGAGTATGCGTACTTATGCGCCCATAGAGCCGCGCACTCAACAAAGACGGGTACCGCGCCCTACCTTTTGGGGGCAGTGACCTCGCGTGCGTTTGGAAACCTAGAGCCGTGGAAACAACGCCCATGATTCGCAGGGCACTCAGCGGAACCACGGAGTGGTGTTGGCCCGTCATTGGGTACGGAAAGCACCAATCGAGAATGAGGAATCCAGCACGATGAACAGCGCGACCGCCACCTCCCGCCCGGAGTCCGCTCAGGGGTGCCACGAGTTTGCCTCCCTGTTCCAGCACCCCCTGCTGGAGGAGCCGCCTGCGGCTTCGGCCCCCGCAGATCAACGCCGGCAGCACATGATGCTCACCCGCAAGGCCGAGAACGTGTGCCAGACCTGCCCACTCCTGAAGCAGTGCCTCTACAACGCCGTCGTCCGCTATGACGTCGCCGGCTATGCCGCCGGGACCACCGTGCGGCAGCGCCAGGAGATCCGCAGCCGTCTCGGCATCACCGTGACACCGGAAGATTTCGACACACTCGCCGGCATCACGGCCCGCCACCGCCAGGTCGACCACGACGAAGTCGTGCGCCTGCGCAACGCGAATCCCCATGAGAGCCTCGAGACCCTGGCTCACCGCCTGGGGTGCTCGCTCTCCACTGTCAAGCGCCACCTCCGGCGCCACCGCAACGAGGCCCACCGCCCCCGCGCCCAGCCTCGTCCCCTGCCGTCCATGAGTGAGGTCCTCGCGGCCTTCCGTCAGGTTGTTGCTCCCGGATCCGAACGGCGCGCCGCCTGATTCACCACCCCCCACAACGTCCCCTCACCCCTCTGGGTGGAGGGGACGATGTGCTGTTCAGGGCTTTGTCGGCTCTTCACAATTGAGGGGGTAACCGGCGGTCAGGTACTGGGGCGGGTCGGAGCGGGATGGGAGGGGGCCCTTGGGTGAGGATGAAGGTGTCTAATCACCACCCTCGAACCCAAGGGCCCTTGTGCGAAACGCTACCCCACCCTGCCTGGATACCTTCTGCCGTTTGGACCGTCTCGGGCTGACCGTGCTCGCTCAACAGGTCGAGCCCGAGCACACGGTCCTGGTCTGCGCCCCGACCACCGAGGCGACCCCGTGTCCGGGCTGTGGGCAGGGCGGTGTCCGTCATGACACCGTGGTGCGGGACCTCGCGCACGTGCCCTACGGGTGGAAGCCCACGACCTTGCGGGTCCGGATCCCGCGATACCGCTGCCGGGGATGTCGCCGGACGTGGCGCCACTGCATCAAGCCCGCCGCGCCGGGGCGGGGCAAGCTGTCCCGCGATGCGATCACGATGGCGGTGAAATCGATCGTGATCGATCGGCTCTCGATCGCCCGGACCGCAGCCCTGCTCGGGGTGGGCTGGAACACCGCCAGCGACGCCCTCCTGGCCGCGGCCACCGACTGGCTGTTCACCGACCCGACACGGTTGGACGGCGTCACCACCGTCGGTGTCGATGAACATGTGTGGCGGCATACCCGGTTCGGAGACAAGTACGTGACCGTGGTCATCGATCTCACTCCGACCAGGACACACACCGGTCCGTCGAGGCTGTTGGCGGTGTTGGAGGGCCGGTCGAAGAAGGCGTTCAAGTCCTGGCTTCAGGCCCAAACGCCAGAGTTCCGTGACCGGGTCGAGGTCGTGGCGATGGACGGGTTCACCGGATACAAGACCGCCGCGACCGAGAGCATCGACAACGTCACCACCGTCATGGATCCCTTTCACGTGGTCGCGTTGGCCGGGGACAAGCTCACCCAGTGCCGCCAACGGCTGCAGCAACAGACCCTGGGCCACCGCGGGCGTTCGGGGGATCCGCTGTTCGGGATCCGCCGGGCCGCGCGCACCCGGACCGAGTTGTTGACCGACAAACAATGGCACCGACTCCTGCAGGTATTCGAAGATCCGGACCATGCGCGTTCGAGATCACCTGGAGTGTGTACCAAGACATCATCGCCGCCTACCAGGCCGAGAAACCCGAGCACGGCAAACAGCTGATGAGCCGGGTCATCGACACCCTCCGCGCCGGAGTGCCCACCGGGCTGGACGAACTCCGCACCCTCGGACAGACCCTGCACCGGCGCCGTGGCGACGTCCTCGCGTACTTCGATTACCCCGGCACCAGCAACGGCCCCACCGAAGCCATCAACGGGCTCCTCGAACACCTCCGCGGCACCGCCCGCGGATTCCGGAACCTCACCCACTACATCGCCCGCTGCCTACTCGACGCCGGCGGCTTCAGACCCCAAATCCACTCTCTTCTGTGAAGAGCCGCTTTGTCGACCCCCGGAGATGCAGGAGATCAGAGCCGCGGACCGAGCGGAATCTCCAGGAGCAGATCCGTCGGTCTGGGGACGACACGCTTGGTGCCCTTGCTGCGGAAAACGAACCGAGTGATCTGGCGAGTCGGCAGCAACGCCCCGAGTGCGCCCAATCCGGCCAGACTCGCGTGTGGGGTGAGCTCGTCCGTGCCGAGCAACCAGTCCACGCACCGCTGCAGGTTCTTGTCGTCGCCCGGGATTCGCAGCCCGAGCAGGGCGCTGCCAACCTCGGGCAGGCCCTCGATGGGGTCGGCGTGTCGCAGTCCGTCCGCAAGCTCCTGAAGCGTCTGGTCGACCGAAGCCGCACAGAGGAGGTTGAACGTGTGTGTCTCCTCCGGCACCGTGAACTGGGAGAGGCCCGTAACCGCGATGCGTCTCGGATCAAGCTCCAGACCCAACTCCTCCTTCGCCTCCCGCGCCAGCGCGATACGCGGGTCGGGCATTCCCTGCGGGTCCAGGTCCGGGACCAGTCCTCGTCGCTGGCGGAACTCCAGGTTGCCGTTCACCGCGGCTGCATACCGGGAGGCGTGCGAGTCCACCAGGGCTGATCGCTTAACGAAAGCCAAGTGCCCGCATCGGGTCCTGAGCACCATGGTCAGGGTCAACAGACGCACACGGTCACCGCTCACCGGCCGCGGAGCGATGGCATTCGCAGGGCGCAGTTTGAGCGGATAGTGGTCCACAACTACTGTCGAATAAGTGCACTCGGCAAGCGAAAGGTGCAGCGCGTTGCGCCCGGAAGCCGGGTCGTGTTCGATCCGCCAGTCCACCAGCCGCGGCAGCACGCCGTTGAAGCTGGTGCCGGCTTGGAGCATTCTGGCCACCGCTTCTCGCTCGGCCTCGGAAACGTTCGGCAGCGGGACCTCCCGGAGGGTGCCCGCGGGGTCTTCGGCGCCGCTTGCCGTCGTGACGAGTCGATCCCGGCGATAGCTCACCAGCAGGTCCACCGGTCGAAACTCCACCAAAAGCACGGGGGTGCCGTCCTGGGTAGAGGTACGGCAGCCGAAGAGGACGAGGCTCTGGTGCGGATCCCCCGCTCGAGGCCAACGCACAGCCTCCTTCGCGAGCGCCACGACGCCAGCCCGGGCTGCAGCCATCGAGGCAACGTCTCGGCACAATGCGGATTCATGCCCCGTCAAGGGCGCGGAGTTCTGTCCGAACAGCACGCCGCGTTCGATCCGCGCGGCATACGAGGCGTACGCTTCTGCGATACTCGTGAGCAGTTTCTGCGTAGGCGGGTGAAAGGCCAAAGACCGGCCATCTGGCACGCCGAGTTGGTCCGCCAACCAGCTGAGCTCGTCAGCGGCAGTCGGTCTGAAGCCACCCACGATCCTGTCAGCTCGATCCCTGATCGCCTCCCGATTGACGCCGAGCGGTTTCAGCACGCGCCGTCGCTGTCGGCGCACCACGGCGGATGGTCGACTGAACGCCATTTGTCCCAGCGCCCAGATCAGCGTTATCAGGGTGATCAGCTCGACCAGATTCAAGGTGAATGTGGCTTTCAGCCACTCGCCGACGGTCATCAGAACCAGCGGGCGAGCTCGTTGGGCGTACCCCATTCGGCGAAACCGTCGGTCACCGCGTCGGCGGCTTCCTTGACCTCGTCGGGGGCATCGCCGATGGCGACGCCCCGGCCGGCCCAGCGGAGCATCTCGATGTCGTTGCGACCATCGCCGAGGGCGAGCACGTCGGCGGGCGAGACCCCCAGCCGGGCGCAGACCTCGCTGAGACCGGTCGCCTTGTGTACGCCCTCGGGCGCGATATCCAGCCAGGCCGTGTAGCCGATGAAATAGCTCACGCCATGAAGACCGAGCCGGTGGGCCAGGCCGATGAAGTCGTGCACCGACGAGTTGGGGTCGCGTACGACCACGCGGGTGACCGGTCGCGAGCGGAGTTCCTCGTCGGACACCTTCACGATCTCGCCGTGCAGGTCGCCATCGGGGAAATGGTCGGAGACGCGATAGCCGACGCCGACCTCTTCGGTCGCGACCAGCGCCGAGGGCGCGAACTCCGCAACCCGGTCGAGGACGTCCGTGGGATCGAACGTGACCTCGCGGATGACCTCGGTCGGCGGATAGGTCACCACGACCGCTCCGTTGGAGCTCACGGCGAACCCGGGCGGCAGGTCGAGTTGGTCAAACACCATCCTGGTGGAGTGCCAGCCGCGCCCGGTCGACAACACGACGGGTACGCCGGCGTCGATCACGCGATGGACTGCGGCGTACACCCGATCGGGCAGCACGCCGGCGTGGTCGATCAGCGTGCCGTCGATGTCGAGAGCGACCAGCTTGGGCCGCCAATCGGCTGCGAGTGCCATGGGCGTGAGGTTACAGGGCGGAAGGAACGAAGGAGTCCCTGCCGCCGAGATACGGGCGCAGGGCCTCGGGCACCCGGATCGAGCCGTCGGCCTGCTGGTGGTTCTCCAGTAGTGCGACGATGATCCGCGGGATCGCGCAGAGGGTGCCGTTGAGGGTGGCGACCGGGCGCACCCCATCCGCGAACCGCCCCCGGATCCCGAGCCGGCGTGCCTGAAACTCGGTGCAGTTGGAGGTGGAGGTGATCTCGCGATACTTGCCCTGGGTGGGGATCCAGGCCTCGCAGTCATACTTGCGCGCGGCGCTCAGGCCGAGGTCGCCGGAGGCCACATCGATCACGCGATAGGGCAGCTCGAGGAGGTCGATGAACTCCTTCTCCCAGGCGAGCAGTTTGGCGTGCTCGGCCTCGGCGTCGGCCGGGTCGCAATAGACGAACATCTCGACCTTGTCGAACCAGTGCACGCGGAAGATGCCGCGCGTGTCCTTGCCATAGGACCCCGCCTCGCGGCGATAGCACGGCGAATAGCCGGCATAGTGACGCGGCAGGGTGTCGGCGTCGAGGATCTCGTCGGAGTGGTACGCCGCCAGGGGCACCTCGGCCGTGCCGACCAGATAGAGGTCATCGGCGGGCAGGTAATAGACGTCCTGGGCCGCCTGGCCGAGGAAGCCCGTGCCCTCCATCGCGGACGGCTTCACGAGTGCCGGCGGGATGACCGGGTTGAAACCCCACTCCATGGCCTTGTTCATGGCGAGGCTGATCAGCGCGAGCTCGAGCTGCGCGCCCGGGCCGGTCAGGTAATAGAACCGGCTGCCCGACACCTTCGCACCGCGCTCGGTGTCGATCGCGCCGAGGATCTCGCCCAGCTCCAGGTGGTCCCTGGGCTCGAAGCCCTCCGCTTCGAAGTCGCGCGGCGTGCCGTGGGTCTCGAGGACCTCGAAGGCGTCCTCGCCCCCCTCGGGTACGCCCGCGATGACCAGGTTGGGCAGCGTCTTGAGCAGCTCCTCGAAGTCGGCGTCCGCCGTCTTCATCGCCGCCTCGGTCTCCTTGACCTGGGCCGCGAGCTCCTTGGTGCGCGCGAGGAGCGCCTGCTTCTCGTCGCCGGAGGCCTTCGCGACCTGCTTGCCCATGCCCTTCTGCTCCGCGCGCAGCGACTCGAAGGACGCGATGTTGCTCCGGCGGGACTCATCGGCCGCGAGCAACTGGTCCACGACGGCGGTGTCCTCGCCGCGGGCCGCGAGGCTGGTCCGGATCTGGTCAGGGTCGGTGCGCAACAGCTTCGGATCGATCACAAAGGCCACCCTAGTCGGGACGCGGGGGCGGTCGTGCGGGAGTTCCAGCCGGGCTGGCTTCGAGACGGCCGCAGGCGGCCTCCTCAGCCAACGCGAGGTTCCCTACACTGCGCACATGTCCCGCACTCCACCCAGCCGCATCTCCCTGGTGAGCTCGGGATTGCTGCTGATGGCGTTCGTGGTGTGGTCCTGGCTCGTCGGCGCCGGGGCGTTCGACCGGCTCGACCGGGAGCTCATGGCGCCCGGGTTGCGGCTCAGTTCCGCGGCCGCGGAGATCTGGGCGGCGGTGGCGATCGTGACCTGGCCGGGGGTGCCGTACGCCGGGTTGGCCGTTCTGGCGGCCTGGTCCTTTCGCCGGCGGTTGCGCAACCTCGCGACGTCGCTGGTGCTGGTGATTCCGCTCGGGTGGGGTGGGCACCTGCTGTGGAAGGCGTTGTTCCGGCGTACCCGGCCGGAGGCGACGCTCGACCTGATCACCGCGCACGGGTGGGCGTACCCCTCGGGGCACATGACCGCCATTTCCGCCACCGCGGCGATGGCGGTCGCGACGGTGTTCGTGACGCGTCAGGCCCGGTTCAGTCGCGTGCTGGTGTGGACGCTGGGCATCGCGGCCATCCTGCTCGTCGCCGTGTGCCGGTGGATTCTCCAGGCGCACTGGTCGAGCGACATCATCGGCGGGTTCCTCTGGGGCTGGTTGGTCGCGGCGGTGTCGCTGATCGTGGCCGGCGTACACGTCCTGCCCGACAACCCACTGGAGCTGGCCCTGCCGAAGCCGGTTGAGCCGACGGGCAAGCGCTGCATCGTGATCGTGAACCCGACCAAGGTGCTGGATGTGACGACGTTCCGGCGGCATCTGGAGTACGAGTTGGTGCAGCGTGGCTGGGAGTCGCCGCTGTGGTTGGAGACCACGCGGCACGACCCGGGGTATGAGATGGCGGAGATCGCCGTGAAGCGCGAGCCCGATCTCGTGCTGGTCGCCGGGGGTGACGGCACGATCCGCGCCGTGTGCGAGGGGCTGGCCGGGACCGACATTCCGCTGGGCCTCCTCGCCGCGGGAACGGGCAATCTGCTGGCCCGCAATCTGGGCGTACCCCTCGATGAGTCACTCGCCCTCCGCGCCGCCTTCGAGGGGGAACCGACGCCGATCGATTTGGTACGCCTTACCGCCGACCCCGGCACCAGGCAGGAGGCCTCGCACGTGTTCGGCGTGATGGCCGGGATCGGCGTCGATGCCGCGATCATGGAACGCACCAACGCCGACCTCAAGCGGACCGTCGGGCCGGCCGCCTATGTGTTGTCCGTCGCCCAGAACGCCAACCACCCACCGCTGCAGGTGACCGTGCAGGTCGACGACGGGGAGCCGTTCAGGCGCCGTGCGGCCGTCATTCTCATCGGCAACGTGGGGCTGGTGACCGGGAACATCGAACTGATTCCCGGGGCGACGGCGACCGATGGGTTGTTGGACGTGATGGTGGCGTCGCCGCGTACGCCGGCGGACTGGGCGCGGCTGACGGCGAAGGTGCTGACGCGGCGACGCACTGGTGATGACCGTCTGGATCTCATCCAGGGTCGGCGCGTGCGGATCGTGAGCGAGCGGCCGGATGCGTATCAGGTCGATGGCGATACCGGGGGCCGGTGCTCCGTGCTCGAGGCCGAGATCATGCCGGGCGTCCTGCGGGTGATGCTGCCGCGCTGAGCTCTGGCGTCGGCACGTTGATGTCGGATTTCCGCCAGAACGTCTTGGCGGGAAGGGCCATGATGGACAGGTGATGCCAGATCGGGAGGCCTGCCTGCGGGCCGTACGCAGCCGCGATGACCGCTTCGACGGGGTCTTCGTGAATGCTGTCCGGTCCACGGGGATCTATTGCCGCCCGAGCTGTCCGGCGGTGACGCCCAGGGACGAGAACATGACGTTCTATCCGAGTGCGGCTGCGGCTGTCGCGGCGGGGTACCGGGCCTGTCGGCGCTGCCGGCCGGACGCGAGCCCGGGGAGCCCCGAATGGGATGTGCGCAGCGATGTGGTCGCCCGGGCGATGCGGCTCATCCGGGACGGGGTCGTGGATCGTGAGGGGGTGCCGGGGCTGGCCGCGCGGCTCGGCTATTCGGAGCGGCAGCTCGAGCGCCTGATGCTGGCCGAGCTGGGGGCCGGGCCGGCGGCGCTGGCGCGGGCCCAGCGCGCGTACACAGCCCGCCTCCTCATCGAATCCACCACCCTGCCCATGGGCGATGTGGCCTTCGCGGCGGGGTTCTCCTCGGTGCGGAGTTTCAACGAGGCCATCGCGCAGGTGTACGCCACCACGCCACGGGAGCTGCGGCAGGGGCGGCGACAGGGTCAACCTGTGCAGTCTGCTGAGGCGACGATGGCCGTCATTCGCGTACGCCTCCCCCGGCGGGAACCCTTCGTCGTGGACAGTCTGTTCGGGCACCTGGCGGCGACGTCCGCACCGGGCGTGGAGGAATGGCGGGACGGGGCCTACCGCACCACCATGCGCCTCCCCCACGGCATCGGCATCGCCGCGCTGACCCCCGAACCCAGCCACATCGGCACGACCCTCTGGCTCGCCGACCCGCGCGACCTCGCTCCGGCCATCGCGCGCTGTCGGGCGCTACTCGATCTCGACGCGGATCCGGATGCGGTCGGGGAGGTGCTGGGGGCGGATCCGGTGCTGGGGCCACTGTGGAGGGCCGCGCCGGGGCGTCGGGTGCCGCGGTGCATCGACGCCGGGGAGTTCGCGCTGCGGGCCGTCCTCGCGCAGCAGATCTCCGTCAGGCGCGCGGCCAACCTGGCCGGTCGCCTCGCTGCCCGGGCCGGGGAGCAGATCCGGGACCCTAAGGGGTCGGAGTACTTGGACAGTGCTGCGTCCCATGCAGCACAGTCCAAGCACCCGCACGACTCTGCCCCGAAACCCACTCCGGCCGTCAATCAAGGATTGACGCACGTCTGGCCTACCCACGAGGCGATCGCGGCGATGGATCCGGAGACCCTTCCCATGCCCCGGGCCCGCGGGCGCGCCCTGGTTGCCCTCGCCGAGCGCCTCGCCGACGGAACCGTCGATTTATCCCCCGGCGCGGATCGCGCGCAAGCCCGCGCCGCCCTCCTGGACGTGCCGGGGGTAGGGCCGTGGACCGTGGAGGTCGTCGCACTCCGGGGCCTGGGCGATCCGGATGCGTTCCCCGCCGGCGACCTCGGCGTACGTCATGGACTCGCCCGTCTCGAACTCACCGAAGCCGATTCGGCCCGCTGGCGGCCCTGGCGGGCGTACGCGGTCCAATATCTCTGGGCCAGCGATACCGAACACGAGATCAACCGCCTCGCGAGGCCAACCAAGGAGACCGCATGAACACCTTTCGGCACCGGCGCTGGGACTCCCCGATCGGGACCTATCTGCTCGTGGTGGACGACGAAGGGCGCCTGGCCGGGGTCTATCGCGACGGTCAGCGTCACCTGCCGCCCGAGGCCGTGCTCGGCGAGCGGGACGATTCGGTGGCCGAGGAGGTCGTCGAGCAGCTGAGGGACTACTTCGCCGGGACGCGCCGGGACTTCGACCTCGAGCTCGCCCCGCGCGGGACCGACTTCCAGCGCGAGGTGTGGGCCGGGCTGCGGGAGATCGGTTATGGAGAGACGACGACGTACGGCGAACTCGCCCGTCGGATCGGACGCCCCCGCGCGAGCCGCGCGGTCGGTGCGGCGACCGGACGCAACCCGTGGTCGATCGTCGTGCCGTGCCACCGGTTGGTGGGTGGGAACGGTTCGCTGACCGGGTACGCCGGTGGGCTCGAAGCCAAGGAATTCCTGCTGTCACTGGAATCGCGGGGACAGGTACAACCAGCGCTGGACACGTGACCATGGGCGTGAAGAATGGAGATATAGATATCCGTGATGGACTGCGCGCTGCGCTGAGTTGCTCGAGATGTAGGCGGCGAACAGTCCGACCCCCAATCGCGAAGGATCTCCGATGTCCACCTCAACTCTCACCGAGACCCCGGCCGAGCGCGCTCGGGCTCGGAAGGCTGTCGTAGCCGCATCACTGGGCAATGCCCTGGAGTGGTACGACATCGTGCTCTTCGGCTTCATGGCCAGCACGATCACCGCCGTCTTCTATCCGGGCACCAGCCTGGCCAGCACCCTGATGACCTGGGCGACCTTCGGCATCACGTTCGTGGTGCGCCCGCTGGGTGCCGTGCTGATCGGCAACTACTCAGACCGGCATGGTCGCAAGGCCGCGCTCAGCCTCACCATCCTGCTGATGACGTTGGGTGTCTTCATCATCGTCGTCCTCCCGGGTGCGAGCGTCCTCGGCATCTGGGCTGCCGTGATCCTCGCCATCGCCCGCATCATCCAGGGCATTTCCGCGGGCGGTGAGTTCGGTTCGGCCACGGCGTTCCTGACCGAGAACGCCAAGCGCGGGAAGGGCTTCTATGCCTCGTGGCAGGTCGCGACCCAGGGTGTCGCCATGTTCATGGCGGCCGGCATTTCCTGGCTGCTGACCTCCACGCTCTCGACCGAGGCGCTGCAGAGCTGGGGCTGGCGCCTGGCGTTCGCCATCGGCCTGCTGATCGGGCCCGTGGGCTGGTACATCCGCTCCAAGATGACCGACACCCCCGAGTTCGAGGCCGTGACGCCGGAGAAGTCGCCGGTGCGTACCCTCCTCTCGCACCATCTCGGCCGCCTCGCGACCGCCTTCCTCATCATCGCCATGGCGACCATCTCGGTGTATCTGATCACCTACCTCCCGCAGTTCGCCGTGCGCAACCTGCACCTGCCGGCGTGGGCGGCCTTCCCCGGCGCGGTCGTCGCCGGCGTGATCACGCTGGTCGGCTCCCCGTTCGTGGGCATGCTCGCGGACAAGGTCGGCCCCACCACGATCATGATCCCGGCCGCGATCGCCGGCGTGATTGCCGGACCGCCGATCTTCCTGCTGCTGACGAACAACCCGTCGATCCTGATGCTCACCATCTGCGAGATCATCGTCGGCATCTTCATGTGCTTCTATTTCGCACCGATGCCGGCTCTGCTGTCCGACTTCTTCCCGACGGTCGTGCGCGGGTCGGGCATGACGATCTCGTACGCCTTCGGCGTCGCCATCTTCGGTGGTTTCGCGCCGCTCATCCTGTCGTGGCTCGTCGGTGTGACGAACGTGCTGACCGTGCCGGGGTTCTATTACTCGGCGCTGTGCCTGCTGTCGCTCATCGCCGTCATCGTCGCCCGGAAGGTCTTCGCCCAGCGCTGAGGGCTGTGTGTCAGCGCTGGGCCGGTGACTCGGCTCAGCGCTGGCGCAGATCCTTCAGCCAGGCCTCGGCCGCGTGGTAGGAATCGTCGGACTGGCCCTCGGGCACCTGCGGGCGGAAGCCGTTGGCCCGGGGGTAGGAGCCGAGGAAGATCACATCGCGCGACGTGCGCTTGAGGCCCTTGAGCGCGCCTGCGACGCGATGGTCGTTGATGTGGCCCTCGGCGTCGATCGAGAAGCTGTAGTGCCCGCGTACCAATCGCGACGGCCGCGACTCGATCCGCGACAGGTTGACGCCGCGAGAGGCGAACTGCTCGAGCATGCGCAGCAGCGCGCCGGCCTCGTCATCGCGGAGGAAGACGACGAGGGTGGTCTTGTCGGCGCCGGTACGCTCCGGCGGCGGGCCCGGCTTGGTCACCAGGATGAAGCGCGTGACCGCCTGCTTGTTGTCGGCGATCGCGGTGGCGACGGCCTCGAGGTCGTGGAGCTCGCCCGCGGCCTGGGAGCAGATCGTGGCGTGATAGCGGGAGTTGGGATCGGCGATCTCGGCGGCACCGGCGGCGGTAGAGCCGCCCTCGGACACCGTCGCGCCGGGGAGGTTGGTCTGCACCCACTCGCGGCACTGGGCGTACGCATGCGGGTGCGTCACGATCCGGGTGACGTCGGAGAGCGCGGTGCCGGGGCGCACATAGAGGTTGAACTCCACCGGGAGGAGCACCTCGGAGCGGATCATCAGGGTCTCGCCGTAGGTGAGGTTGTCGAGCGTTGCGGATACGCCGCCCTCGATGTTGTTCTCGATCGGCACGAGCGCGGCGTCGATCTGGTCCTTGCGCACAGCGTCGAGCGCGGCCACCACCGACGGGTATGGCCGCAGGTGGCCCGGGAGGTCCGGAACCGTGAGCAACGCCTCGTGACAGAACGTTCCGGCGGGGCCGAGGTAGCCATAGGCGTTGGTCATCGTCGATCTCCAGGTCGTGCGGCGCGGAGTTCTGAGGATATTGCGTGTGCGCCTTGCCGTGCGGGTCGTCCATCCCCGTCGGGTGGGCGTACGCCTGGGCCGCACTTCGCGACGTGAATGCTCGGACTTCCCGACATGTACGCCAGCTCCCGCGCCGAATGTCGCTCACCTCCCGACGTCAACGCCACGATCCGACATGACGCCCTCATTCCGACCGTGCGCCACGTCGTGAGGAGGACGCATGTCGCGAGGTGGCGTACACGTCGGATCGTGATCGGATCTCAGCGAGGGAAGTGGATGCGGGGGCTGGGAAGTGGATTCCGGGTTGAGGGCTCACCAGCCCGAGGAGTCCGATCGGCAGTGCTAGGTAAGTGCCCCACGGGACAGGGCACTTACCTAGCACGCCGAAGTTGACATGGTGACAGCGAGAATTTCGACGGGGACCTCCCCGCTCGCACCCACATTCCCGCCCTTACGTCGGACTTCCCGACACGTACGCCGCCTGCGGCCCCCGGCGCCTGCACCTCGCGACGTGAATGCTCCGACTTCCCTACATGTACGCCAGGTCCCGCGCCGAATGTCGCTCACCTCCCGACGTGAACGACTCGATCCAACATGGCGCCCTCATTCCGACCGTGCGCCATGTCGTGAGGAGGAACCAATGTCGCGAGGTGGCGTACACGTCGGGAAGATCGCGGCAGCGACGTCTGGCGGAGCCGGTCCCCGGGTGCGATACAGGAGCCGAGCGAAACGGCGCCCGGGGCACAAACGAGAGAATCACTGGGGACCAGGCGCCGTTGAGAGCGGCGACGAAGAGCACCCGATCTCCGGGACCGGGGCCGCGATCGCCCGGCGGAGCCGGGCAATTAACACAGAAGCACCGCCACCTTGGGGGTTACCTGGGTGACGGCGCTTCTGCTTGTGCCGGTCTTGTGGACCGGCGGCTCAATAGTAAAGGCGGATTACTTCGCCTTCTCGACGATCTCAAGGAGACGCCAGCGCTTGGTGGCGGACAGCGGGCGGGTCTCCATGACACGCACGCGGTCGCCGGTGCCGGCTTCGTTGTTCTCGTCGTGGGCCTTGAGGCGGATGGTACGGCGCATGACCTTGCCATAGAGGCGGTGCTTCACGCGGTCCTCGACGGCGACGACGATGGTCTTGTCCATCTTGTCGCTGACGACCATGCCGGTCCGGACCTTGCGCGCAGAGCGCTCGGTCCCCTCCTCGGTGGCCTTCTGATCCACGTTCTCAGTGGTTTCGCTCATGATCAGGCCTTCTTCTCTTCGGACTTCTCAGCAGCCTCGGGCTCGGGCACGATCCCCAGGTTGCGCTCCTGCAGCACGGTGTAGATCCGCGCGATGTCCTTGCGGACGTTGCGCAGGCGACCCTGGGTCTCAAGCTGGCCGGTGGCGGCCTGGAAGCGCAGCGTGAACAGCTCTTCCTTCAGCTCGCTGACCTTGGCATTGAGGGCATCGCGGCTCATGCCGCGCAGGTCGGCGGCGGTAGCAGACTTCGTTGCCATCAGATATCACCACCTTCACGCTTGATGAAGCGTGCCTTCATCGGCAACTTGTGGATCGCCAGGCGCATGGCCTCGCGGGCCACGTCTTCCTGCACACCGGAGAGCTCGAACATGACGCGTCCGGGCTTGATGTTGGCGACCCACCACTCGGGGGAACCCTTGCCGGAACCCATGCGGGTTTCGGCCGGCTTCTTGGTCAGCGGGCGGTCGGGGTAGATGTTGATCCACACCTTTCCACCTCGCTTGATGTGACGAGTCATGGCGATACGCGCGGACTCGATCTGACGGTTGGTGACGTACGCCGACTCCAGCGCCTGGATGCCGAAATCACCGAACGCAAGCTCGTTGCCACCCTTGGACAGGCCGGAGCGCTTCGGGTGGTGCTGCTTGCGGAACTTCACACGACGGGGAATCAGCATGATCAGGCTCCCGCGGTCTCGGTAGCGGACGCAGCCTCAGCCGGAGCCTGGGCGGCGTTGTCGTTGCCCTCGGGACGGCCACCCTCACGACGGCGACCGCCGCGCTCGGGACGATCGCCACGGCCGGGACGGCCGCCACGGGCCGGACGGCCACCACGGCCACCGGGGGCGTTGTTGCGAGCGGCCTTCTGGGCGGCGCGCTCGGCGCGCGTACCCGAAACGTCACCCTTGTAGATCCACACCTTCACGCCGATGCGGCCGAAGGTGGTGCGGGCCTCGAAGAAGCCGTAGTCGATGTCCGCACGCAGCGTGTGCAGCGGGACGCGACCCTCGCGATAGAACTCGGCACGCGACATTTCGGCACCACCGAGACGGCCGGAGCACTTGATCCGGATGCCCTTGGCGCCGGCGCGCATGGCGGTCTGCTGGGCCTTGCGCATGGCGCGACGGAACGCGACACGCTGGCCGAGCTGCTCGGCGACACCCTGGGCCACCAGCTGGGCATCGATCTCGGGGTTCTTGACCTCGAGGATGTTCAGCTGGACCTGCTTGCCGGTGAGCTTCTCGAGCTCGCCGCGCACGCGCTCCGCCTCGGCGCCGTTGCGGCCGATGACGATGCCCGGGCGGGCGGCGTACAGATAGATGGTCACGCGCTCCGAGCGACGCTCGATCTCGACCGAGGAAATGCCCGCACGCTCCAGCTTGGAGGTGAGGTATTCCCGGATCTTGATGTCCTCGCCGAGGAAGTCCTTGTAGGTCTTGTCGGCATACCAACGCGTCTTGTGGTCGGTGGTCACACCCAGGCGGAAGCCATTGGGATTGATTTTCTGCCCCATGCTCAGGCCTCCTTCTCGGCGTTCTTGCGGGACTTCTTGGCTGCGTCGCGGGCCTCGCGCGGCTCGACCACAACGGTGATGTGGCTGGAGCGCTTCATGATGCGGGACGCGGAGCCCTTGGCCCGCGGCCGGATGCGGCGCATGGTCATGCCCTCGTCCACGAACACCTGCGAGATGAACAGGTCATCGGCGCGCAGGTTGTCGGTGTTCTGGGCATTGGCGGTCGCCGAGGCAACCAGCTTGTAAACGGGCTCGGAGGCCGCCTGGGGGGCGTATTTCAGCACGTCCAGGGCGTCGTTGACGTCCATGCCGCGAACGACATCGACGACGCGACGGACCTTGGTCGGCGACATCCGCACGTGGCGGGCGATGGCGTACGAGCCAGGACGATCCCCGAGCAGGGCGGCGCGGCGGCTGGGCCGTGCCTTCTCTTCAGTGCTCATCAGTAGTTCGTTCCTATCCTCAGCGTCCGCGCTTGGACTTGCGGTCTTCCTTCACGTGGCCCTTGAAGGTCCGCGTGGGCGCAAACTCGCCCAGCTTGTGACCAACCATGGCGTCGGTGATGAAGACCGGCACATGCTTGCGACCGTCGTGCACGGCGATGGTCAGCCCGATCATGTCGGGGATGATCATCGAGCGGCGCGACCAGGTCTTGATGACGGCGTTCTTGGTGCCCTTTTCCATCTGCACTTCCACCTTCTTGAGGAGGTGGTCGTCGATGAAGGGACCCTTCTTAAGGCTGCGTGGCATGTTTCCTCAGACTCCCGATCAGCGCTTCTTGCCGGTCTTGCGACGGCGGACGATCAGACGGTTGCTCGCCTTGTTCTTGTCGCGGGTACGCCCCTCGGGCTTGCCCCACGGCGACACCGGGTGACGGCCACCGGAGGTCTTGCCCTCGCCACCACCGTGCGGGTGGTCGACCGGGTTCATCACGACACCGCGGACGGTCGGGCGCTTGCCCTTCCAGCGGTTGCGGCCGGCCTTGCCCCAGTTGATGTTGGACTGCTCGGCGTTGCCGACCTCGCCCACGGTCGCGCGGCAGCGGACGTCCACCATGCGCATTTCGCCCGAAGGCATGCGCAGGGTCGCCATCTTGCCCTCACGAGCGACGAGCTGGATCGACGCACCGGCGGAGCGGCCCATCTTGGCACCGCCACCGGGGCGGAGCTCAACGGCGTGCACCGTGGTGCCGACCGGGATGTTGCGGAGCGCCAGGTTGTTGCCCGGCTTGATGTCCGCGCCTTCGCCGGCCTCGACCGTCATGCCCTGCTTCAGGTTCTGCGGGGCGATGATGTAGCGCTTCTCGCCATCGGCGTAGTGGAGCAGCGCGAGACGGGCGGTGCGGTTCGGGTCGTACTCGATGTGAGCGACCTTGGCCGGCACGCCGTCCTTGTCATAGCGCTTGAAGTCGACGATGCGGTACGCCTGCTTGTGCCCACCACCGATGTGACGGGTGGTGATGCGACCGGAGTTGTTGCGACCACCGGTCTTCGGCTTCGGAGCCAGCAGCGACTTCTCCGGGGTCGACCGAGTGATCTCGGCGAAGTCGGCAACCGACGAGCCGCGACGACCCGGGGTTGTCGGCTTGTACTTACGGATACCCATGAGTGGTTGTTCCTCTCAGCTCAGTCCGGCGCTCAGGACGCCGGACCGGCGAAGATGTCGATGCGCTGGCCGTCGGCGATCGTGACGATGGCGCGCTTGGTGTCCGGGCGCTTGCCCAGGCCCGCACGCGTACGCCGGGTCTTGCCGACACGGTTCACGGTGTTCACGTTGGTGACCTTGACATCGAAGATCGTCTCGACGGCGATCTTGACCTCGGTCTTGTTCGCGCTCTTGGCAACCAGGAACGTGTACTTGTTCTGGTCCAGCAGCCCGTACGACTTCTCGGACACGACCGGCGCGAGCAGGATGTCGCGGTGGTCGCGGATCTTCAGGGCGTCGCTCACTTCGACTCCTCCTGGTCCTCGTCAGCGGCAAGCTCGGCGTTGGTCGGCTCGCTGGTGTCCTCATCGGACGCAGCGGTCTCGGCGGCGGCGAGTTCGGCGTTGGTCGGCTCCGCCTTGGCCTCGGTCTCGGTGGCCTTGGCCGAGGAGGCCTTGGCCGGACCGGACACGAAGGAGTCCAGCGCAGCGGCGGTGAAGACGACCTCGTCGGAGACGAGCACGTCATAGGCGTTCAGCTGGTCAGCGATCAGCACGTGCACGTTGTGCGCGTTGCGGAGGCTGAGCCAGGCGAGATCCTCATCGCGGTGGAGCACGACCAGGACCTTGTTGGACTTGGCCACAGCAGCCAGCGCAGCGAGCGCCTGCTTGGTCGACGGCACATCGCCCTCGACGAGATTGTTGATCACGTGGACGTTGCCGTCGGCAGCCCGGTCGGAGAGCGCACCGCGCAGGGCGGCAGCGATCATCTTCTTGGGGGTCCGCTGGGAGTAGTCACGCGGCACGGGACCGTGCACGACGCCACCACCGGTCCACTGGGGCGCACGACGCGAACCCTGACGGGCGCGGCCGGTGCCCTTCTGGCGCCACGGCTTCGCACCGCCACCGCGGACCTCCCCGCGGGTCTTGGCCTTGTGGGTGCCCTGACGGGCGGCCGCGAGCTGGGCCACGACGACCTGGTGGATCAGGGGGATGTTCGGCTCGACACCGAACAGGGCGGCGGGCAGCTCGGCGCTGCCGGCCTTCTTGCCGTTGGAGTCGACGACGTCGACGCTCAAAGCCTTGCTCATGCCTTCTTCTCACCCTTCTTGGCAGCGGTGCGCACGACCACGAGCCCGTTCTTGGGGCCGGGGATAGCACCCTTGACCAGGATCAGGCCACGCTCGGCGTCAACCGCGTGGATCGCCAGGTTCTGCACGGTGACCTTGTCGACACCCATGCGGCCGGCCATCGCCAGGCCCTTGAACACGCGGCCCGGGGTGGCGCAGCCACCGATGGAGCCCGGCGCACGGTGCTTGCGGTGCACACCATGGGAGGCGCGCAGACCGGCGAAGCCATGACGCTTCATGACACCGGCGGTGCCCTTGCCCCGGCTCACGCCGGTGACGTCGACAATCGCGCCGGCCTCGAAGACATCGGCGCCGACTTCCTGGCCCAGCGTGTATTCCGACGCGTCAGCGGTGCGGAGCTCGACCAGGTGCTTGCGCGGGGTCACGCCGGCCTTCTCGAAGTGACCAGCGGCCGGCTTGGTGACCTTCTTGGCCTTGATCGCGCCGAAGCCGAGCTGGACGGCGTTGTAGCCGTCGACCTCGGGGGTGCGGACCTGGGTCACGACACACGGGCCGGCCTGGATCACGGTCACGGGGATGACCTTGTTGTTCTCGTCCCAGAGCTGGGTCATGCCGAGCTTGGTGCCCAGGATGCCCTTGACGGTGCGTTCATTCGTCGCGTTGCTCATCTGTGCTACCTCCCTCAGAGCTTGATTTCGATATCCACGCCCGCGGGAAGGTCGAGACGCATAAGCGAGTCAACGGTCTTCGGGGTGGGGTCGATGATGTCGATCAGCCGCTTGTGCGTACGCATCTCGAAGTGCTCGCGGCTGTCCTTGTATTTATGGGGCGAACGGATCACACAGAACACGTTCTTCTCGGTCGGCAGCGGCACCGGGCCGGCAACCTTGGCACCCGTCCGCGTGACCGTGTCGACGATCTTGCGAGCGGAAGAGTCGATGACCTCATGGTCATAGGCCTTGAGCCTGATGCGGATCTTTTGTCCCGCCACAGTTCGTCCTTCTCTCGTCCCTGTTTGGTCCGTTTGTTGCCCCGCGCACGGGTTCCGGCCGGGCCGGACCTCGACCCACGCGGTCGGGCGTGTCGCGTACTCTGAGCGCACCTCGGCAAGGAATTGATCCCTGCTGATGGTGATGCCCGGCACTGTCACGCACGGCGCGGCGAGATCTCCGGTTCGGTGGCCGATTCGGAACGACTTCTGTCATTCGCGAACCCGCGGCACACCCCAGCGACCCCGTCGAGGCAACTTGAGAAGCTTAGACCCAACAGTGCGGCCATGCCAAATTGCGGCCCACGCGGTCGCGCGTGTTGGGGGATTTGGGGGTTTCGGGGCGTTGGTTTCGCCTACTCGGTCAGTGCTGCATCCAGCGGGGCGCTGCCCCACCACTTCCCTCGCTTCGGGCCTCGTCCCGACGTAGATGTCACGTTCCGACGTGGCGCCCGGTCGGAACGTGGGCCCCACGTAGGGAGGTCGCCGTGATGTCGGAGAGTGGGCGACTTTCGGCGCGGGACGTGGGGTACGCGTCGGGAAGTACGGGCATCCATGTCGGGAAGTGCTGACAGAGGTGGCGTACGCGTAGGGAAGTGCCGCCCCGCTCCCCGGTGTGCCCGTCCTCGACATGAAAGGATCGATACGACTGCATCCAGCGGGGCGCTGCCCCACCACTTCCCTCGCTTCGGGCCTCGTCCCGACGTAGATGTCACGTTCCGACGTGGCGCCCGGTCGGAACGTGGGCCCCAAGTAGGGAGGTCGCCGTGATGTCGGAGAGTGGGCAACTTTCGGCGCGGGACGAGGCGTACGCGTCGGGAAGTGCAGGCATCCATGTCGGGAAGTGCTGACCAGACGTGGCGTACGCGTTGGGAACAGCCGCCCCTGCTCCCAGGGAGCGCCCGACAGCCGACATGAAAGGATCGATACGACTGAGGGGAGTCATGATGCGGGTACTCATCACGGGCGGCGCGGGGTATATCGGCGCCACGATCGGATCGGCCTGCCAGGACGCGGGCCACGAGGTAGTGGTTCTGGACGATCTGTCCGCGGGCCGGCGGGAGTTCACGGAGGGGCGCGAGTTCTTCGAGGGCGATGTGGGCGACGTCGTCCTGCTCGACAAGGTCCTGGCCACGGGCATCGACGCCGTGGTCCACTGCGCGGCCAAGATCATCGTGCCGGAGTCGGTGGCGGACCCCATTGGTTACTACCGCACCAACGTGTCGAAGAGCATCGATCTGGCGGAGACGTTGGTACGCCACGGCGTCCGCCGGGTCGTGTTCTCCTCCTCGGCGTCGATCTATGCCTCCACCGACGACTTCCTCGTGACCGAGACCAGTCCGTTCGGCCCCCAGAGCCCGTATGCCCGCACCAAGGCCATGATGGAGTGGGTCCTCGAGGACGTGGCCAGGACGGGTGCGCTGCAGGTGCTGCCGCTGCGCTACTTCAACCCGATCGGCGCCGACCCGCAGTTGCGCACCGGCCAGCAGGTCGCGGATCCCACGCACGTCCTTGGCCGCATCATGAACGCCGACCTGAACAACGAGCCCTTCACCATCACCGGCTGTGACTGGCCGACGCCGGACGGATCGGGGCTGCGGGACTACATCCACGTCTGGGACCTCGCGCGCGCCCACGTCGCCGCCCTCGAGAACATCGACCAGGTCTGCGCCGACCAGCCGTATGTGCCGATCAACATCGGCACGGGCAAGCCGTCGACGGTCCGGGACCTCGTGCAGGCGTACCAGGAAGCCACCGGCCACGACCTCGACGTTCGCGAGGGACCGGCTCGACCGGGCGATGTGGCCGGGGTGTACGCCTCAGCGGACCATGCGGCGGACCTGCTCAACTGGCGCGCGGAGCGTACCCTCACCGACGGCATCCGCGACGCGCTCGCCTGGCAGGAGGTACGCCCGCAGCGGCTGGGTTACTGACCCTCTCGCCAGGGCGAAACATCTTTGGCACCCAGGGACCCACAGGCTTCCGGTCGAGCCGATGAACGGCGCCGGCTGACCCGGGCGAAGGACCCTAGACTGCTCCGCGGCACCGGCCGATCCGGGCTGCCGAATGTCCTAGGAGCTTCGATGACCCGTGTCGTTTCGATCGTCAACATGAAGGGCGGCGTGGCCAAGACCACGACGACGATCATGCTGGCGGAGTTTCTGGCCGGCGAACTGGGCAAGCGAGTGCTGCTGCTCGATGTCGACCCCCAGATCAGCCTCACCATCGCCCTCGTCGGCGAGGAAAAGTGGATGCAGGCCCACCAGGCCGGCCGCACGATGTCCACCCTGTTCGCCGAGGAGATCGACGACCCCGCCGAGCGGACCTGGGATGCCCCGAAGTCGATCCTGCGCAATGCCTCGAACGTCCGGGCCGTGACCGAGGTCGACCTGTTGCCCTCGTCGCCGAATGTGCTGCGGATGCAGGGCCAGCTGACCGCGATGGCGATGGCCAGCCGCGGTTCGCGCGATCCGGACACGATCCTTCGCGATGGCCTCCAGCCCGTGGTGGACGACTACGACTATGTCCTGATCGATTGCCCGCCCAGCATGGACGGGCTCACGATGAACGCGCTGCGGATGTCCGAGGCGTACCTCATTCCCACCGTCCCCGACGTCCTCTCCACCTATGGCATTCCGATGATCCAGGAATACGTCAAGGAGTTCGCCGAGGACGCCGAGTTCGATGCGCCGCACGAGCTCGGCCTGGTGTTGACCAAGTTCCAGCGCAATTCCAAGGTGCACTGGACGACCATCCAGAAGCTCAACAGCAACCCGAGCCTGCCGGAGCTGCTCGAGCCGTGGGTGCCGCAGTCGAACGACATCGCCGCCGCTGCCGAGTTCAAGGAGTATTCGACGCTGACGGTGAAGTACGGCCAGACCCACGTGCGGACCCTCTCCGGACTGGCCAGGACCTTCCACGACAGGGTCGAGTCCCTCCCGGAACCGGACGGCCTGGAGGGGGACCGCGCAGATGATTGAGGACGTCGACGCCGCGACCGCGTCCCTGCGTGACCTCGCCGAAGCGGGCGACCCCCTCGCGGGCCAGCTCGCGCGACTCGTCGGCGTACTCGCCGCCGAAGCCGGCCGCAACGAGTCTTTCCGGCGCGAGCTCGCGACTGCACTCTCGGCGGCGGGTGAGTTGATTCCTCGAGAGGGTACGCCCAGTTCCCCGCCCACGCCCGATGCGCTCTGGCCCGACGGTCCCCCGCCGCCGCGGACGAAGAAGCGGGCCCCGGAGGCCGCTGAGGCGTACGCCCAAGAGGCGGTGATTCCGCAGCCCACACCGGTCGAGACCCGCCGACTGCGGGAGCGGAGCGTCCTCAACCCCTATGCCGTCATGGCCGAACTCGGCGAGTCGGGGCTCGAGCAGCAACTCGCGCGCCTGGAGCTGGATCAGCTGAAGGACATCGTGTCGGAGTACGGCATGAACCACGACCGTCGGGCCCTCACCTGGAAGAGCCCGCGGCGCCTGATCGATCGCATCCTCGCCGAGACCAGCTCGGGTCTGCACCAGGGCGACGCGTTCCGTACGGCCCGGACCCTGCGCCGCTGAGCACC
Source organism: Propionibacteriaceae bacterium ZF39 (assembly GCA_039565995.1). Taxonomy (GTDB): domain Bacteria; phylum Actinomycetota; class Actinomycetes; order Propionibacteriales; family Propionibacteriaceae; genus Enemella; species Enemella fulvus. The sequence continues at coordinate 771,174 of CP154795.1, read as the reverse complement.
TCCCAACGTGTACGCCGGGGGGTCCGCACCTCCCTACCTGAACTCCACTTCCCGACCGTGCGCCACGCCGCGAAGAAGCGCCCATGTCGCGGAGTGCGCCAGAGCGAGGGAAGTCGCAAGTGCCAGAGCGAGGTCTCAGATGGGGGGGCCAAGCGCTTCCGCTGCGGAAGCAGCTGCATAGCGCCCACAGCACGACCCCACGGATCTGGGTCGATGGAACCTGTCAGCGCAACTGCGGGTTGTAGCGCAGGCAGTTGGGCCGGCACTCGCACTCGGTGGCGATGCGCAGGTTGTCGGCGATGCGCCCCTCGGCGCGGAGGCGGAAGAGCTCGAGCACGACCCGATCGCGCAGGGTCCAGGGATCGATGGTGTTGAGATAGATCTTCGTGCCACCCTCGAACCCCGCCAGCGTCGACACCCGCCACTTGAGCATCACACGCCAGGGCATCGGCACGTCCACATCGGGGGCCTTGTGGTGCCACTCCTCGTTACTCGGCACATCCGGCCCGGTGGCCGCCTGGCACGCATGGATCAGATCGGACATGGCACGCATTTCGGCTTCGGTGTGGAGCCAGGGTTCGGGCGTACGCGCCTTGGAATAGATCTCCAGCGTCGGATAGCGATGCCCGAATCCGGCGAACGCCACCGCATAGTCGTTCTCCGCGATGACAAGGTTCTGATAGGACGCATAGTTCACCGCGCCCTCGTTGAACAGGTTCGGATTCGCGCGAACGCGGGAGAGCTCGAGCTCGGTTTGTACGCCCCGCTCGTCGATCGCCGCGAGCTGCTTGTGGAGATGATCGAACGACGCACCGGCGGGCTTGAGCCAGTTCTGGAAAACGGCGACATAGCGGGCATACCGATTCATCGAATAGAGCGTCCGCATCGCCTCGACCGTGAACTCCGTATAACGGAAATGCTCCTCCGGCGTCAGCGTTCCCGACGAGGCGAGCTGATTGTCCCTGGTCGCGCCGTCGACGAAATGCCGGCGACCGATGACGACATCGTGCGTACTCCCGAAGAACCCCCACGACCCGGCCAGCTGCGACTCCCGATCGAGGGCCGCCCACGCCTCCGGGGTCATCCCACCAGCACGAGCCTTCTGCTCGCAGACTTTCAGAACATGCGCGAGGCCCGCCTCACTGGCCAGATAGTTCTGGCGGCGTTCCTCGATGTGGGGCGGCAATTCATAGCCGTAATTCTCGTGCCAATAGTCATAGGACAGGATCGCGAAGAGGTTGGGGACCCGGCGGAATTCGGCGATGGTGTCGAAGAGTTCCTCGGCCGGAAGCCGCAGGAGCGTACGCCAGCCATTCTCGTCGCGCACCATCCGCCCCTTCTCGGGCGGGGTCTCCAGATAGCGATCCGAACAGAATGCGCAGTGTTTCGTGTGGTCCTCGGCCGTGATCGGCTTGGGGTCCGGGCTGACGACGCCCAGGGGTCGATTGCCCCGGCCCGGGACCGTCCAGATCTGGGATCCCGTGAAGGGATTCACCTGCTTGACGGTGCCGTCCCGCATCCGGGAGAGGTACGCCGCTTCGGGAAGATGAGCGCTCAACACGACAAGAGCCTAATCGAGAGCCGGAGCCGAAACACCGTGCCGGCGATGGCTGTCTCCGGCACGGCCGGGGCGCGGCCGCGCCACGCCCCGGCACCGACCGATCAGTCGTGGTGATGAGCCTCGGCCCCCAGGCCGACATCGGCGATCTGGTTGGGGACGTGCGGCAGGGTGACCGAATCGACGAGTTCCGACGTGGGCAGGTGGACGGCGTGGAGCTTCGACGAGGCCGGCTCGGTGACGTAGGCAATGTTGCCGACGACCCGCAGTGCCGGGCGAGGATCGGAGAACTTCTCGGGAGCGATCCAGGGTTCGATCACCTTGATCACGCCCGTGACCGAGCCATCCTTCTCATTGATGATGTGGAGGTTGCCGTCGGTGGTCAGGACCAGAGCCTGACCCTCGGCAACACGGCCGAGGGAACGGCTCGAATAGGGCGCCGGGAGTTGGACCACCCGGATGCTGTCCGACTCGGTGTCGACGAGGGCGACCCTGTCGAGTGGCTGACCCTCGAGGCGATAGTCGGCGAGCACGATGTCGGAGTTGTGGGAGCCGACCTGGGTGGCCATGCGACCGCCTGCGTCCGGTGAGGTGACCTTGGTGATCTCCGCATCCCTGACGATGATCGTCCCGTCGGCGCAACCGAAGGTGACCGCCTCATTGGCGGTGGCCTCGCCGTGCAGCTTGGGGCAATCGCTGGTGGTCGCCCTGACGGCTCCGGAGGCATCGAGGACGTTGACGCCGTTGACCTCGGGGCGGGACACGATCAGCCCGTCGGCGGTGGGGACGGCCACGCCGTGATGCGCCGGCACCGTGGTGGTTGTCGCCGCGGCCGGCCCCTTGAGCAGGTCGTGCGGATCGAGCACCTGGATGGTCCCGGCCTCGTCGCTGAACAGGGCGAGCCGGTTGTCGTGGACGACCGCATGACCGGGCTTGGGCGCAGGGAAGACGACATCGGTCAGCTTCGGGTCGTGACCATAGAGATGGACATGGTCGTCGTGACCCCTCACCTCCACGCCCGTGTCGAGCACCCGGAACCCCTCGGCCACCGAGACCAGCAGATGGCGCTGATCGCCGGCCGGGCGAATGCTCAGCTGCCCCTCGGCCCTGAGGTCACCGAGGTGTTTCATCGTCTCCTCCTCGACGATCATCACGCCGCCGTCATAGGTGATGCCCAGCCGCGCGTTCGTCACCTCCGGCGCGCTCGATGACGTGCGGTCCGGTTCGGCTCCGCCGGGGCTGCCCGCGGGTTGGGCTCCCGAGCAGGCACTGAGGGCCAGACCCGTCACCCCGATCAAGGCCGCTCCGACGAGACGGGCGCGCAGATGTGTACGCATGAACTACCTCCTGATATTGAGAACGCGTATCATTTAAGCACATGGCGCCGGCAGGTTCTGTCTGTGCGCTTGGTTAGGGTGATGTTGTGCGCACACCCACGTCGACCTACCGCCTGCAGATCCGTCCCTCGCTGACCCTTGCCGATGCGGCCGACCTGACCGACTATCTCGTCGATCTCGGCGTCGATGCGGTCTATCTGTCCCCCGTCCTCACGGCCACGACGGGTTCCGACCACGGCTACGACACCGTCGATCCGACCACCATCGACCCCGCTCGCGGTGGCGAGGAGGGCTGGCGGCGGCTCGTCGATGCGGCTCATGCCAAGGGCCTGAAGGTCGTCCTCGACATCGTGCCCAACCATCTCGGCATCTCGGTCCCGGCGGAAAACCCGGCCTGGTGGGATGTGCTGACGCACGGCCGCGATTCGGCGTACGCGCCCTGGTTCGATATCAACTGGGACGCCGGCCCCCTCCACCTGCCCGTCCTCGGTGACGACGGGTTCGAGGCACTCCAGGTGGTCTCCACGGACTCCGGCGCCGAGTTGCGCTACCACGAGCACCGGTTTCCGATCGCTCCCGGAACCTACGCCGAGGGCGACTCGGTCGCGGACGTCCACGCCCGCCAGCACTATCGCCTGGCGCACTGGGAGACGGGCAACACGGAGCTCAACTACCGGCGGTTCTTCGCTGTGACGACCCTGGCGGGCGTACGCCAGGAGGACCCGACGGTCTTCGAACAGACCCACGAGCGCATCTTCCGGATGATCCGCGAGGGCGATGTGGACGGGTTGCGGGTGGACCATCCGGACGGGCTCGTGGACCCGGAGGACTATTTCGACGGGCTCGCCGCGGCCGCCACGGGGCTCTGGATCACCGCCGAGAAGATCCTCGAGCACGGCGAGGAACTGCCCGACAGCTGGTTGATCCACGGCACCACGGGCTATGACGCGATGACCGAGATCAACCAGGTGTTCATCGACCCCGCCGGCGAGGAGACCTTCACCGACTTCCAGCGCACCTTGGTCGGCGACGAGCGCGACCTGGCCGCCCACATCCTGCACGGCAAGACCCAGGCGGCGACGATCCTGCTGCCGGCCGAGCGCGACCGGCTCACGCGCCTGGTGCCGGATCTGCCGGCGGAGGAGGTTCGCCGCGCGCTGACCTCGATCGCCGCCCACCTCGAGGTCTACCGGTCCTATGTGCCCGTCGGCATCGAACGGCTCCACGCGGCCGCGACCGCCGCGCGCGAGGAGCATCCCGACCTCGCCCCGACGATCGATCTGCTCGTCCTGCGCCTGGCCGACCCGACCGCCGAGGTGGCCCGCCGGTTCCAGCAGTTCTCGGGCGCTGTGATGGCGAAGGGCGTCGAGGACACGGCGTACTATCGCGCCAATCGTTTCGTCGCCCTCAACGAGGTCGGCGGCAACCCCGCACAGTTCGGGATGGAGCCCGATGCGTTCCACCGCGCGATGGCGCGCCGGCAGGAGCACCAGCCGAAGTCGATGACCTCCCTCTCGACCCACGACACCAAGCGGGGCGAGGACGTCCGGGCTCGGCTGGCGGTGCTGGCCGAGCTGCGCGAACTGGTCACGCCGTGGCTCGAGGAGTTCATCGACCGCTCCGGCATCACGGATCGCTCGTTCGCCAACCTGCTCGGCCAGGTGTTCCTCGGGGCCGGCCTGATCGAGCGCGAGCGCATGCACGCGTACGCCGAGAAGGCCATGCGCGAGGCTTTCACCGGCACGAGCTGGACGCATCCCGATGCCGAGTTCGAGGCGCAGGTGCACGCGGCGGTCGACCTGGCGTACGACGATGAAAACCTCAACGACGGCCTCTGCCGCCTGCTCGCCCTGATCGAGCAGCCCGGCTGGGCCAACTCGCTCGGGCAGAAGCTGGTGCAGCTGACCATGCCGGGCATACCCGACGTTTATCAGGGCACCGAGCTCTGGGACGACTCGCTCGTCGATCCCGACAACCGTCGCCCGGTGGACTTCGCAGCGCGGCGCGCGCTGCTGGACCTCACCGAGGCCCCGTGGATCGACGGCACCGGGGCCGCGAAATTCTGGGTGGTCCGGCAGGCGCTGCGGCTGCGGCGCGAGCGTTCCGACCTTTTCACCGGGTACGCCCCAGTGGTCGCGTCCGGGACGTCGGCGCACCACCTGCTCGCGTTCGACCGCGGCGGGGCGATCACGGCCGTGACGCGGCTGCCCTACACCCTGTCGACGGATCACCACGGCTGGGCCGACACGGTGCTGCCACTGGAGGGCACGTGGCGCGATGTGCTCACGGGCGCGGTGCACACGGGCGACACCAAACCCGATGAGCTCTTCGGGCACTATCCGGTGGCCCTGCTCGTGCGCGACTGAAAGCGATAGGCTCGGCAGATGGGTGACTCCAAGCATTCCAAGCACGACAAGTCGTCGAAGAAGAACGGCAACAACGGCAACGGCAAGGTCAAGCGCATGGACAAGGCGCTCTATGAGGCCGAGTTGTTCCGGCTCCAGGGCGAGCTCGTCAAGATGCAGGAATGGGTCAAGGCCAACGGCAAGCGCGTGGTGATCGTCTTCGAAGGCCGCGATGCGGCCGGCAAGGGCGGCGCGATCAAGCGGGTCACCGAATATCTCAACCCGCGCATTGCCTCGATCATCGCCCTCCCGACGCCGACCGAGCGCCAGAAGACGCAGTGGTATTTCCAGCGCTATGTGGAGAACCTCCCCGCGGCCGGCGAGATCGTGCTGTTTGACCGGTCGTGGTATAACCGGGCCGGCGTCGAGAAAGTCATGGGCTATTGCACCGCCGACGAATATCGGCGTTTCCTGCACCAGTGCCCCATCTTCGAACGACTGCTCGTCGAGGACGGGATCTTCCTGCGGAAGTATTGGTTCTCGGTCTCCGACCACGAGCAGGAAAGCCGATTCCGCTCACGTCTCACCGATCCGATGCGGCGCTGGAAACTCTCCCCCACCGACCTCGAATCTCTGACGCGCTGGGAGGACTATTCCCGGGCCAAGGACGAGATGATGGTCCACACCGACATTCCCGAGGCCCGGTGGAATGTGATCGAGTCGGAGGACAAGCGCCGCGCCCGGCTCAACATGATCCACCACCTGCTCACCACGATTCCGTGGGAAGAGACCGAGCTGCCCGAGCTGGAGCTGCCCGAGCGTCCCGCCTCCACCGGCTATCAGCGCATGCCCCGCGATCATTCGCAGGAAGTGCCCGATCATGCCCAGATGGTCCAGGACGGCGAGGCCGGCGTCAGCCTCGACGGCGTCGGGCCGGACAAGTTCACCCAGATGCGGAAGTCCGCGCGCGAGGAGCACTGAAGAGCCCGCAGGACCCGCACCATGGTTGGCTGAACCGTGGAATCCATCACCTGGCCCGAGCTGGCGGCTCGCGCCCTGCGACGCCAGTTTCCTTCCGAGGTCGACGGGATCGCCGGGCTTGCCGACCGCATCGGGCCGCTGCAGACCCAGACCGCCCGGGCCGCGTTCCTTGGCCTGACGGCCCGGTCCACGTTCGCCGATCATGCCTCGATCACCGCGGCCTATGAGGACCTCACGCTGGTGCGCGGGAGCTCGATCCGGGGGACGGTGCACACGAGCGTACGCGCGGTCCACCCCATCCTCGATGTCCTCACCCGCGTCGGCATCGGCACCCGTTGGCGGAGTCAGCTCGGGCTCAGGGACAGTGATCCCGTCGCGTTGTGGGAGAGCCTGGACACCTTCGCGGCCGAGGGCTGGCGTACCCCCGACGAACTCCGCGCCCACCAGGCCGCCTGGCTCGCCGCACGCGACCCGGCCAGCGACGGGGATGAGCGGATCGGGCGCTATCTGCCGTTCAGCCACGGCTCCCTGATCCGCCGGCCGCTCAAGGGCGGCTGGGAGGGTCAGGGTGCGCCGGGTTATCGGACGGCGTCGGCGCTGCTGGGCGACCGATCCGAGTGGTACGCCGACCTCGCGGCGGCCGTGCGTGCGGGGGTGCTGCTGCACGTGCGGTGCCACGGCCCGTCGAGTGTCGAGGACATCGCCTGGTGGGCCGGGGTGGGCCGGAAGGTCATCGCCCGGGCCGTGGACGAACTCGCGGATGCACTCGTCGGCCGGGTCGGGCCGGACGGGAGGGGCTATGTCGAGCCGCTCGACTCACCGGACCAAGCGCCCGCGGACCCGGCGGAGGCGGTCCCGGGCGTACGACTCCTGCCGGAATTCGACGCCCTCCTGTGTGCTTATGAACCATCGGCGCGGATGCGGTTCGTCGACCCGGAGCACCATCGGATCATGTTCTCCTCGGCCAACGGACTGTGCCGACCGCCACTGCTAGTCGACGGCCGGATCACCGGCTATTGGCGCCTGGATGGATCGGGCCGCACCCGCGCGCTGACGGCGTACTCATTCGCGGGAACGAGGCGACCGCCTATTGCGGAGGTACGCCGCGCTGCGACGGCGGTCACGCGCGCGCTGCCGGTGCGGTTGTCCGGCGTGGAATGGGCCCGACACCGGGACTGAGGGGCCTGCCCGCCGATGCGTCAGGTCAGCCCTTCCAGCTCGGCAACCGAGCGCGGATCGCGGCCGAGCACGCTCAACACGAAGTCGGGATCCTCCCAGCGCGCCAGCAGGTGCAGCCCCGGGGTGGCGCGGATCAGCCGATCGGCGCGGTCGCCGTCGAGCACGTGGGGGTCTGCCGGGCGCCGCCAGTGCACGGCGACCACCTGCCCGTCCGGCGCGAGGTGGTGGGCCAGCCGGGAGCAGAAGGCGTACGCCTCGACCACGTCGAGGTAATAGAGCACCTCGCTCACCACCACCAGGTCGAAACCGGAATCGGGCCAGACGTCCCGGGCATCCCACTCGCGCACCGTCACGCCCGGCCGGCCCGCCACGCGCTGCCGGGCCCGCTCCACCGCGGCCGGGACGAGGTCACAGGCCAGCAGCCGGTCGCAGCGCTCGGCCAGGAGCTCGGTGAGCGCGCCGATCGAACAGCCCGGCTCGAAGGCATAGCGATAGGTGCGCCGCGGCAGGGCGGCGAGGGTGAGGGCGCGCTTGCGCTGTTCATACCACCGGGAGTCATAGCTCCAGGGGTCCTCGGCGCCGGCATATTGCGCCGTCAGCCACCTGTCTCGATCGTCACGCACCGAACACCACCTCCCGGTCAGTGGTGAGCCGCTCGAGCGCGAACGGCGGCAGGACGGCCGCGTCCGCGGGGTGGTCGGACAGCGGGGCGATCTGGGTGCGGAAACAGAGGGCGGCCTTGCGCTTGGCGAGGCGTTCGGCCGGCGAAAGATCCAGCCGCAGCGCCCGGCCCCAGGGCACCTGCGCCGACCGGGGCGCGGCCCAGTGCCACATCCAGATCGGGTATTCGAAGAACTCGACCGGGGCCCCCTCGCACGCCCGGGCCGCTGCGCGGCCGGCCGCCTCGTGGTCGGGATGCCGGTCGGCCCGCCACGGGGCCAGCCAGCGATCACCCGGCCGGAGGAACTCACCGAGGAGCTCGGTGAGCCGGTCCTCGTGATCCGCCAGTGCACCGTCGGGCAGCCCGAGATGGACCGGCTCCGGGAGCCCGAGCCGGGCGTACGCCTCGCGAATCTCGGCGGTCCGCAGGCGGCCGAGTTCGTCGGGGCTGACGGTCGGTGAGTGCGGATAGGCGGCTGTGCCGTCGGTCGCCTGGATCCCGACGATCTCGACGCCCCGCTGGACGAGATGGGCGAGGAGCCCGCCGATGCCGAGCACGTCGTCGTCGGGATGGGCCGCGACCACGACCACCCGTTCCCAGGTCTCGGTGATCAGCGGCGGCCACGCGGGTTGCCATTCGAGCCAACTGGAGACGGGGGTGCCCCGTTCGGTCCGGCTGACCACGAACTCGTCGGTCATGGGGCCTCCTCCAGGAGCTGGGCCAGGGAGGCCAGGTCGCGATCGCCGTGGCCCTGGCGCAGATAGACAGTCAGATCCGCCACCCGCGCCGCGTGGTCGGGGTCGAGACAGAGCGGTCCCGCACCCAGGGCGCGCCCGGTCTCGGTGAGGACCGTCGTCGCGGCGGTATCCACCAGCGCGCGGATCTGCAGGGCCCGGATGCGGGCAGCGACGAGGTGGTCGGGATCGGCGTCGAGCTCCGCGGCCGCCGCCTGCATCGCCCACCGGGCGGCGGTCAGAGCGACCCGGACCCGGCCCTGCGCGGCGCGATGGAGCAGATCGTCCCGGGTGGTGGTGAGGAGTCGGTCGGCAACGGCGGACGCCCCGCCCAGCCAGCACGCCGCCACCCCCGCGCCGCCGTGCCAGAAGCCGGGGCGATCGAGGTACGCCGACCCGGGCCCGAGCCAGGTGGCCTCCACGTCGTCGAAGTGGACCGACCAGGTCCGGCTGGCGCGCATGCCGGCGTTGTGCCAGGTGTCCTCGATGCGTACGCCCGGCTGCCGCAGGTCCACCGCGACGAGGTGCCGCTCGTCCGGGGCCTCCTGGGCGCGGACCGTCATGAGCGCGTGGGTGCACCAGCCCGCGCCGGAGCACCAGGGTTTGGTGCCGGTGAGGGTCCAGGTCGTGTCGTGGGCGCGTTCCCCCAGCACGACCGGCTGTGGCGGTTCGGCGGCCCAGACGCCCCACCATTCCCCCGTGGCGGGCGGGGTCGCGGCCAGCTCGGTGAGGATGACGGTCGCGTCGGCGTGGGCCTCGAGCAGGCGGCCCACGACCACGTGCTCGCGCGCCCAGGCGGTGAGCTGCTGCCAGCGGGCTTTCGTGTCCCCACCACCCGGCATGGGCAGCGCGGTGGCGTCCGCGAGCCGTTCCCGAACGGCGCCGGCGATCGCATCAGGAGTCGCGGTCACGGGGTCAGCCCTTCCTCGAGGCGATTCAGCAGTCCGCCGAAGCCGCCGCCGACGCGGTTGAAGCGCCGGGCGGACGTGATGACAGGCGCGCTGTCGGACCAGTCGACGACGAGGCCGGCAGCGAGGCACCGCGAGACGAGGTCCACGTCCTCGTGTTCCGGCATCGGGCGGAATCCGCCGACGTGGTGATAGGCCGCGGCGGAGACCGCCAGGTTGGCCCCATGGATGTGGCCGTGCCCCGCGCGTGCGCGGTAGCCGTGATCGTGGTGCTGGCGCACGCGGTCGTCCCGGCCCGCCCAGTCCGCGACGCGGATCGTCCCGGCGACGACGTCGTGCTCGTCCGCCGAGGCGATGATCGTGCTGAGCCAGTGGACGGGGACGAGGGAGTCGGCGTCGGTGGTGGCGTACCAGACCCCTCGGCCGGCCGGCGCACCCAGCATCCCCGCCCGCCGGGCCGCGCCTGCGCTGCGTTCGGACACGACGACCGACCGCACCCCGGTCGGGATGCGGTCGGCGGTGCGATCGGTGCAGTCGTCGAGGACGACGGTGACCGTGAAGGGTACGCCCGCCGCGCGCGCCGAACGGAGGATCGCCTCGAGGCTGGCGGCGATGTGCTCCTCCTCGTTGTGGGCGGGCACGACCACCCACACCTCGGAGACCGGCGGCCGGGAGTGAACCCGGTCCGCGCGGTCTCCGGCGTACCGATCATTCACCGACTGATCACGCGAAGCGCTCCCAGACCCGGTGGCCGCCCATGAGCGCCAGCAGGTCATCGGCCAGGGAGTCGGGATCGCTGACGAGGACGCCCGGCGCCCCGGGATCGATGCCGGCCTCGCGCAGGACATCCTCCCTACCCGTGGCGACGGCGATGGCCTTGGCATGGCGCCAGACCTGATCGAGGAGCGTCTCGATGCGGGGATCGATCGTGTGGGCGCCCTGCCAGACGCGGGCATCGCGCGCCTTGCCGTCGTCCGGGCCCGGCTTGCCCGACCCCACGACCACCACCGCGTCGAACTCGATCGAGGCGGCCGTGGCGTACGAGCGCTGGATCGGGAGAGTGCCGCCGAGCTTGCCGCCGGTGGGGGCGACGATCACGGGGACGGTGCCGGCCTCGTCGAGGGCGGTCACCAGCGCGGTGATCGAACCCGGATCCGTATCGGCATCCACCAGGATTCCGACCTGCCGACCGTCGACCGGGCAGGTCTCGCCGATCTGGCTGACCGCGGCCGACGTGCTCGGCTCGGAGGTGGCGTTGTGGTCGAGCTGGGGCTTGGGTGCGTCCAGTCCCAGACCGGCTGCCACCTCGGCGCAGAGGTCGGCATCGATCTCCGCCAGCGACTGGAGCTGACGGATCTTGATGTTGTCCTCGTAGCACTTGGCCAGCTCGAACGTGTAGGCCCCGATGATGTGTTCCTGCTCCACCGGGCTCATCGAGCGATAGAACAGCCGGGCCTGGCTGTAGTGATCGGCGAACGAGGCCGGGTTTTCGCGCACCATCTGGCCCTCGACCGCCTGGGGCACATCGATGAACGCACCCGCGTCCCCGGCCTTGAACGGGCAACCGCCGTCCACGGAGTTGGGGCGATAGGGCGCATTGCCCGCATGGACGGCCTGCTGGTTGAACCCGTCGCGGAACATGTCGTTCACGGGGGCATGCGGCCGGTTGATCGGGATCTGCGTGAAGTTGGAGCCGCCGAGCCGGGTGAGCTGGGTGTCGAGGTAGGAGAACAGCCGGCCCTGCAGGAGCGGGTCATTCGTGACATCGATGCCCGGCACCAGGTGCCCGGGGTGGAAAGCCACCTGCTCGGTCTCCGCGAAATAGTTGGTGGGGTTCGCGTTGAGGGTCATCGTGCCGATGATCTCGACCGGGGCCAGCTCCTCCGGAATGAACTTGGTCGGGTCGAGCAGGTCGATCCCCTCGAACATCTGGTCCTCGGTGTCCGCGAAGACCTGCACGCCGAGATCCCACTCCGGATGGGCACCGGCCTCGATGGCATCCGCCAGGTCGCGACGGTGGAAGTCGGGATCCAGGCCGTTGGTGAGCAGCGCCTCCTCCCAGACCATCGAGTGCACGCCGAGCCGGGGCTTCCAGTGGAACTTGACCAGCGAGGTCTCACCGGCCTCGTTGATCAGCCGGAAGGTGTGGACACCGAAGCCCTCGATCATGCGCAGCGAGCGCGGGATCGTCCGGTCGGACATGTGCCACATCACCATGGCCTGGGCCTCGGTGTGGAGGGACACGAAGTCCCAGAACGTGTCGTGGGCCGACTGGGCCTGCGGGATTTCGCGGGCCGGATGCGGCTTGACCGAGTGCACCAGATCCGGGAACTTGATCGCGTCCTGGATGAAGAAGACGGGGATGTTGTTGCCGACGAGGTCGTAGTTGCCCTCGGTCGTATAGAACTTCGTCGCGAAACCGCGCACGTCGCGCACGGTGTCCGACGAGCCGCGGGAGCCCGCGACGGTCGAGAACCGCACGAACACGGGCGTGGTCGCACCCGCCTGGAGGAAGGCCGCGCGGGTCAGCTTGCTGGCCTTGCCGTTCGACTCGAAGGTGCCGTGGGCGGCAGCGCCGCGCGCGTGGACCACTCGCTCGGGGATGCGCTCGTGATCGAAGTGCTGGATCTTCTCGCGCAAGTGGTGATCCTGGAGGAGCACCGGACCGCGCGGGCCGGCCTTGAGCGAGTGATCGGTGTCGCGCAGGCGTACGCCCTGGGCGGTGGTGAGATAGGCGCTCTGCTGCTGGAGGTCACCGGCCTCGCCGCCGGTCGGGCTGACCGGAGCCGGCTGCCCCTGATCATCGGCCGGGGGCAGCGGATCGCGCGGGGAGGTAGCCTCTTCCACCGTCGGGGTCTCGGTGCCGGGAGCCCCCGGGACAAGTCGATCGGTGAGATCCTTGGGGCTTGAGCTCTTGGGAGTCTTCGCGCTCTTCGAGGTGGACTTCTTCGGGCTCTTCGGGCTCTTCGCCATGATGCCTCCAATGCTGGGGGCAGCCGTCCAATTGGGCGACCGCCCGGACGTGGACATGGCGAGCTTAGACCTTTTGTCGACAAAGAGATATGAATTCGGGAAGGTTTCTCTGTCGGATGTGACGGGGGCGGTCGGCGTACCCCGATCTCAGTCAGCCAGCAGGTCCCGCACCATGGGGATGACCTTGGTGCCGTAGAGCTCGATCGCGCGCATGGACTGGGCGTGGGGCATGGGGCCGTTGCTGTATTTCAGGTCGAAGCGGGCCAGGCCGAGGGCACGGACGGTGTCCGCGATCTTGCGGGCGACGGTCTCGGGCGAGCCGACATAGAGCGCCCCCGAGGTGATCTCGCGCTCGAACTCCCCCTTCTGCATGGGCGGCCAGCCACGCTCGGCACCGATGCGGTCCCGGTTGGCCTTGAAGTGGGGGAAGAGCTGCTCGCGGGCTTCTTCGTCGGTATCCGCGATGTGACCCGGTGAATGGACGCCGACCGGGAGGTCGCCGACGGACGTGTGGCCCGCCTCGGTCTCGACCTCGCGGACCTGCTCGAGAGCCCGGTGGTAGAGGTCGACGAACTGCTTGAAGCGGTCCGCGGGGCCACCGATGATGGCGAGCATCAGCGGAAGTTTGTACGCCGCAGCGCGCACGACCGACTGCGGAGAGCCGCCGACGGCGATCCAGGCGGTGAGGCCGTTCTCGGTCTTGGGATGGATCTCCGCATTCGCGAGCGCCGGGCGGAGCTGCCCCTGCCAGCTGATCGGCTCCTCGGTGAGGAGGTGGGCGAACAGGTCGAGCTTCTCCTCGAACAGCTGCTCATAGTCCTGCAGGTCGAACCCGAAGAGCGGGAACGACTCGGTGAACGAGCCGCGGCCCAGGATCACCTCGGCGCGGCCGTTCGAGAGAGCGTCGACGGTGGAGAAGCGCTGGAACACGCGCACAGGATCATCCGAACTCAGCACCGTCACCGCCGAGCCGAGCTTGATGCGTTCGGTGCGGGTGGCGATGCCGGCGAGCACGACGTCGGGGGCGGAGACGGCGAAGTCGGGGCGGTGATGCTCCCCCACGCCGATGAAGTCGATGCCGACCTGATCGGCGAGCGTGCCCTGGTCGACGAGGTTGCGGATGACCTGGGCCGCCGACTCGGGCGTACCGTCCTCGCGGACCGTCATGTCGCCGAACGTGTCCAGACCGAGTTCGACTGTCGTGCTCATGGGGCGCCTTCCGAAGGTGATGCCGGCGGGTCCGGCGGCTGGGTCAACAAAGTTGACGGCTCAATCATTCCAGGACGGGTCCGGGAAGGGAAGAAAGAGGAAAAATCCGGGGCCCTGGTGGGCCAAAGCTGTGGATAACTTTCGGGTGGGTCCTGTTGCGTCCGGTGGGATGGATGCCATGGAGCGATATCAGGACCTCAGGCGGGCGGGCGTGACCAGGGCGGAGTTGGCGGGGCGCGTACGCCGGGGCGACCTCGTCCGGGTCCGCCGGGGAGCATTTCGGAAGCCCGGGACGTTGACCCCTGAGGAGGAGCATCTCGAACTCATGGCCGCGATGACGGGCTCGCTGGTGAAGGGGGCGGTGGTGAGTCATGCCTCGGCGGCGGTATTGCACGGGTTGCCCGTGCCGAGGGACGTGCTGGGGCGGGTGTTCGTGACAACGCCTGGCGTCGGCCGCGTGACGAGGCACCTGCATCGGTATGACGCCCGGGTCCCTGAGGCGGGCTGTGTCGAACTGGGGCGACTGCCGGAGTTCGGGGCGCTGTCTCGGTTGATGGTGGGTGAAGGGACGGATCTGTCGGGGCTGCCGGTCACGTCACTGGCACGGACAGTGGTCGATCTCGCCCGCAGTTTGGCGTACCACCACGCCGTCGCCGTTGTCGACGCCGCCCTGCGTATGGGGGTTGGCCGGGATGCGCTCGAGGCTGAGCTGGAGCTGGCGCGGCGCCGTCCGGGGAACGCCCGCGCGCGCATGGCCGTGGAGTTCGGCGATGGTCGGGCGGAGAGTCCCGGGGAATCGTGGTCCCGGGTGCAGATGGCGGCTCTGGGCCTGCCAAAGCCGGGGCTGCAGACCGAGCTGTTCGATGTCGACGGGAAGCTCGTGGCCAGGGTGGACTTCGACTGGGAGGAGTACGGGGTCGTGGGCGAATTCGACGGCGACACCAAGTACGGCCGCCTCCTCAAGCCCGGCCAGGACGTCAACACCGTCGTGCGAAAGGAGCGCGCCCGTGAGGAGCGCATCCGCCGCCAGGACCGCTGGGTCATCAGGTGGGTCACCAAGGAACTCTTCAACGAGAAGCTCTTCAGGCAGATCATCGAAACGGGCCTCAAGAACGGACTCCGTCGGCGCTAGGGCGGGCGTACGCTCGCTCGTCCCTTTGTCGGCACTCCCCGACACGAATGTCGGGACTTCCCGACGTGTACGCCGCGACCCCCGGCACTTCACGACACGGACTTTCGGACTTCCCGACGCGTACGCCGCGATGCCGGCACCTCACGACACGGATGTTCGGACTCCCCGACATGTACGCCACGTCCCCCCGCCGAAAGCCGACCACTCCCCGACATGAGGTCCACCTCCCTCCATGACGCCCACGTTCCGACCGTGCGCCACGTCGGAACGTGACACCCACGTCGTGGAGTGAGAGTCGGCGAGGGAGGTGCTCGGCGGACACACCAGAGCTTGGGCACGCCAGGGCGCGGGGCAGGCACACCCGGAGCGCGGGCGGACGTACACCGGCGCGGGCGGGCGTACCATCGCGGGGCCGACACCCCAGAACGGCGGGGTCGGCACCAGAGCACGGATGCGGGCGACCATGCGTACGCGGAAATGCAACAGGCCCCGGACACAAGGTCCGGGGCCTGCAGAGACTCGGTGAGTCAGCCAGTCAGCAGTTGATCACTTGAGGATCTTGGTGACACGGCCGGCGCCGACGGTGCGACCACCCTCGCGGATGGCGAACTTCAGCTCCTCCTCCATGGCGATCGGCTGGATCAGCGTCACGGTCATGTCGGTGTTGTCACCGGGCATAACCATCTCGGTGCCCTCGGGCAGCTTGATGGTGCCGGTCACGTCGGTGGTGCGGAAGTAGAACTGCGGCGAGTAGTTCGAGAAGAACGGCTTGTGACGGCCACCCTCGTCCTTGTTCAGGATGTAGACGCGAGCCTCGAACTCGGTGTGCGGAGTGGTCGAGCCGGGCTTGATGACGCACATGCCGCGCTCGACGTCTTCCTTCTTGGTGCCGCGGAGCAGCAGACCGACATTCTCGCCCGCCTGACCCTCGTCGAGGATCTTGCGGAACATCTCAACACCGGTGATGGTGGTGGTCTGCTTGTCGGGGCGGATGCCGATGATGTCGACGGTCTCACCGGTGCGGACGATGCCGCGCTCGATACGACCGGTGATCACGGTGCCACGGCCGGTGATGGTGAAGACATCCTCGACGGGCATGAGGAAGGGCTTGTCGACCTCACGCTCGGGCTGCGGGATGTATTCATCCACCTGGCTCATCAGCTCGGCAACAGCGTTGCCCCACTTCTCGTCGCCGTTCAGCGCCGGGAAAGCGGCCACCTGGACGACCGGGCAATCCTCGTCGAACTCCTGGGAGGCCAGCAGCTCACGGACTTCCATCTCGACGAGCTCGATGAGCTCCTCGTCGTCCACCATGTCGCACTTGTTCAGAGCCACCACGATGGCGGGCACGCCGACCTGGCGGGCCAGCAGCACGTGCTCGCGGGTCTGCGGCATCGGGCCGTCGGTGGCGGCAACCACGAGGATCGCGCCGTCCATCTGGGCCGCACCGGTGATCATGTTCTTGACATAGTCGGCGTGGCCGGGGCAGTCGACGTGGGCGTAGTGACGCGCCTCGGTCTGATACTCGATATGGGAGATCGAGATCGTGATGCCACGCTGACGCTCCTCCGGAGCCTTGTCGATCATGTCGAACGGCGAAGCCTCGTTGAGGTCCGGGTACTTGTCGTGGAGCACCTTCGAGATCGCCGCGGTCAAAGTGGTCTTGCCGTGGTCGATGTGCCCGATGGTGCCGATGTTGCAGTGCGGCTTGGTCCGCTCGAACTTGGCCTTTGCCACTTGGGCTCCTTCGTGTGTGATGCCGGGCTGGATTGCACGGCATCGATGGTGGTCGGTCTTGCTGACTTGCCGGGCCCTATGGCAGGGCCCAGACACCCGGACAAGTCTTCTCCACGGGCCGCCCCGGAGTCAAACCGGTTCAGGCCGTGGCACAAATCATTCTCCGCGAGCCTTCTGGATGATCTCGTCGGAGACGTGCTTCGGAGTCTCGGCGTAGGAGTCGAACTCCATCGAGTAGGACGCCTGACCGGAGGTCTTGGACCGCAGGTCACCCACATAGCCGAACATTTCCGACAGCGGAACCAGCGCCTCGACGACCTGGTTGCCATGCTCCTCGCGCGTGCCCTGCATGTGGCCACGACGGGAGTTGATGTCACCGATGACCGTGCCGAGGTAGTCGTCCGGCGTGGTCACCTCGACCTTCATCATCGGCTCGAGCAGGGCCGGATCGGCCTTGCGCGCAGCTTCCTTGAAGACCTGGAGGCCGGCGATCTTGAACGCGAGCTCCGAGGAGTCGACGTCGTGGTAGGCGCCGTCGAGCAGGGTGACCTTGATGTCCTCGACCGGATAGCCGGCGAGCACGCCCGTGGTCATGGCCTCCTGGATGCCCTGGTCCACCGCGGGGATGTATTCGCGGGGGATGCGACCACCGGTGACGGCGTTCACGAACTCATAGCCCGCGCCGGCTTCCTGCGGCTCCATCGCGATGATGACCTTCGCGTACTGACCCGAACCACCCGACTGCTTCTTGTGGATGTATTCGACCTTCTCGACCTTGCGACGCAGGGTCTCGCGGTAGGCCACCTGGGGCTTGCCGATGTTGGCCTCGACCTTGAACTCCCGCTTCATGCGGTCGATCAGGACGTCGAGGTGGAGCTCGCCCATGCCGGCGATGATGGTCTGACCGGTCTCCTCGTCCGTGTGGACGCGGAAGGTCGGATCCTCCTCGGCGAGCCGCTGGATGGCGGTGCCGAGCTTCTCCTGGTCGGACTTCGTCTTGGGCTCGATGGCCTGCTCGATGACCGGGGCCGGGAAGTCCATGGACTCCAGGACGACCGGGTCGTTCGGCGCGCACAGGGTCTCACCGGTGGTGGTCTGCTTGAGACCCATCACGGCGACGATCTGGCCGGCACCGACCGAGTTGATCTCTTCACGCTTGTTGGCGTGCATCTGATAGATCTTGCCGATCCGCTCCTTGCGGCCCGTGACCGAGTTCAGCACCTGCGTACCGGCCTCGAGCAGACCCGAGTAGACGCGGACGTAGGTCAGCTTGCCCAGGTGGGGGTCAGCGGCGATCTTGAACGCCAGCGCAGCGAGCGGCTCGGAAGCATCGGCGTGCTTCTCGATCTTCTCGTCCGGGTTGCCCGGCTTGAAGCCCTCGATGGCGGGGACGTCGGTCGGCGCCGGGAGGTACGCGATAACCGCGTCGAGCAGCGGCTGCACACCCTTGTTCTTGAACGAGGTGCCACAGACAACGGCGGTGACCTTGGTCGAGATGACCGCACGACGAATCGCGTGCTGGAGCTCCTCGACGGTCAGCTCCTCTTCCATCAGGAACTTCTCGGCGACCTCGTCGTCGACATCGGCGAGAGCCTCGATCAGCGCCTGACGCGCCTCCTCGGCCTGCTCCTTCATGTCGGCCGGGATCTCCTCGACCTCATAGTCCTCGCCGATCTCGGTCTCGCCGCGCCAGGTGAGGGCGCGCATCTTGACCAGGTCGACGACACCGAGGAAGTCGGACTCCGCACCGATCGGCAGCTGCAGGATCAGCGGGGTGGCCTTGAGGCGATCGACGATCGTCTTGACGACGTGGTCGAACGAAGCACCGGTGCGGTCGAGCTTGTTGACGTAGCAGATGCGCGGAACGTGATATTTGTCCGCCTGGCGCCACACAGTCATCGACTGCGGCTCAACACCCGCCACGCCGTCGAACACGGCAACGGCACCGTCGAGCACGCGGAGCGAACGCTCCACCTCAACGGTGAAGTCGACGTGACCCGGGGTGTCGATGATGTTGATCTGGTGGTCTTTCCAGTGGCAGGTCGTCGCGGCCGACGTGATCGTGATGCCGCGCTCCTGCTCCTGCTCCATCCAGTCCATGGTGGCGGTGCCATCATGGGTGTCACCGATCTTGTAGTTGATGCCGGTGTAGAACAGGATGCGCTCGGTGGTGGTGGTCTTGCCCGCATCGATGTGAGCCATGATGCCGATGTTGCGGACACTGCCCAGATCGGTCTTGATGTCGACGGCCACGGATCGTCCTTGTCTGTGTGGTGTGGAACTTGGTGGGGCCGGACTTCGTGGGTCGACCCCGAACGGCGATCAGCCGGGGCACGCCGTGAGGCGTACCCCGACTGAGATGATCACCAGCGGTAGTGAGCGAAGGCCCGGTTGGCCTCGGCCATCTTGTGGGTGTCCTCGCGGCGCTTCACCGCGGCACCGAGGCCGTTGGAGGCGTCGAGGATCTCGTTCATGAGGCGCTCGGCCATGGTCTTCTCGCGGCGCTGCCGGGAGAACGCGACCAGCCAGCGCATGGCCAGCGTGGTCTGGCGGCCCGGCTTCACCTCGACGGGCACCTGATAGGTGGCACCACCGACGCGGCGGGACTTGACCTCAAGGCTGGGCCGGACGTTGTCCAGCGCGCGCTTGAGCGTCTGCACCGGGTCGATACCCGTCTTGGCGCGGGTGCCTTCCATCGCGGTGTAGACGATGTTCTGGGCGACGGTCTTCTTGCCGTCCAGGAGGATCTTGCTCACCAGCTGGGTGACCAGCGGGGAGCCGTATACCGGATCAACCGGCACAGGGCGCTTCGGGGCGGGTCCCTTGCGAGGCATTACTTCTCCTTCTTCGCGCCGTAGTGGCTGCGAGCCTGCTTGCGGTTCTTGACACCCTGGGTGTCGAGCGAACCGCGAATGATCTTGTAGCGCACGCCCGGAAGATCCTTCACACGACCGCCGCGAACCAGCACCATCGAGTGCTCCTGCAGGTTGTGACCCACGCCCGGGATATAGGCGGTCACCTCGATGCCGGAGGACAGCTTCACACGGGCCACCTTGCGGAGCGCGGAGTTCGGCTTCTTCGGGGTGGTGGTGTAAACACGCGTGCAGACCCCACGGCGCTGCGGGGAACCCTTGAGCGCGGGCGTCTTGTTCTTGCTGACCTTGTCGGTCCGGCCCTTGCGGACCAGCTGCTGGATTGTGGGCACCGGCTGGTATCTCTTTCCGTTTGTTCGTCTGTCGCGTCTTGTCGCGTCCGAGGAGGACATCGACGGGATGTCTTGGCACAACTCCCCGCCTCCGGACTCTGCGCCCAGGCCAGCGGTTTGCTGCTGTGCTTGCCACACCCGTCCCTCGACAGGGAACGCTGGGCACGCACGAGAGGTCCGGGGAACCCGAACACAAGTGACAAGATTATCCCTTGCATCCCTCTCGGTCAAAAAGAGGGTCTGATTGTCCACGTCGGCAAGCATTCCGGGCCGCGTGTCGGGCTTGGTCCGAGCGCACGAGGATCACGTCACCAGCCCCGCCCGATGGGCCAACAGGACCAGCGCAACGCGATCCCGGGCGTCGAGCCGCGTCAGGAGTCGGTGGACATATGTCCTTGTCGTGGCGGGACTGAGCACCAGTTCCGCAGCGATCTCATCGTTCGTCAGCCCGCGGGCAACCAGCGCGAGCACGTCCCGTTCCCGATCGGTGAGTCCCGCGACGGTGGCGGTGGCGGACGGATCAGGCGTACGCCCTGCCAGCGCGCGTTCCACGACCCGCGTCGTGACCGAGGGTGCCAGCAGGCTCTGGCCGGCAGCGACGGTCCGGACCGCCTCGCGAAGGGTTTCCGGGCCTGCATCCTTCGTCAGGAAGCCCGCGGCACCTGCGGCGAGAGCGCTGAAGAGATAGTCGTCGGAATCGAAGGTCGTAAGGACGATGATGGCGGTGGTCTCGGCGGTGTCGTCTGCCCGGATGAGCCGCGTCGCCTCGATGCCGTCGAGCAGGGGCATGCGGATGTCCATCAGCACGATCCGGGGCCGGTGTTCGCGGGCCAGCGCCACGGCCTCCCGCCCGTTGGCCGCTTCGGCGACGACGGTGATGCCGGGGGTGCGGTCAAGGAGTACGCGGAGCCCGGCGCGGATCATCTCCTGATCGTCGGCCAGGAGGACCGTGATGGGGATCTGCTCGGTCGCGGCGTCAGTCATCAGGTCTTCCTCCACCGGATCTCACTCCTCCGCCGGGTCCGCCCACCCGGATCGCCTCGGTGCCGTCCCAATTGTCCCTACCTATCAAGATCATCGGCATTGCTCGGTTGGTCTCCATATGGAGTGACAATTGGGAGGGGAAATCGCGCGCGGAGCCGGAAACCCGGGCTGTGGGGGTCCGGCCCGGCGTCCAACACCCCGCCAACCATCGCGACCCGTTCCGTCAGGCCCGTCAGCCCGTGCCCGTGGCTGGGCTTGGGAGCGGGGCCAGCGCCGGGAGCAGAGGCAGAGCCGGGAGCCGAGGCAGTGTTGGGAGCGGGATCGGCCGCTGGACCGGGATCGGAGACGATGACGACGACCTCACCGGCCGTGTACCGGATCTCCACCTCGGCCTCGCGCGCCTGCGAATGCTTCACCACGTTGGTGAGACCCTCCTGCACGACCCGATAGGCCGTGGTGTCGATGGCGATGGGGAGCGGGTGGGGCTCACCCACCTCGCGGAGCCGCACCACCGCCCCCGCCGCGCGGATGCGTTCGAGCAGCTCCGGCAGAACGGCCAGCGTCGCCACGGGTTCGCGTGGTTCCTCCTCCCGCGCCAGGAGCCGCACCGACTGGCGGATGTCGGCCAGCCCGGTCCGGGCGGTGTGCTGGATGCTGCGGAGCGAGGCCTCGACCTGCGCGTGATCGTCCAGGGCATCGAGTGCCACGTCGGACTGCATGCCGATCACCACCATCGAATGACCCAGAACATCGTGCACCTCCCGCGCCACCGCCCGACGGTCCTCGGCCACGAGCGCGCGGGTCTCGGCGGCCCGTTCGGCGGCGAGCAGGCGTTGCCGCTCGGCCTCCTCGGCCACCCGCAAACGCCGGGACCGCACCGCGTCCCCGGCGCCGATCGCCCCCGCCAGCACCACGAGCGTGACGGGCACGTCGAGGGCGAGCAGGCGTACCGGATCCTGGCCGAACCCCATCCGCGCCGCATAGGTGCCGACGACGAGAACGCCCGCCGTGACCGCGGCCGCCCGGACGCGCCCCTGCTCGGCGGTCGAGAAGAACGCGGCGGCGAGCGGGAGTTCGAGCCCCACGGCCGGCCGACCGGACGCGTAATAGAGCAGCAACAACGCGATCGATACGACCAGAACGGTGAGGGGAAAGCGGCGCCGGGCGAGGAGTACGCCGGCGAGCGCGGGCGCCAGGAGCCACCCCGGGCCACCCGCCTCCGTGCGATCCACCAACCGCGTCGAGCCCACCAACGCCAGCACCGTCACCACCGCGGTGAATACCACGAGCACCGCGTCGAGCACCAACGCCTGTCGGTCCTCTCGAGCGGGAGTGCTCACCTCGACGGTCACGCGGCGAACCTAACAGCGCGAGACACCACTTGGTGCGACGAGAGCACTGCTGGAGCAGACGTCTCGAGCCACCCGGAGGTGTCTCGCGCCCTGCCCGCGGTGTCTCGTGCACCCCGATGTCTCGAGCGCCAGAAGTGTCGCCCACAGGCGACATCGAGGTGTCGCCCCCGGCAGGGTTCGCCGACGGCGCGGAATTTCTAGCGTGGAGGCATCCCCACCAAGAAGTACCCGATGGATGTCCTCTCCGCCGCACGCCTCGAGTTCGCGCTCACGGCCGCGGTGCACTATGCGTTCGTCGCGACCACACTGGGGCTGACCCCGGTGATCGCGGCGCTGTCGTTCTTCGGCCTGCGGTCCGGGCGCGATGGCCTCATCGACCGCCTAGCCGCCACCCAGTTGGCCCGGCTCTATCTGCTCAACTACGCGATCGGCATCGTCAGCGGCCTCGTCATGGAACTCCAGCTGGGGCTCAACTGGACAGGCGCGGGGTCGGCGTACGACCCGATCGGCAGCCTCGTCGCCTCCGAAACCCTGCTGGCGTTCTTCATCGAGTCGACGTTGGTCGGGCTCTGGCTGGCCTCCGCGGGCACATGGTCCGACCGCGTGCGGGCCTGGCTCATGGCCGGCATCGCCGCCACCGCCTGGCTGTCGGCGATCTTCATCATCTGCGCCAACGCCTATCTGCACCGTCCGGTCGGGTTCGGCCCCGACGGATCGCTCACCGACCCGATCGCCCTGTTCACCAATCCGAGTGCCCTCGCCGCGATCCCGCACGTGGCCTCCGCCGCCGGCATCACCGGCGGGTTCTGGATCGCCGCGACCGGCGCGACCCTGCTCCTGCGCCATCGCACCGCAGTGCGCCTCGCGATCGACGAAGCCCCCGTCGAGGTCCTGCTCGGGCGGCGGCTGCTGCGGATCGCGGTGCCGATGGTGGCGATCGCCGCGCCGCTGACCCTGGCGTTCGGCGTGCTGCAGTTCTCGGTCGCGCGGACGCCCGGGTTCACCCCCGCGCCCTCGTTCTTCGGCGTCTTCCTGGCGCTGATGATGTTCGGCGGGTTCGGCATCTGGGTCGTCACCTGGCTCGTCACCCTCCCCCTCCTGGCGTTCCGGCGCCTGCATCGCGCCCGCTTCCTCCTGCGGCTCATGGTCGCCTTCGCCCCGTTCCCGCTGGTCTTCAACGTCGCCGGCTGGGTCTACCGCGAGGAGAACCGCCAGCCGTGGTTCATCGTCAACCGCGTCCTGGTGTCCGATGCGCTGTCCGCCACGTCCGCGTCCGGCGTACTCATCACCGGCACCGCCTTCCTCCTCATCGGCGTGACCGCGGCCCTCGTCACCTGGCGGTTGATGTATCGCGCCATGGCCTCTCCACCGACCGAGCGTCTCGGCGTACGCCTCGGCCAGGACTCCAACTCCGACAGCTCAGACGATTCCGACGACCGCGACGATCTCCTGGAGCTGGCCCGATGAGGTTGCTGATCGAAACCGTGCTGCTGATCTGTCTCGCGCTGCTCATGGTCGCAGCGGTCGCCGGCGAGGGCCGGACGATCGCGCGCTGTCTGGCCGCGGTCCGCGGACCCGGCGTACTCTCCCGCCTCGGCGCCGGTTTCCTCCTCACCGAAGTCATCCTGGTGGCCCTCGCCGGCCTGGGCGGGGGTGCCTTTCCGCACATGACGCACGCGGTGCTGGGAGCGGCCTGGCTGCCCGCGGGATTCTTCGTCGCCGGTTGAATGCTGCGCGACATCGGCCTGTGGCACGGGCCGGTCGCCGGCGGGTGGCTGCGCTGGCTGGTCGTCGTGGGCGCGGGGATCCAAGTGGTCGCGGCCCTCGCGGCCGCCGTGCTGATCGCGTTCACCACCCGCTGGCCGACCGCACCGGAGCCGTTCCATGCGGGTACGCCCCTGGTCGCGGTCGCGGCTGTCCTCGCCGTCGGCATCGTGGGAGGGCTTCGCCTTGCCTGGGGTACGCGGAGTCTCGCTGCGGCCCGGTTCAGCTGGCCGGCCGGGCGGTCCGGCGTACGAACCACACCGTCGCGAGAACCAGCCCACTCAGCGCGGCCGGGACACCGGTGAGCATGAGCGACCCGAACGTCGACCAGCCATAGAACAGCGGCACCCAAACCAGCGGCGCGAGCGCCGACCCTCCGAACTGGCAGGCCAGCATGACCGAGCTGGCACCCGAACGGTTGGTCGGGGCGGAGGTGACGGCGAGGTTCTGGGCCACGGAGCGGGTCGCGGTTCCGCTCATGCCGCCCAGCGCGACGGCGAGGACCATGATCGTCACGCCCACGGCGACGGGCAGGCCAGCGGTCAGGCCGATGACGAGACAGGCCAGCCCGAGCAGGACATGGGAGACGATGCCCACTGCGAAGAGTCCCAGCCGATCGATCAGGCCGCCGGTGCGACGGCCGGTGAGCAGGCCGGCAGTACCGAACGCGGCGACGGCGAGGCCCGCCATTTCGGGCGAGAGGCCGAACTCGACGCGGCCGTACAGGGCGACGAGGAGGATGACGCCGGTGGTCGTGAGGTACGCCAGCCCCGCCACCAGGCACGCGAGCGCCAGCCGGCGGTTGGCCAGGGAGCGGAAGGTGCCGCGGGCGACGCCGGACTGATCCGCGGCGTCCCGGGGCGGGAGGAAGAACAGGACCGCGGCCACGACCGCCACTACCACGAACCCACCGCGCCAGTTGATCGCCGCAGCGAGACCGCCGGCGAGGGGTGCCATGGCCTGGCCGAAGGCCTGCAGGGAGCCATACATGCCCAGGGATCGGCCGAGCCGTTCCGGACGGACCGCATCAGCCAGTGCCCCTACGAGCACGGGGGTCGTGAAGGCGTTGGCGATGCCCTGGACGATGCGGCCCACCACGAAGAGCTCGAACGAGGGCGCGAACGCGCATACCAGCGAGGCGACGACATAGAGCGCGTACGCCGCCCGCACCGACGTCCGGCGCCCCAGGCGTTCGGCGATGGTGCCCGACACGAGCATGAGCGCCGCGAACGGGATGAGATAGGCCGTCAGTCCGATACTGGCGACCTCGATGGTGACATTCAGGTCCTGGGCGACCTCGGGGAGCATCGTGCCCACCAACTGCCCACCGAACGGCCCGAGGAAGCCGCCGATATAGAGGGGCCACGTCGGCGTACCCCTCCGACTCTCAGCCATGCCCGGACCCTATCCCCCACAGCCGGGCGGAATTGTCACCGGAAGGCGAGTCAGAGCTGTTCGCCGTCCTCGATGCGCTGGAACAGGGCCACCCGGTCGGTGTGGCGCCCACCCTCGAACTCCGCGCCCAGGAACGCATCGACGATCGCCTTGGCCATGTCGACCCCGACGAACCGCTCGCCGAGGGCCAGCATGTTGGCGTCGTTGTGACGGCGCGACATCGTGGCCGAATAGGGCTCGGTGCACACCACACAACGGATGCCCGCGACCTTGTTGGCCGCGATCGAGATCCCAATGCCCGACCCGCACACGATGACGCCGAGATCGGCGTTGCCGCCGCTGACCTCGGCCGCGGCGCGCGCACCCCAAATCGGATAGTCGGTGCGGTCGGTGTTCCTGGTGCCGACATCGATCACCTCGTGACCGAGTTCCGCCAGGTAGGCCGCAAGCTCCGTTTTCAGCGTGACACCGGCATGATCTGCTCCAACAGCGATCTTCATGGCTCTCCCCTGTCATTCGACGGATAGGCTGGAGTTGGCTGCCGGGCCTCGCCCGGGAACCTCACCGATTCAACACCATCAGGATGCAGGCATGCTCCCCCAGTCCCCCGCCACTGCTCCCGATCCGGACACCGCCCCCGCGACGCCGACCACCCCGGCACCAGGGCGGGTCATTGTCATCACCGGAGCCATGGCCGCCGGCAAGTCGACTGTGGCCGAGCTCCTCGCCTCCCGCTTCGCCCGATCGGTGCACGTGCGCGGGGACAGCTTCCGGCGCATGATCGTCAACGGTCAGATCGCGATGACCCCGGACGCGAGCGTGGAGGCCACCGCGCAGCTCCATCTCCGTTATGAGTTGGCTGCGACCACCGCCGACACCTATGCCGCCCACGGCTACGACGTCGTGGTCCAGGACGTCATCATCGGAGCCGAGCTGGCGCCGTTCGTCGCGAGGGTACGCACCGCCGACCGGTTCCTCGTCGTCCTCTCCCCCAGCGTGAGCGTGCTGGAGTGGCGCGAGCAGCAGCATCGACGCAAGGAAGGCTTCGTCCACTTCTCGGCGCAGACGATGGACACGGCCCTCCGCAATCAGTCGGCCCGCATCGGCTACTGGCTCGATTCCTCCGCCCAGACCCCCGAGGAAACCGTGACCGACATCCTCGCCAACCTGGAACTGGCCCGGGTCTGACGTGCCGCCCAGGTCCCCGCTGCCTCCTCGGCACGGGCTGCAGGCCGCGTGGGTGCGCACGCCCGATCGCGAGCCCGGGGTCGAGGCGCCCTGGTCGACGATGCGCGACTTCCTGGTGTCTCGCCTGGGCCCGCTGGGCGCCGACGGGGTCGCTCGGCAACTGGCGAGCGGCGGTTTCGTCGATGCCGAGGGGCACGCCTGGGCGGGCTCTGAGGCGTACCGGCCGAATGCGTTCGTCTGGTTCCACCGCGAGCTGCGCGACGAGCCGGAGGTGCCGTTCCAAGAGGAGATCCTGTACGCCGACGAGCGCATCGTCGTGGCCGACAAACCTCACTTCCTCTCGACGATCCCGCGTGGCCGGCACGTGGTGCAGTCGCTCGTGGTGAGGCTGCGGAACCGGCTGGACCTGCTCGAACTCGGGCCGGCGCATCGGCTCGACCGGCTGACGGCCGGTGTGGTGCTGCTGACGACGGAGGCTCGGTGGCGGGGGGCGTACCAATCCCTCTTCGAGGATCGCGCCGTCACCAAGACCTATCGCGCGATCGCCCCGTATGACGAGCGCCTGCAGCTGCCGCGACGGCTCGGCGGTCACATCGTCAAGCACCGCGGCTCATTGCAGGCCAAACTCGTGCCGGGCGAACCCGACAATGCCGAGACCTGGCTCGAGCTCGTCGAGCGCCGGGGCGACTGGGCCGAATATCGCCTGACACCGCGGACCGGGCGGACGCACCAACTCCGCGTGCAACTCAACGCCCTCGGCCTGCCCATCCTCGGCGACCCGCTCTATCCACGCGTGCTCGACGTGTCAGTCGACGACTTCACCGTGCCGCTGCGCCTGCTGGCCGAGTCGCTGGAGTTCGTGGACCCGATTGACGGCTGCGTACGCCGGTTCGCCTCGCACCGACAGTTGGACTGGCCCGAGTGAGCCTGCCTCAGGCGAACTCCACCTGCCGCCAGGCTTCATAGGCGGCGATGGCCGCGGCGTTGGCGAGGTTGAGCGAACGCCGACCGGGGAGCATCGGGATGCGGACCTGCGCGGTCACGCGCGGATCGGCCAGGACACTCTCGGCGAGGCCGGTCGGTTCGGGGCCGAACAGGAGGACATCCCCGGGCTCGTACGCCACCTCGGTGTAGACGACGTCCGCCTTCGTCGTGAACGCGAACACGCGCGCGGGAAGGAGGTCGGCGTACGCATCCTCGATGTTCTCGTGGACGCGCATGCACGCGAGGTCGTGATAATCCAGCCCCGCGCGCTTGAGCTTGGTGTCCGTCAGCTCGAAGCCCAGGGGCCCCGCCAGGTGCAGTTCACAGCCGGCGGCCGCGGCGAGACGGATGGTGGTCCCGGTGTTCTGCGGGATGCGGGGTTCGTGGAAGAGCAGGCGTACGCCGAGGGCCATGGGGCCAGTCTGGCGTACGCGCGGGAAAAGCCGAACGCCCGGCCAGGCGTGAACCTGACCGGGCGTTGCGGGCGTTTCGGGGAGATCAGCCCAGGATGTACTGACCCGGGGCGGCCTCGATGCCGGGGAACTCCTTCGAGCCCATGGCCGGAGGCGCAACCTTCTCCTTGGAGCTGTGGTCGGAGAGCCACTTCTCCCACGGGCCCCACCAGGAGCCCTGCTGACGCTCCTGCTTGGACGCCCACTCATCCGGATCGCGGATGAGGTCATGGGAGTTGCTGGTGGAGATGCGGTGCGAACGACGCGGGTGACCCACCGGGCTGACGATGCCGGCGTTGTGGCCACCGGAGGTCAGCGCGAAGGTGATGTCGTCGGAATCGACCAGCAGGTTGACCTTCCAGACGGACTTCCACGGCGCCACGTGGTCGGTCTCGGTGCCGACCGTGAAGATCGGGACGCGGATGTCGTTGAGCGACACGGTCTCGCCGTTGACCTTGTAACGGTCGCGGGAGAGCTCGTTGTCGAGGAACATGTGGCGGAGATATTCCGAGTGCATGCGATAGGGCATGCGGGTGGTGTCCGCGTTCCAGGCCATCAGGTCGTTGAGGGTGGACTTGTTGCCCATCATGTATTCCTCGACCATCTTGCCCCAGACCAGGTCGTTGGAGCGGAGGGCCTGGAAGGTGCCGGCCATCTGCTCGCCGGTCAGGTAGCCCTTCTTCCACATCTGGCTCTCGAGGAACGCCACCTGGGCCTCGGTGATGAACAGGCCCAGCTCACCCGGCTCGGTGAAGTCGACCTGGGCCGCGAACAGCGTCTGGCTCGCAACCGGGCTGTCCTTCTGCTTGCCGAGGTAGGCGTTGGCGATGCTCAGGATCGTGCCGCCGAGGCAGTAGCCCACGGTGTGGATCTTCTGCTTGGGAACGATCGACTGGACGACCTCGATGGCCTTCAGCACACCGTTGGTGAGATAGGTCTCCATGCCGAAGTCGCGATGCTCCTCCTCCGGGTTGATCCAGGAGATCGTGAAGACCGTGTGGCCCTGGTCGACCAGGAACTTGTAGAGCGAGTTCGTCTGGCGCAGGTCGAGGATGTAGTACTTCATGATCCACGCCGGCACGAAGAGGATGGGCTCCGCGTACACGTTCTCGGTGGTCGGCTTGTATTGCAGGACTTCCATGACCTCGTTGCGGAAGACGACCTCGCCCTCCGTCACGGCCAGGTCCTTGCCGACGGTGAGGCCGTCCGGGTTCGGGTTCGCCTGGCGCAGGGCCGACTGCTGCCAGTCGGTGACCAGGTTCCACATGCCCTCGACCAGGTTTTTGCCCTTCTGCTCCTTCGTCGTGGAGAGCACGTCGGGGTTGGTCAGCGGGGCGTTGCTCGGCGAGGTCGCGTCCACCATCTGCATGATCGCGAAGTTGATCAGGCGCTGCTGCGGGGCCTCGAGACCGAGCACCTCGGACGTGGCCGACTCCCACCACTCACGGCTCAGCAGGAACTGCTGGGACATGACGTTGAACGGGAACTTGTTCCACGCCTCGGAGCTGAAGCGGCGCTCGCTGCGGGTCGGAGCCACCAGGGGCTCCGGGCTCTTGCCGAGCGCGGCGTCCAGGGTGTATTTGGCCAGCTTGCCCCAGTTGCGCATGCCCTGCTCGAGCAGCATGCCTCGCTTGCCCGGCGCCATCCAGAGGTGGATGAGCCAGTCGAGGTAGGCCAGCGGGATCGCGGCGGGCGACATGCCGCCGGTGAGCTTGGCGAGGCTGACGTGCATGGTGCGGTCGAGCTGCTCGGCCTGCTCCTGCGAAATAAGCGGCTTGCCGGTCAGACCATCGGTGCCGGCACCCTGGGCGGGAGTTGACTGTTCGGACACGTGTCGAATGCTCCTTAGGATCGGGCGGCCGAGTCCGGAAGTTTCCCAGAATCGGCGCGACTCGCCTTCGATACTAGTCCTGTTGACCCGGCTGGTCTGCCCGATGTCCCCAGAGCGTTCAGATAGCCGAAGATGAAGAGCCCATCATCTTCGGCTCATCCTCCGCTCATCGCGCCTGCCTAGGCTGGTCAGCGAACCCACCCCACCCGGAGAGGTCAACGAACATGCAGGCCCCCCAGCGTCGCTCCTTGCTCCTCGGAGCTGCCGTCGTCCTGCCCGTGCTCGCTGTCATCGTCGGCCTCCTGCTGATGGTCACGCCCGGCGCACCCGCCGGCAACGGCGAACCCGTGCGGGTCGGGATCGCCTCGCCCGACCCCGACAGCCTCCGCGACTCCGAATCCGAG
This sequence comes from Propionibacteriaceae bacterium ZF39, assembly GCA_039565995.1. Classification (GTDB taxonomy): domain Bacteria; phylum Actinomycetota; class Actinomycetes; order Propionibacteriales; family Propionibacteriaceae; genus Enemella; species Enemella fulvus. The sequence goes on along the minus strand of CP154795.1, from coordinate 740,861 downwards.
CCGACCCCCGTCACCGAGGAGAGTCGCCCCCCGGTGACCGAACAGGGCGTGGGTGGATTCGTGCCCAATCCGCCGCCTGCCGCCACGACTCGAGCGGGCTCGGGCTCCGGTGGCAGCGGCGGCTCCGGTGGCAGCGGCGGCTCCGGCTCCGGCTCTGTCAGCGGCGGCTCCGGCACGCGCACCACGCGCCCCACCCGGGTGCGGCCCCCCGCCACCCGACCGGCCCCGCCGCCCGCGGCCGACTATGACGACGATGACTTCGAGGTGGACGATGACGACGACGATGATGATGACGACGACGACTGACGCCGGGGGCACCCGGTGATCCGCCGTCCGGCATCGCCATCGGCCCGCTGGCGCATCGTCGCCTGGATGGTGCTCGTGATGGCACTCGCCCTGGCGGTCGTGGTCGTGATGGTGCGTGGGCTCCTGCTCACCAGCGTTGCGACCCGTGCGAACAACGACGTCAGCCAGGAGATCGGGGAGTTCCGCACGTTCGCCGATGACGGCATCGACCCCGAAACCGGGCGGACCTTCACGTCCACGGCCCGCATGCTCGAGGTCTATCTCAGCCGGCAGCAGCCCGGCAGCACGGAGCTCATGCTGGGCGTACTCCCCCTGGAAGGTGCCGTCATCGAACAGCGCGGCAACCTCGTGTCCGGCCCCGATGTCTATGACCCGCTGACCGATCCGGTGCTGATGCAGCGCATGGAGCAGGCGTCGACCGGCGTCCACAGCAGTGTGGCCGGCACGATCCGGTGGGGGCGGATCGACATCGAGGTGAACGGGCGCGTGGAGGGGTCACTGCTGGTGCTCAACTTCACCGAGACCGAGGACCAGGAAGCCGAGGATGCGACCCGGATCCTGATCCTGGTGGCACTCGGGGCGCTCCTGGTGACCGTGGCGCTGTCGTTCATGGCCGCCGGCCAGATCCTGCGGCCCCTGCGGTTGCTGCAGCAGACGGCGGAAGAAGTGTCCGATCGTGATCTGACGGCTCGCATTCCGGTACGCGGCAACGACGATCTCGCCCGACTGGCTCGCACGTTCAACTCGATGCTGGATCGACTCGAGTCCGCCTTCGACGCCCAGCAACAGTTCGTCGACGATGCTGGGCACGAGTTGCGTACGCCCATCACTGCGATCCGCGGCCACCTCGAACTTCTGCCCCTCAAGACGCCGGCGGGTCAGGCCGAGACGATCACGCTCCTCACCAGTGAGCTCGACCGGATGTCGCGCATCGTGAACGATCTGCTCGCCCTCGCCAAGGCTGATCAGCCCAATTTCGTGCAGCCCGACAACACCGATATCGGCGAGCTGACGCTCGACCTCGATGCGCTGGCGCAGGCCCTGGCCGACCGCAAGTGGACCCTCACCCACATCGCCGACGGGGTCGCTGTGGTGGATCGCCAGCGGGTCACGCAGGCCGTGCTCCAGTTGCTCGCCAATGCCGTGCAGCAGACGGTGGTGGGTGACACGATCCGGTTGTCGAGCGAGTTCGTCGATGCCGACGGCGTGCCCTCCGTGCGGTTTACGGTGGCGGACACGGGACCGGGCGTACGCCCCGAAGACCGCGACCGCATCTTCCAGCGCTTTGCCCGCGGGCAGGGCAAGACCTCCGGTCACGCCGGTGCGGGTCTCGGCCTGGCCATCGTGCACGCCATTGCGATCGCGCACCGGGGCTCGGTGGAGGTCGGCGGAGAGTACGGCGAGGGAGCGGTCTTCACCCTGACCCTCCCGGTCGGCGATGTCCGGCAGCCCGTTGCAGATGACCTGGTCGACACGGAGAAGGTGACAGTCGGATGAGCCACATCCTGATCGCAGAGGACCACGCCCCCATCTCCTCGTTCGTGGAGAGTGGACTACAGGCTGCGGGATACCAGACCAGCGTCGTCACCGACGGTGCCACCGCGTATCTGATGGCCTCCGCAGGAGGCTTCGACCTGGTCATTCTCGACATCGGCCTGCCCGAACTCGACGGCTTCGAGGTCCTGCGGCGCCTGCGGGAGGTCGGCTGCGGCGTACCCGTCATCATCCTCACCGCCCGCGATTCCGTCATGGACACGGTCGCGGGGCTCGAGGGCGGGGCCAGTGACTATGTGACCAAGCCCTTCCAGTTCGCGGAGTTGCTGGCACGGGTGCGGCTGAGGCTGCGCGAGCACAACAGTCATCCCGTCAATCCCGCCCATGTGCTCGAGGGGGCCGGACTGACCCTGGACCTGCGCAGCCGGCGCGTCCGGGTGGACGGGGAGGACATCGACCTCACGGCCCGGGAGTTCTCCCTGATCGAGGTGTTCGTGATGCATCCGGAGCAGGTCCTGTCGCGCGAACAACTCCTCGGTCACGTCTGGGGGATGGATTTCGATCCCGGCTCGAACGTCGTCGAGGTGTGCGTACGCACTGTCCGCCGCAAGATCGGCGCCGAACGCATCGAGACCGTTCGGGGCATGGGCTACCGCCTGCGCGACCTCGGCTGAGGGTCAACCATCATGGGGTCGCTCGATGGGGCGCACATCGGGCCCCTCGCCGGGGCGGAGCCCCGCGATGAACTCGTAGGTGAGCCGGTTGAAGTCCCCCGGGTTGTCCTCGTTCAGCTGATGCCCACCCGCGATCAGCTCCAGCCGCGCACCGGGGACCTCGTCGGCGATCCGGCGGCTGGCCGGCTGATTGACTCGATCGTTGGCTCCGCAGAGCACGAGGGTGGGGATGCGCAGTTCGCCGAGCCGATCGGAGAAGTCTGTATCCGCCAGCGCTCCGAACACCTCCTGCATCGCCGTCTTGTCGAGGCCTCGGTCGGCGAGCCGTCGCCGAGACGCCAGCTTGAGGGCGACGCCCTGGGCCTTCATGGCCCACTTCGGCGGGCTCACCTGCGCGGCGGCCAGCACCACGCCGGCCACCCGGTCATCATCCAGCGCCGCCTGCATCGCGACCATGGCTCCGAGGGAGACCCCGATCAGGTACGCCCGGTCCGCGCCGTGCATCGTCAGGGCCGAACTCACCTCCGCGGCCGAATCGCGCAGGGAGAACCGATGCGGCGACCCCGGGCGCAATCCGCGCAGCCAGGGCGCCGCTGCCGGTAGGTCGGACGGGAGGTCCTTGACCTGGTCCTGCCAGGCCTGCGGGGTCTGTCCCAGTCCGTGCAGGAATACCGCCAGTTCTCTCGCCACCGCTCCACCCTAGGCGATCGATTCGACACGCGCAGGAGCCCGGGTGTCAGGTGGGGTCTGCCGGCTGGGTCAGGTGGGGGCCCTAGGGAATTGCTGCCGGAGCGGAAGCACATCTGGGGCCGGCACGTCCCGACCCGAATGACGACACTCCCCAACCCGAGCGCCACGCCCCTCGCTGAAAGCTGACGCACTTCCCGACACCAACGCAGGACCCCTACGTGATTCGCTCTCTCCAACCGTGCGCAACGTCTGAACGAGAGAGCCATGTTGGGAAGTCGGGATGACCAGGGGGTTCGAGCTCCTCCTCGGGGGTGGGGAGCGGCAAGACGCGTTCCTGCCCGCGTACCCCGAGCTCGGAGCGCTTCCGCAGCGGCAGCAATTACATAGCAAGCTGACCCGGACCCTTGGAGCCGTTCACCCCGCCCACCCCGCACCCGGACGGTTCGGCGCTGCACCAGTTGTTGCATCGATGCCCCAGTTACAACTGGGGCGTCGATCGAATAAGTGGTGCATCACGCCCGGGAGTGGCGCCCCGAAACGCCGAAGGGCGCCCCCACAAGTGGGAGCGCCCTGGCGTACTCGATCGAAACAGATCAGCGGAACTCGCCGAGATCGAAGTCGTCCAGCGGCACGGAGGCGCCGGAGCCGGACCCGAAGTCATAGTCATACGGGTCATAGCTGAGCGAATAGGCCGTGGCCTTCGCCTCCGCGGTCGGCTCGACTCGGATGTTCCGATAGCGCTCCAGGCCGGTGCCGGCCGGGATGAGCTTGCCGAGGATGACGTTCTCCTTCAGACCGACGAGGGAGTCGGACTTGCCGTGGATGGCCGCATCGGTGAGCACCTTGGTGGTCTCCTGGAAGGAGGCCGCCGACAGCCACGACTCGGTCGCGAGCGAGGCCTTGGTGATGCCCATGAGCACCGGACGACCCGAGGCCGGCTGACCGCCCTCGGAGACGACCTTGCGGTTCTCCGACTCGTACGCCGACCGGTCCGCCCAGTCGCCCGGCAGCAGGTTGGTGTCGCCGGACTCGATGACGGTGATGCGACGCAGCATCTGGCGGATGATGATCTCGATGTGCTTCTCGTGGATGGCGGCACCCTGGGTCTGATAGACCTTCTGGACCTCCTCCACCAGGTGCTCCTGCACCCGGCGCACACCGAGGATCCGCAGGACGTCCTGGGGATCCGGCGTACCCGCCGTCAGCTGCTGGCCGACGCCGACGTGCTCGCCGTCCTCGACCTCGAGCCGCGCACGACGACCGACGACGATCTCGATCTCTTCCTCACCCGAGTCGGGCACGAGCATGACCTTGCGGGAACGCTCGCCCTCCTCGATGCGGATGCGACCGGGGAACTCGGCGATCGGCGCCTTGCCCTTGGGCGTACGCGCTTCGAAGAGCTCGACGACACGGGGCAGACCCTGCGTGATGTCGTCACCGGCCACACCACCGGTGTGGAAGGTACGCATCGTGAGCTGGGTTCCGGGCTCACCGATCGACTGGGCCGCGACGATGCCGACGGCCTCGCCGACGTCCACGAGCTTGCCGGACGCGAGCGAACGGCCGTAGCACATGGCGCAGGTGCCGGTCACGGCCTCACACGTCAGGACCGAGCGGACCCGGACCTCGGTGACACCCGAGTTGACCAGCATCGCGATGTTGACATCGCCCAGGTCGACGCCCGCCGGGACGAGCAGTTCGCCGGTGTTCGGGTCGTTGACATCGACGGCGAGCGTACGCGCGTACACGGCGGTCTCGACGTTCTCCGACGCGGTGAGCACGCCGTTCTCCTCGCCCGCGATGACCTTCTTGAGGCCACGCTCGGTGCCGCAGTCCTCCTCGCGAATGATGACGTCCTGGGAGACGTCGACCAGACGACGGGTCAGATAGCCGGAGTCGGCGGTCCGCAGCGCGGTGTCCGCCTGGCCCTTACGGCCACCGTGGGTCGAGATGAAGTACTCCAGAACGGTCAGGCCCTCACGGAAGTTGGACTTGATCGGACGGGGGATGATCTCGCCCTTCGGGTTGGCCACCAGGCCTCGCATGGCGGCGATCTGACGCATCTGCGTCATGTTTCCTCGAGCGCCCGAGTCGACCATCATGAAGATCGGGTTGGTCCGGGTGAAGTTCTTCTCCATCTCGCCCGTGAGCACGGCGGTCGCGTCGGTCCAGATCTCGATGAGCTCCTGACGGCGCTCCTCGGGGGTGATCAGACCCCGCTCGTACTGCTTGTCGATCTTGGTCGCCCGCGCGTCGTAGCCGGCCAGGATCTCCGGCTTGTTGGCCGGGGTCTGGACATCGGAGATCGACACGGTGACACCCGAGCGGGTGGCCCAGCGGAAACCGAGTTCCTTGAGGGCATCCAGGCAGGTGGCGACCTCGACCTTGGGATAGCGCTCGGCGAGATCGTTGATGATCACGCCCAGACGCTTCTTGCCGACCTCGGCGTTGACGAAGGGATAGTCCTCCGGCAGCGCCTCGTTGAAGATCGCCCGACCGAGGGTGGTCTTCAGCAGGATCGTCCGGTTGGCGCGCAGCTCCTGGCCCTCCGGCGGCACGATGTCGCGCAGGCGGATGTGGATCGGCGCACCGACCGACAGCTCACCGCGGTCGAACGCCATGATCGCCTCGGCGGTCGACCCGAAGGTGCGACCCGCGCCCACGCCGTCCTCACGCTCCTGCGTCAGGAAGAAGTGACCGATGATCATGTCCTGGGTGGGCATGGTCACGGGGCGACCGTCGGCCGGCTTCAGGATGTTGTTGGTCGACAGCATCAGGATGCGGGCCTCGGCCTGGGCCTCGGCCGACAGCGGCAGGTGGACCGCCATCTGGTCGCCGTCGAAGTCGGCGTTGAAGGCGGTGCAGACCAGCGGGTGGATCTGGATCGCCTTGCCCTCGATCAGCTGCGGCTCGAAGGCCTGGATGCCGAGGCGGTGCAGCGTGGGAGCACGGTTGAGCAGCACCGGATGCTCCGAGATGACCTCTTCGAGGACGTCCCACACCACCGGGCGCTGACGCTCGACCATGCGCTTGGCCGACTTGATGTTCTGGGCGTGGTTGAGGTCGTCGAGCCGCTTCATCACGAACGGCTTGAACAGCTCGAGCGCCATCGCCTTCGGCAGACCGCACTGGTGCAGCTTGAGCTGCGGGCCGACCACGATGACCGAACGGCCCGAGTAGTCGACGCGCTTGCCGAGCAGGTTCTGGCGGAACCGGCCCTGCTTGCCCTTGAGCATGTCGGAGATCGACTTGAGCGGACGGTTGCCGGGGCCCGTGACCGGGCGACCACGACGGCCGTTGTCGAACAGCGAGTCGACGGCCTCCTGCAGCATCCGCTTCTCGTTGTTCACGATGATCTCGGGCGCACCGAGGTCAAGGAGTCGCTTGAGGCGGTTGTTGCGGTTGATGACGCGGCGATAGAGGTCGTTCAGGTCGGAGGTCGCGAAGCGGCCACCGTCGAGCTGAACCATCGGCCGCAGGTCCGGCGGGATGACCGGAACGCAGTCCAGAACCATGCCGGTCGGACGGTTGTTGGTCTGCAGGAACGCCGAGACGACCTTCAGGCGCTTGAGCGCACGGGTCTTGCGCTGGCCCTTGCCGGTCTGGATGGTGTTGCGCAGGTTCTCGGCCTCGGCCTCGAGGTCGAAGTCCTCGAGACGCTTCTGGATCGCCGCGGCGCCCATCGAGCCCTCGAAATATTTCCCGAAGCGCTGCTTCATCTCGCGGAAGAGGATGTCGTCGCCCTCGAGGTCCTGGACCTTGAGGCTCTTGAAGCGATCCCAGACGGCCGACAGGCGATCGAGCTCACGCGTCGCGCGGTCGCGGATCTGCTTGAGCTCCTTCTCGCCGGCGTCCTTGGTCTTCTTCTTGACGTCGCCCTTGGCGCCCTCTTCCTCGAGGGTGGCCATGTCTTCCTCGAGCTTCTTCATGCGGTTCTCGAGGTCGGAGTCGCGCTGCGACTCGCGCTGGCGACGCTCGACATCGACCTTCGCCTCGAGCGAGGACAGGTCGCGGTGACGCGCCTCCTCGTCGACGGAGGTGATCATGTACGCAGCGAAGTAGATGACCTTCTCGAGGTCCTTCGGCGCAATGTCGAGCAGGTAGCCCAGGCGCGACGGAACGCCCTTGAAATACCAGATATGGGTCACCGGAGCGGCGAGCTCGATGTGGCCCATGCGCTCACGGCGTACGCCGGAACGGGTCACCTCGACGCCGCAGCGCTCGCAGATGATGCCCTTGAAGCGCACGCGCTTGTATTTGCCGCAGTAGCACTCCCAGTCGCGCGTGGGACCGAAAATCTTCTCGCAGAAGAGGCCGTCGCGCTCCGGCTTGAGCGTGCGGTAGTTGATCGTCTCGGGCTTCTTGACCTCACCGTGCGACCATTCGCGGATCTCATCGGCGGTGGCGAGACCGATTCGGAGTTCGTCGTAGAAGTTCACGTCGAGCATATGTGTGTGTTTCCCAATCCTTATGCGGTGATCGGTGGGGGCGCCGCCTCACGTGCCGGCAGGCGTACGCCCGGGATCGGCCGTGGCCGGGATTCGCTCCCGGCCGCGGCCTTGGTGCTTATACCTCTTCGACTCCGGCGAAACCTTCACCCGGACGACGGGAAAGGTCGATGCCGAACTCCTCGGACGTGCGATAGCTGTCCTCTTCGGTGTCCTTGAGCTCCACGACGGTGCCGTCGGAGGAGAGAACCTCCACGTTCAGGCACAGCGACTTCATTTCCTTCACGAGCACCTTGAACGACTCGGGAATGCCCGGCTCGGGGATATTCTCGCCCTTGACGATCGCCTCATAGACCTTCACGCGGCCCTGGACGTCATCGGACTTGATGGTGAGCAGCTCCTGCAGTGCCCAGGCCGCGCCATAGGCCTCGAGAGCCCACACCTCCATCTCGCCGAATCGCTGGCCACCGAACTGGGCCTTACCGCCCAGCGGCTGCTGCGTGATCATCGAGTAGGGGCCCGTCGAACGCGCGTGGATCTTGTCGTCGACCAGGTGGTGCAGCTTCAGCATGTACATATAGCCCACACCGATCGGGTCGGGATAGGGCTCACCGGAACGACCGTCGAACAGGCGCGCCTTGCCGGTGTTGTCGACGAGCTGAATGCCGTCACGGTTGGGCAGCCCGTTCTCGAGCAGGCCACTCATCTCCGCGGAGTCCACACCGTCGAACACCGGCGTCGCCAGACGCTGACCACCGTCGACCAGACCCAGACCCACGTCGCGCAGACGCTCGGCCCACGGCTCGTCGACCGCGGTCACGTCCCAGCCGGTCTTGGCGATCCAGCCGAGGTGAAGCTCGAGGACCTGCCCCACATTCATTCGCGAGGGTACGCCCAGCGGGTTGAGCACGATGTCGACCGGCGTACCGTCCTCGAGGAACGGCATGTCCTCGATCGGGTTGATCTTGGCGATGACGCCCTTGTTGCCGTGGCGGCCGGCGAGCTTGTCACCGTCGGAGATCTTGCGCTTCTGGGCGACATAGACCCGGACGAGCTGGTTCACGCCGGGGGCGAGCTCGTCGCCCTCCTCGCGGTCGAAGACGCGTACGCCGATGACCGTGCCCGACTCGCCGTGGGGCACCTTCATCGAGGTGTCACGAACTTCGCGGGCCTTCTCACCGAAGATGGCGCGGAGCAGGCGCTCCTCCGGGGTCAGCTCGGTCTCGCCCTTCGGGGTGACCTTGCCGACGAGGATGTCGCCGGTGCCGACCTCGGCGCCGATGCGGATGATGCCGCGCTCGTCGAGATTGGCCAGCATCTCCTCGGAGACGTTCGGGATATCCCGCGTGATCTCCTCGGCGCCCAGCTTGGTGTCACGGGCGTCGACCTCGTGCTCCTCGATGTGGATCGAGGTGAGGACATCGTCCTGCACGAGGCGCTGCGACAGGATGATCGCGTCCTCGTAGTTGTGACCCTCCCACGGCATGAACGCCACGAGCAGGTTGCGGCCCAGGGCGATCTCGGCGCCGTCGGTGCAGGGACCGTCGGCCAGGGGCGTACCCACCTCGACACGCTGGCCCGACTCGACCAGCGGGCGCTGGTTGATGCAGGTGCCCTGGTTGGAGCGACGGAACTTCTGCAGGCGATAGGTCTGATAGGTGCCGTCGTCGCAGGCGATCTCGACGAGGTCGGCCGAGACCGACGACACGACACCGCTGTTGGCGGCGACCGTGACGTCACCGGCGTCGACCGCACCGCGGTATTCCATGCCGGTGCCGACGAACGGGGCCTCGCTGCGCAGCAGCGGGACCGCCTGACGCTGCATGTTGGAGCCCATCAGCGCGCGGGACGCGTCGTCGTGCTCGAGGAACGGGATCAGGGCCGTCGCGACCGACACCATCTGGCGCGGCGAGACGTCCATGTAGTGGACCTCGCTGGCCGGGAACGTGTCGACCTCGCCGTGCCGCAGGCGGCACAGGATGCGCTCCTCGGCGAACGAACCGTCGTCGTTCAGCGGGGCGTTGGCCTGGGCCACGACATAGCGGTCTTCCTCGTCGGCCGTCAGATAGTCGATCTGATCGGTGACGACGCCGTTCTCGACCTTGCGATAGGGCGTCTCCACGAAGCCGAACGCATTCACACGGGCGAACGACGCGAGCGAGCCGATCAGGCCGATGTTCGGGCCTTCCGGGGTCTCGATCGGGCACATGCGGCCGTAGTGCGAGTGGTGGACGTCACGGACTTCCATGCCGGCGCGGTCACGCGAGAGACCGCCCGGGCCGAGCGCCGAAAGGCGGCGCTTGTGGGTCAGGCCGGCGACCGGGTTGGTCTGGTCCATGAACTGCGACAGCTGCGACGTGCCGAAGAATTCCTTCAGCGCCGCCACGACCGGGCGGATGTTGATCAGGGTCTGGGGCGTGATCGCCTCGATGTCCTGGGTCGTCATCCGGTCGCGCACGACGCGCTCCATGCGCCCCAGGCCGGTGCGGAGCTGGTTCTGGATCAGCTCACCGACCGTGCGCAGACGACGGTTGCCGAAGTGATCGATGTCGTCCTCTTCGACGATGATGTCGTCGCCGCTGGGCGTGGGCAGGGTCTCGACGCCCTCGTGGAGCGCCACGACGAAGCGGATGGCCGCCACGATGTCGTCGACCGTCAGCACCTGCTGGTCGAACGGCTCGACCAGGCCGAGCTTCTTGTTGATCTTGTATCGACCGACCTTGGCCAGGTCATAGCGCTTCGGGTTGAAGTAGTAGTTCTCCAGCAGCGCCTGCGCGGCCTCACGCGTCGGCGGCTCGCCCGGGCGCAGCTTGCGATAGATGTCGAGCAGCGCATCGTCCTGACCCGTCGTCGGGTCCTTCTCCAGCGTCAGGCGAATCGACTCGTACTGCCCGAATTCCTCGAGGATCTGCTCGGTCGTCCAGCCCAGCGCCTTGAGCAGCACGGTGACGTTCTGCTTGCGCTTGCGGTCCAGGCGTACGCCGACCATGTCGCGCTTGTCGACCTCGAACTCCAGCCACGCACCGCGCGACGGGATGATCTTGCAGGTGAAGATGTCCTTGTCGGACGTCTTGTCGGGGGTCTGCTCGAAATAGACACCCGGGGAACGCACGAGCTGCGACACGACGACGCGCTCGGTGCCGTTGATGACGAAGGTGCCCTTGTCGGTCATCAGCGGGAAGTCGCCCATGAACACGGTCTGCGACTTGATCTCGCCCGTGTCGTTGTTCATGAACTCGGCGGTGACGAACAGCGGCGCGGCGTAGGTGACGTCGCGGTCCTTGCACTCGTCCACCGTGAACTTGGGGTCCTCGAAACGATGGTCGCGGAAGGAGAGCGACATCGTCTGGGAATAGTCCTCGATCGGCGAGATCTCTTCGAAGATCTCCTCCAGTCCGGACTTGGTGTTCACGTCCGTCCGGCCTTCAGCGAGAGCGGCATCAACATGCTCGCGCCAGACCTGGTTCCCCACCAGCCAGTCGAAGGAGTCCACCTGCAGATCCAGCAGGTCGGGCACCTCCATCGGCTCTGCGATCTTGGCGAAGGAGATCCGCCCGGTGGGAGAAATGACGTTCGTGTTCTTCGAGGCAGTGCGCGAGGCGGCCAACAGCTTGGTCCTTCCGAGAAGGCGTTCAGTGCATGCTGAACGACCCATGTCAAGATCTGGGCCAGCCGGATCACGCCACGGGTCGCAAGAATACGCGGGGCAAACCCCGACTGTACGTCAAGAAAAGAGGGAAGGCAAATAAATGGGCACCCACGACCGAAACGGTCAAGCCCCGGGCTGCTGCCTGTGCGGTTGAACGCTTGCCAGAAGCATACCTACGCAAAAGGAGTCCGCAAGCACCGTGCCGCACGATTCCCCAGCCCCCGTGGGATGTCCCCTGATTTTGGGACGGTACGCCGGGGCTGCCGGAAGCTAACGTCGATATGTGAAGCGCTTCGCGGCCGTCGGCGTACTGCTCCTGACCACCTCCTGCATCAGCATTCCCCTGGGACCCCGGGCGGAGAACCCCGCACCCGTTGAGACTGCGGCCGACGACGCCGCGGCGACGAGTACGCCGGCTCCACCGCCGCCGGCCAACTATGTCCTCATCCTCGACAGCAGTGGATCGATGAAGACCGCGGACATGAGCGGCGGGATGGACCGGATGACCGCAGCCCGGGAGGCAGGCCGTCGGTTCGTCGAGGCCCTGCCGCCGGACGCCAGGCTGTCGGTGGTGACCTATGGCGACCGGACCCCCGAGGACGCGCCGAAGGAGTCCGGCTGCGGCGATGTCACCGTGAAGCTCCCCCTCGGCACCGACCGCAACATCGGACCCGTGCTCGACCAGCTGCGCCCGACCGGCTGGACGCCCATCTCGCTGGCACTGACGAAGGCCGCGGAGCAGGCGCCCGACGGCGAGACCACCAGCATCGTCCTCGTGTCCGACGGCGAGGACTCGTGCGCTCCCCCGGATCCGTGCGACACGGCCGGCGCGGTCGTGCGTGGCAAGCCCCACCTCACCATCTCGACACTGGGCGTACGCGCGTCGTCGGAGCAGCTCGCCTGCATCGCCGATCGCGGCAACGGCCTGAGCCTGCCCGCGGACAATGCGGCCCAGCTCGCGCGGCGATTGCCCGCGCTGTCGAACCCCGCTGCGGCGGCCGACATGCTGTCGCCGCAGGGCGTGCAGAAGGTGCGACCGGGGACGGAGTACGCCAGGATCCGCGAGCAGCATCCCGACTTCCCGGAGCTGCCCGCAGTCGCGACGGCCGAGACCGTCATCCGCGTGATCTGGCGCAACTGCGAATGGCTGTTCGACGATCAGAAGGTGCTGCGCGAGATCGTCCTCCAGTCCGGCCCGACCATCGATGGCATCACCGCCGGCGATCCGGTCGGGAGCCTCGACGTGCTCGGCGCGCCGGTGAAGACCGAGCCCGCTTCGCCCGGGCCGGGCGTACCCACCGGGGCGGAAACCCGCTTCTATGCCGCCGATCAGCGTCTGGGGCTCGCGTGGAAAGTGACCGTCGCCGACGGGAAGGTCCTCACGATCATCCTCTGCACGTGCCTGCCCCAGGCTCCGTGCCCGCCGAGCGACGACGATGCCCGGCGACTGGCGGGCAAACCGGACCTCCAGGTCAAGCGGCGCCAGTGCACCGCCGACCAGGAGTGGGCGGTCCTGGACACCCTCTTCGACCGAGCCCAGAAAGGTGGCGCGCTCGTGCTCAACCGCAAGGGCGGCACGCGGGCGAGAGTGGCCATGATCGATCACGGCGGAGATTGTTACGACATCCCCGCCACCGCACCGCGCAGGGAGCTCAGCCAGCTGATCTATGACGGTCAGATGTGCGTGGTGTCGTTCTCGCTCGACGAGGTGAAGAACGCCCCGATCACGACCAGCGGGCTGGGCCCGATCAAACTGGGCATGAAGGGAGACGAACTGCAACGCCTGGGCTATGTCCGCCCGTGGTCGGGGGAACACTGCCCCAAGAAGTGGGACGGCGGCGACGCGCTGCCCGAGGACGTATGGCTGGAGATCGATCCCGGAACTGACCGCCTCACCGCGATCGTGGTCAACGCCAAGGGTTTCAGGACCCCCACCGGCGCCCATCTCGGATCGACCCGATCGGACGTCGAACGCATGTATGCCGGAAAGCTGGAGGACTTCAGCTGGATCGGCGAAGGTGGGTACGCCCACTCCCGCGCAGTCGTCTCCGGCAACACCATGGTCGCCTTCCAGTTCGGCTTCGAAACCACGACCTTCCCGTCTGTCGAGCGAATCTTCATCCAGTCCAAGGACAAGCCCTTCGTGGGCGGCTGCTGACCCACGCCACGCCGACGGCCACCTCCCGGGTGCGCCAGTTGGCACGAGTTGCCGACCAACCCGCCCGACACGGGCCACAACTCGTGCCATTCGGCACGAAAACTCCGGGGCCCGGGCGAGTCCGACAGGTCTCGACCGATGACCCCCGGCGTTCCTTAAAGTTCCCTCATGAAGCTCGGTCTTATCGCGACAGTAGCCGGCGTACTCGCCCTTTCTGCCTGCGCTTCCGCCACCCCCGGAGCCGACCCATCGCCCGCGCCCTCGACTCCCACACAGCCTCAACTGACCACCACGCCGACGCCGGGCTGGAAGCCCGTCGCGGCGACGGACGCCACGAGCGCGGACCTGGCGAAGGCCGGGTTCGAGTGCTACACGATCTTCACCACTCCGACGACCGTGGTGCAATGCATGACACCGGGCGACTGGAATGCCGCACCACTGAAGTTCGCGCTCCACGACGGCAAGGTGACAGGCATCGTGATGAACACCTATACGACCGACGTGCCCAAGGCCGAGCGCCTGCACGCAGCGGCGGTCGAGGTGCTGTTCCGCGACTTCCCGGCCGACACCCAGACCGCGTTCAAGCAGGGCATGGCCGAAGCGGACGCCACCAGGGACACGCGCATCGACGTGGAGACCGCGTGGGGCGCGGGCTCGTTCCAGCGCGGCAAGCCAGGAAACTATTTCAAGATCGAATTGGAGGCCAAGGAGCCGCGCCGGGCGCGCATCTCCTCCACGGGCCTCCCCGGCCCCGCCTCTCAGCTCGTGGCGCCGATGACCGAGTTGGGCTACACGTGCATCGAATCCAACAGCAACATCGAGTGCGAACAGGGCGACGGCGGCATCCGCACGCTCACCAACGACAAGGGCGTGACGCGTCAGATTCGCATCAGCGCCGCAGGCAAGACGCTGACGGCGGATGAGAAGAACGCGTACGCCATCGCGGTCCAGACCATCGCCGGCGATGCGGCTCCGGACCTGCTGGGCGCGATCGAGTACGCCACCCAGCTCGACGGCAAGGACCGACGCACCGTCGTCCGCGACTTCGAGGTCCTCGTCGACGACGACGAGATCACCATCGTGAACAACAGCTGGTGATTCGACCCGCGACACCGGCTAGGAAACTACACTCGTAGTGACCAATCCACCCCGCCGCGGGAGGCGTCATGCCAGTCGTCGAGTTGACCTCCGGACCGATCGAGTACGCCGAGTCCGGCGAAGGGCCTGTTCTGGTTCTTACCCACGGGTTCCCGATGACCGGCACGCAGTGGCGCAAGGTCACACCACTGCTCCCCGACTATCGCTGCATCCTGCCGACCCTGCCGCTGGGCGCGCATCGATTCCCCATGCATCCCGATGCCGACCTCGGACAGCTGGGCCAAGCCCGGATCCTCGCGGAATTCCTGGACCGCCTCGAGCTCAACGATGTGACGCTGGCGATGAACGACTGGGGCGGGCCGCAGTTCCTGGTCCACCTCGGCCTCGACCACCGAATCGGTCGGCTGGCCTTCGTGTCGTGCGAGGCGTTCGACAACTTCCCACCCGCCCCGGCACGCCCGCTGATCAACCTCCTGACCCTGCCCGGCGGGTCCTGGCTGGTGAGCCGGCTGCTGCGTACCCGCCTCGTCCGTCACCATCCGCGCGCGCTCGGCGGGCTGACCCGGGCGGGCGTACCCGATGAGGTCATGGACGACTGGTTCGCCCCCGCCCTCGCCGACCCCGCGATCAGGCGGGACATGGTGAAGTTCGCAAAAGGTACGCCCGGCCGCGCCACCCTGCTCGAGTGGAGCGAAGCGCTCCGCCGGTTCGACCACCCCGCACTCGTGGCCTGGGGCGCGGAGGACTCGATGATGCCGCGGGAGCACGCCGAGCGCCTCGTCGACCTCCTGCCCGACGCCCGCCTCGAGATCATCCCGGGCGCAGCCACCCTGATCCCCGAGGACAATCCGGAAGCGCTGACGCGCGTACTCAGAAAATTCCTCGCAGAAACCACATGACTTTCTGTTGCGGAAAGAGAAAATTTCTGTCTAGACTTTCCGTCATGGAAACACATGAGCCGTACACCCCCGAAACTGCTCTCGCCGATGTGGGCACCACCCGCGCCCGGACCCGGATCCGCGCCTTCGAGGCGATCGACATCTTTCCTCAGTCCGTTGCCACCGGGCTCGCCCTGGGCGCCCAGACGATCGCGGGCGTGGTCCTGACCGGACCGGCGAAATACCTCGCGATGGGCCTGGCGCTCGTCGTCATCTTCCTGGCGTTCATGCCCAACCTGATGCGCCTCAGCCGCCTGGAGAAGCAGGGCATCCGTGTCGACCTCGGTCTCAAGGGGCTCCGCGATACCCCTGGCCTGACGTTCGCCCTGATTGCGCTGTTCCTGTTCACGATCCTCACCCTTCCCGCCGTCGATGCCTTCGGCTGGCCGATGTCGATCGCGATCGCCCTCGGCGTGGTGACGGCGCTGGGCTGGTCGGGTCTGGGGTACGCCGCCCGCCGCGTCTTCCGCCGCCAACTCCACGAGCTCAGGGACGAAGCCGGGCTCACCGGAGCTGAGGCATGATCGACGGGTTCGACGAGGTCGTGCACGCACCTCACCGGCTGAAGATCTGCGCAATGCTGGCGGACGTCGACCAGGTCGAGTTCGGAGTCCTACGCGATGGCCTCGGGGTGGCCGACTCGGTCCTGTCGAAGCAGCTCAAGGTGCTGGTGGACGCCGGCTATGTCGACCTCCAGAAGCCCACGGGCCGGGGCGGCAAGGTCCGCACCTGGGCCCGCCTGACCAAGGACGGCCGCCGCGCCTTCGAGGGGCACCTCGCCGCCCTCCGCACGATGGTCGAATCCGCCCGCGAGGCGCTCCCCAACTGACCTCCCGTCCCCATGCCCCACCCAACTCCAATCGACAAGGGCCGGCAGTCCATTGGACTGCCGGCCCTCCTCGATCAGGAAACGCGCCGGATCAGCTCTTCTTCGGGGCGCCGGGGCGGGCGTACCGAACCCAGGTGATCGCGATGCACATCACGGCCCAGATGGCGCCGATCAGATAGAACGTCCACGGGCTCATCAGGGTGAGGCCGATGCCGAACAGGAACGGACCGAACGCGGCGATGGCGGCGGTCCAGCCGATGACGCCGCCGGCCTGCCGCGGCTCGAAGATCATCGGCATCTGCTTGAACGTCGACGCATTGCCGATGCCCGAGAACAGGAAGATCGCCAGCATGCCCCACAGGAAGCCGGTGAACTGCGCCTGCAGCGCCTCGGCGCCGGCACCCGGATCGGGCCGCAGGAACATCATCGTCACGATGATCGAGCCGAGCAGGCCGATGCCCGAGATGAGGGTCCAGATCGCGCCCCCCATCCGGTCCGTCAAGGGGGCGAAGATGACCCGCGCACCCGCGCCGACGAGCGCTCCGAGGAACACATAGCTCACAGGATCGGGCACCGAATAGCCGGCGACGAGCAGCTGCGCGTTCGCCCCGGCACCCTGGACGATCTCGGGGTTGCCGGCGCCATAGAGGTTCTTCATCAACAGGCCGAACTGGGCGGACAGGCCCGAGAACGTGCCGAAGGTCATGATGTAGAGAATCGTCATGAGCCAGGTGTCGAGGTTGTTGAAGATGTCGAACTGCTGCCTGATGTTGGCCTTGATCGGCACCGACTTCAACATCATCCTCGCCAGCACGGCCGCGAGGATGATGAAGGGGATATAGAAGAACGCGGCGTTCTGATACCAGACCTCGCGCGTCGGCTGGCCGGGCAGGCCGAGCATCTGCTGCGAGCCGCCCATGAAGCCGATCATGCCGAAGCCGATGAGCCACGGGGTGGCGAGCTGGACCAGCGACACACCGAAGTTGCCGACACCGGCCTGGATGCCCAGCGCAGTGCCCGCCTTCGACTTGGGGAAGAAATACGACGTCGACGGCATGAAGCCCGAGAACGCGCCGCCGCCGATGCCGGCCAGGAATGCCAGGGTCAGCAGTTCCCAGAAGGGCGTGGTCGGGTCCTGGACGCGTACGCCCCACCCGAGCACCGGGAAGACCAGCAACAGGGTGGTGATCGTCACCATCTTGCGCGTCCCCAGAATCGGGGGCAGCACCATCCACAACAGGCGCATGAGGCCGCCGGCCAGGCCGGGCATGGAGGTCAGCCAATAGAGCTGGTTCTTGGTCAGGTCGAAGCCCAGGTTGGTCAGCTTCGGCGCGATGGCCGACGGCAGGAACCAGGCCACGAAGCACAGGGTCAGGGAGAAGGTCGTGATCGCCAGGGTCTTGTTGGCGAGCGCCTTGTCCCACTTGGCCGGGTCATTGGCATCCCACTCGGTGAGCCATTCCCCTTTGGAAGGGACGGGTGAGGTCTTGGCAGTCATCGGAGAACCTCCTTGGTCCGGGTCGCCGGCTCATGGTCGGGCTGGTCGGGAAAGTCGGAATCAGTCTGGGGATTGGGGGATTCGAAGTGGTCGGCCAACTCGGGCGAGCTGCTGTGGAGCATGCGGACCACGGTCAGGTGCATCCAGATGGTGCAGATCGCGGTGAGGAGGAAGAGCACGAAGAACGTGGAGGTCGGGAAGCCGGACCATTCCTTCGTGTACGCGAACAGCGGCGGCAGGAAGAATCCACCGAGCCCACCGAGCATGCCGACCAGGCCACCGACCGGGCCGACGAGCCCCGGGAAATATTCGGGGATGTGCTTGAAGACCGCAGCCTTGCCGATGCCCATCGCACAGCCCAGCAGGAACACGAGGATCACGAAGGGGACGAGCCCCATGGCATACCCGAGGTGATTGGTCTGGCTGCCGTCGGCGTGATTGATCACCACATGACCGTTGGGCATCATCAGCACGCCGGTGGTGAAGAGCATGATCGCGAAGGTGATGTACATCCCCTTGCGCGCCCCGAACTTGTCGGACAACCAGCCGCCCACAGGTCGCAACAGCGAAGCCGGGAAGATGAACGTCGCGGTGAGGAGACCTGCGACGGTCAGCGAGACATCGAAGTTGTCCATGTAGTACTTCGGCAGCCACGCCGACAGCGCCACATAGGCACCGAACACAGCGACGTAATAGAGGCTGAACCGCCAGACCCGCATCTGCTTGAGCGGCTGGAGCATCTCCCCCAGTGACTTGTTGGCGCCGGCCATGCGGTCCTGCGCCGGGCACATCGCCAGCACGAGCACGAAGAGGATCAGCAGCAGGACGGTATAGATGATCGGGATGAATCGCCAGCCACCCGGGATGAACCCGAAGATCACGGTGCCCGCCGTCGCCGCGATGACGGGCGGGCCGATGAACTTGGTCACCGACGCGCCGACGTTGCCGGCCCCGAAAATGCCGAGGGCCAGACCCTGCCGGCCCTTCGAGAACCAGGCCGAGTTCCAAGCGACGCCCACCGAGAACGAGTTGCCCGCGAAGCCGACCAGGAACGCCAGGACGAGCAACATCGCATAGTTCTGGGCGAAGGCCACCGCGAACGAGGCCACGGCCGAGAACAGGAGAATGCCCAGGATGACCTTGCGACCGCCGATGCGGTCGGCGAGCATGCCCGCGGGCAGTCGCCACATCGAACCGTTGAGGATCGCGACGGCCGAGATCCAGGAGAGCTCGAGGTCGGTGAGCCCGAACTCTTCCTGGATGGGCTTGCCGAGAATCCCGAACATGAGCCAGACGGCGAACATGACGGTGAAGGCGGTTGAGGACACGGCGAGTACGCGGCCGGCACCCTTGGCTTCGGGCTGGGCGGCCGCTGTTTCTGCGGACATCGTGGTTGCTCCGGGTTGTGCAGGGGGACGGGGGTGGTGGGTTAGGTGCGCGAACTCCGGTCCTTGTCCGGCGTGCCGATCGGCTCCCAGCCCGGCTTGCGACCGGAGCTGCCGCCGGACGGGCGTCGGTCGGCGGAGCGATAGACGATGTAGGGGCGGAAGATGTATTTCAGGGGCGCGCTGAACGCGTGCACGAGCCGCGTGAACGGCCAGACCATGAAGAGCAGCATGCCGACCAGGACGTGGATCTTGAACAGCAACGTGGCCGCCGCCATCGCGGCGACATTGGGCTGGAAGACGAACAGCGAGCGGAACCAGATCGAGACGGTCTCGCGGTAGTTGTGCTCGGAACCGTCGCGGTAGGTCGCGCCCAGGAACGTGGCCAGCAGACCCATGACGATGGCACCGACGAGGAAGATATACATCAACTTGTCGTTGTTCGTCGTCGCGGAGAACACGGGTCCGGTGGACCTGCGGCGCCAGACCAGCAGGAGTACGCCGATCAGCGTGCAGAAGCCGGCGATGCCGCCGAGGCCCCACGCGACCAGGTGATAGTTGTGCTGGCTGATGCCGATGGCATCGGTCCACCGCTTCGGGATCAGCAGACCCATCGCATGACCGCCGATCACGACGAGGATGCCGAAGTGGAACAGCGGTGAGGCGATCCGCAGGAGCGAGCCCTCATAGAGCTGCGAGGACCGGGTGGTCCAGCCGAACTGGTCGAACTTGTAGCGCCAGATCGTCCCACCGATGAGGACGACCATCATCAGATAGGGCAGGACACCCCACAGCACGATGTCGAGGGGGCCGTAGTCGTTCATCGCAACTCCGCTTCGTCAAGGGTTCGGGCATCGAGAAGGGGCAGACGGGCGCCCTGCAACGAGGGCGCGTTCGGTGAATTCGTCGCCATCGAATAGGGAGCGAGCGGCGCGTCGAGCAGGCCGACACTTTCGGTGGGTGGCTGCCAGCCGTTCATCCGCGACACCGACAGCCGATCGTCCGGGGATTCTCCCGGCAGGGTCGCGCAGACCGCCGTGAGTACGCCCTCGTGCGGCAGCTCGTCATCACGCAGGGCCAGCCGCAGTAGCTCGAGCGCGGGCCGCGACGCGGTCAACAGCTCCCGCCCCCGCGCCGGATCGTGCACGGCAAACTCCAGCGCCATCGGCAGATAGTCCGGGAGCTCCCCGTTGAGATCGACCAGTAGGCCCGAATCGCGATAGGCCTGCTTATAGCGCAGCAACGACTCCCCGCGGCGCCGCGTGTCGCCGTCGACCCAGTAGGTCAGGTGCAGCGCATGCCGCCGGGAGTTGTCGAACTCCTGGGCGTATGCCTCCTGCAGGTCGGTGAGGCTCTGACTTCCGAGGTACGCCAGCACCGGCTCGAACTCCTCGCCCACGCCGGCCCGGGCGGCCAGGTCGGCCACGGCCGGCAGGCGGTCGAGCAGGTCCCGCGTCGGATAGCCCAGGACCAGGGCCGCTGCGGCGTACACACCGGAGGCGGACGCATCCACTCGCTCAACCGGTCGCGATCGACCGAACGGCCATTTCATTTGTGGTCTCCGTCGTGGGTGATCGGGGAACCGGTGCCGTCCCAGTTGAGCAGGTTGACGCGGTGGCCGAGGGACTCCGCGCTCGGCGCGACCTCGGTCGTCGCGCGCTCCTTGAGCGCCAGGAAGGTCTCGACCGCGACGGGCACGGGCTTGCCGGACATCTCGCCGAAGACGCCCGAACCGTACGCATCCTCCGCACCCTCGTAGTCCACCGAGCAGCCCAGCTCCTCGAGATCGTGGGCCTGCTCCCAGTGGGCCTTCGGGATGACATAGCGCTCGTTGTATTTCGCGATCGCCAGCAGGCGATAGAGCCGCTGGATCTCGTTGCCGGTCAGGCCGATCGACTCGGCGATGGCCTCGTCACCGCCCTGGCCGAGCGTCACGCCGCGCATATAGGAGCGCATGCCCGCGAGGGTCTGCAGCACCCGGTCGACCTCGGCGACATCTCCGGCGGTGAACAGCTCCGCCAGGTATTCGCTCGGGATGCGCAGGGCGTCGAGGGCACCGAAGAGTACGCCGGCGTCCTCGGCATCGTGACCCTGGCGCGACAGCATGTCGACCACGGGCGAGAGCGGCGGGATGTACCACACCATCGGCATGGTGCGATATTCCGGATGCAGCGGCAGGGCGACCTTGAACTCCTTGGCGAGCGCATAGATGGGCGAGCGCCGGGCGGCCTCCATCCAGTCCTCGGGGATGTCCGCCTCGCGCGCGGCGCGGATGATCGCCGGGTCGTTCGGGTCGAGCAGCAGGTCGAGCTGAGCCTGATAGAGGTCCTGGTCGTTCTCGACCGACGCCGCCGCGTTGACCGCATCGGCGTCATAGAGCACGACGCCGATGTAGCGCAGCCGGCCGACGCAGGTCTCCGCGCAGACGGTCGGCAGGCCGACCTCGAGGCGCGGATAGCAGAACGTGCACTTCTCGGCCTTGCCGGTGCGGTGGTTGAAATAGACCTTCTTGTAGGGGCAGCCGGTCACGCACTTGCGCCAGCCGCGGCAGCGGTCCTGGTCGACGAGCACGATGCCGTCCTCGGAGCGCTTGTAGATCGCGCCCGACGGGCACGACGCCATGCACGACGGGTTGAGGCAGTGCTCACAGATGCGCGGCAGGTGGAACATGAAGGTCTGCTCGTAGGCGTACTTGATCTCGAGGTTGGCCTCGTCGCGCAGTTTCGCGACGATCGGGTCCTCGTGACCGTGCGTCATCGCGCCGCCGAGGTCGTCGTCCCAGTTGGCCGACCACTCGATCTTCATGTCCTTGCCGGTGATCAGCGACTTGGGCCGGGCGACCGGGAAGTCGTCGCCCAGTGGGGCGTCGATCAGCGTCTGGTAGTCGTAGGTCCACGGCTGGTAGTAGTCGTCGAGCTCCGGCTGGATCGGCGAGGCGAAGATCCCGAGCAGCGTGGTGAGGCGGTTGCCCGCCTTGAGCTGCAGGCGGCCGCGCTTGTTGAGCTTCCAGCCGCCCTTCCACTTCTCCTGGTCCTCATAACGCCTGGGGTAGCCCTGACCCGGACGCGTCTCGACGTTGTTGAACCAGACGTATTCGGTGCCCGCACGGTTGGTCCACGCCTGCTTGCAGGTGACCGAACACGTGTGACAGCCGATGCACTTGTCGAGGTTCATCACCATGGCGACCTGACACATGATGCGCATCAGTACTGCACCTCCTGCGAACGCTTGCGGATGATCGAGACGATGTCACGCTGGACCCCGGTCGGGCCCAGATAGTTGAAGGCGTACGCCTGGTGGGCGTACCCGCCGATGAGATGAGTCGGTTTGAGCAGGATGCGGGTCACCGAGTTGTGGATGCCGCCCCGGCGGCCGGTGGCCTCCGACTTGGGGATGTCGACCGTGCGCTCTTGCGCGTGCGGCACGAACACGATGCCGGCGGGCAGGCGGTGGGTGACGATCGCGCGGGCGACGAACACACCGTTGGCGTTGACGAGTTCGATCCAGTCGTTGTCGATGACGTCGATCGCCTCGGCGTCCTCCGGGCTCAGCCAGGCCGCGGGGCCGCCGCGACTCAGCGAGAGCATGAACAGGTTGTCCTGATATTCGGAGTGGATCGACCACTTGTTGTGGATGGTCAGGTAGCGCACGGCGATCTCGCGGGCCTTGCCGCCACCGGTACCGAGGACGGGGCCGAGTTCGGGCTCGCCATACATCCGCGTCATGTTGAGCGGCGGTCGATAGATCGGCAGCTGCTCACCGGCGTCGATCATCCAGTCGTGATCGAGGAAGAAGTGCATCCGGCCCGACAGGGTGTGCCACGGCTTGAGGCGCTCGGTGTTGATCGTGAACGCCGTGTAGCGACGACCGCCGGTCTCCGAACCCGACCACTCCGGTGACGTGATCACCGGCTGCGGCGCGTTCTGGGTCTCGACGAAGGTGATCCGGCGCTCCTCCGAGCCCTCGGAGAGGTCGGCGAGCCTGCGGCCCGTCATCTTCTCCAGCGTCCGGAAGCCCTGGGTCGCGAGCTCACCGTTGGTGGTGCCCGAGAACATCAGGATCGCCTCGGCGAACCGCTCGTCGGTGTTGATGGCCGGGCGCCCGGCCGCGACGCCACGGTCGAACACGCCGTGGAGCTGGCCGAGCTGCTTGACCTGATGGCCCACGTCATAGGTGATGTTCTTGATCGTGAAGCCGAGGCGGTCGGCGAGCGGGCCGACCGACAGCAGCTTCTCGGCCAGCGCGGTGTAGTCGCGCTCCACGACCATCAGGTTGGGCATGTTCTTGCCGGGCCGCGCCGGCAGGTGGGTGCCCTTCCAGTCGTAGACCTTGCCGCCGGGCTGGGCGATCTGGCCGGGGGTGTCGTGCTGCAGCGGGACCGCGACGATGTCGGAGCGCGTGCCGAGATGCGTCCGCGCGAGGGTCGAGATCCGCTCGGCGAGGAGCCGGAACAGCTCGAAGTCGCTCTTGCACTCCCACGGCGGCGTGATGGCCGGCGTGAACGCGTGCACATAGGGGTGCATATCGGTCGAGGACAGGTCGTACTTCTCGTACCAGGTCGCCGCGGGGAACACGATGTCGGAGAGCAGTGTCGTCGACGTCATGCGGAAGTCGGCCGAAACGAGGAGGTCGAGCTTCCCCTCGGGCGCCTCTTCGTGCCAGGCGATCTCGTTGGGTCGGAGGTCGGACCCGTGGCCGTTCTCCATCACGTTGTTGTGGGTGCCGAGCAGGTGCTTGAGGAAATATTCGTTGCCCTTGGCCGACGACCCGAACAGGTTGGAGCGCCACAGGATCAGGTTGCGCGGCCAGTTCTCCGGCGCATCGATGTCCTCGATCGCCGACTTGAGCCGGCCTTCCTTGAGCTCGTTCGCGATCCACTCCCCCACCGACTCGGCTTCGCCGGCCTCGACGGCGGCCTTCGCCTCGTCGGCGAGGTCGAGCGGGTTGCGGTCGAACTGCGGATAGAAGGGCATCCAACCGAGGCGGGCGGCCTTGACCAGTGCGTCCGCGGCGTGGGTGCCGTCGAGCGAACCCGTGGACAGCGGCGAGGTGAGCACGTCGGCCGAGTAGCCGTCGGTGCGCCACTGGTCGGTGTGCATATACCAGTAGCCGGTGCCGATCATCGTCCGCGGCGGCCGCGACCAGTCGAGCGCGTTGGCCAGGTTGAACCAGCCGATCATCGGGCGGCACTTCTCCTGCCCGACATAGTGCGCCCAGCCACCGCCGTTGCGGCCGATGCAGCCGGTCAGCATGAGCAGCGCCATGATCGCCCGATAGGTGACATCGGCGTGGAACCAGTGGCAGATGCCGGCACCGATGATGATCATCGTGCGGCCTTCGGACTGCTCGGCGTTGTTGGCGAACTCCCGGGCGATGCGGATGCACTGTTCGGCCGGAACCGAGGTGATCGGCTCCTGCCAGGCCGGGGTGTAGGGGCTGTCCGCATCGTCGTAGCCCGCGGGCCATTCGCCAGGCAGGCCGTCCCGGCGTACGCCGTATTGCGCGAGCATCAGGTCGAAGACGGTCGTGACCAGATGGTCGCCGACGCGCCGGACGGGCACGCCGCGGGTGATGACCGAGCCCTCACCGCGCGGGTCGACGAACGCCGGCAGCGCGATCTCCGCGACCTCGTGGTCGACATCGGCGAGGGTCAGCGCGGGCTGGACGTCACCGAGGTCGAGGTTCCATTTGCCCTGGCCGGTCTCGGCGTACCGGAAGCCCATCGAGCCGTTCGGGATGGCCACATCATCGGTGGCGATGTCGAACACGACGGTCTTGAACGCCGGGTCCTCCGAGTCATTGCCGAGGTCGGCACCGGTGAGGAACTTGCCGGCACACAGCTGGCCGTGGCGCTCCTCGAGGGTAACGAGGTGGGGCAGGTCGGTATAGGTCGTGACGTAGTCGCGGAAGAAGCCGACCTTGCGATCGACGAAGAACTCCTTGAGCATCACGTGGCCCATGGCCATCGCGAGCGCGGCATCGGTGCCGGCCTGAGCCGGCATCCATTCGTCAGCGAACTTGGTGTTCTCGGCATAGTCGGGCGAGACCGTGACGACCTTGGTGCCGCGATAGCGGACCTCGGTCATCCAGTGGGCATCCGGCGTACGCGTCATCGGGACGTTGGAGCCCCACATCATCAGGTAGGTCGCATCCCACCAGTCGCCCGACTCCGGGACGTCCGTCTGGTCGCCGAAGACCTGGGGCGAGGCGACCGGCAGGTCGGCGTACCAGTCATAGAACGAGGTCATCGCGCCACCCATGAGGTGGGTGAAGCGCGTGCCGATCGCGTGGGAGACCTGGCTCATCGCGGGGATCGGCGAGAACGAGACGACGCGGTCCGGGCCCCAGGTCTTGATGGTGTGGACATAGGAGGCGGCGGTGAGTTCGAGCGACTCGTCCCAACTCATGCGGACGAGGCCGCCCTTGCCGCGCGCCTGCTGATATTTGCGGCGCTTCTCGGGATCGTTGACGATCGACTGCCAGGCTTCGACGGGGTCGGCGTACTGCTTGCGGGCCTCGCGATACATATCGACGAGTACGCCGCGGCCGTACGGATATTTCACCCGGGTCGGGCTGTAGGTGTACCAGGAGAACGCCGCGCCGCGCGGGCAACCGCGGGGCTCATATTCGGGCCGGTCGGCACCGGTCGACGGATAGTCCGTCTGCTGCGCCTCCCAGGTGATGATGCCGTCGCGGACATAAACCTTCCACGAGCAGGAGCCCGTGCAGTTCACGCCGTGGGTGGAGCGGACCACCTTGTCGTGGCTCCACCGATCGCGATAGAACACATCGCCCTCGCGACCGCCCTTGCGGAAGATCGCCCGATTGTCATCGGTGGTGTCGGCCCGGGTGAAGAACTTCCCCAGGCCCAGCAGAGCGTCTGTCAGGGGTCCGTCCGGACCGGCGGCCGAAGGCGTGCGCGGAGTGTCTACCGTCATGGTTTAAACCTATTGTTCCGGGACTTTGTTAACCACTCCGAAAGCCCTTATAGGGTTTGGTTGTGGCCAACCTCACTTGTGCTGTGATCGTATTGGCGGGAGGACGTTCCCGCAGGCTCAACGGGGTTACGAAAGGGTTGCTTCTTGCCGGCGGTCGAACGCTTCTCGAACACGGCCTTTTCGCGGCAGCTGATGCGTGTCACCGGGTCGTGGCCGGTCTTCCCGAGCTGCCCGTGCCCGACGGCGTGAGCCTCGTGCGCGAGGATCCACCGTTCGGCGGACCGGTCGCCGGAATCGCCGCGGGGATGGACGAACTGGCGCGGCTGGGTTGTCGGGCCGAGTGGGTCTTCGTCCTGGCCTGTGATCATCCGTACGCCGAGTCAGCGGCCGAGGCACTCTTCGCGATGGTTGAGGAGCGCCCTTCGAGACGGCCGCAAGCGGCCTCCTCAGGAACCGGCACGAGCGTCTCGAAACCCCCGACGGTTGAGGAGCGAGGAACGAGCGTCTCGAAACCACCCCTCGACCACCTCGACCTCATCACCCCCACGGACTCGACAGGCCACCGGCAGACGCTCTTCGCGCTCTATCGACGGACGGCTCTGGTCGACGCCCTCGCGCGGGTGGGCGGTGGCCACAACTGTTCGGCCAAGCGCCTCGTCGCCGACCTGCGCACGTGGTCCCCCGTGTTGCCCGACGGCCTGCTGATCGACATCGATGACCCCGCCGCGGCGGCCGCCGCCGGCATTGCTCTCCCCCACCCTGAGGTCCTCCCCCAACCCTGATTCCCGCGGAAGGAGTCGCCATGCCCCACGACCGAAACCAGGATCTCAGCGAGCTGTACCGCTGGCTCGACGCCGTCGCGCCCGAACTCGGGGTGAACTCCGCCGACATCCCCGTCGGCGATGTCCTCGACCTGTCCAAGGTCGTGGCCCACGACGTGACCCGCCCGGGCGTACCCGTCACCGCCTTCCTCGCCGGACTCGCCGTCGGCAGCGGCCTCAACCCCGACGCGCTGGCGACGCTCACCGAGCGCGCCCGGAACTGGACCCCCGCCGGTTGAGCCAGACACCCCACTGCTTGCGGCTCTGTCGGCCATTCAGCTCATGCGGTCCCTTCAGCGCGCCGCGGTCCGTTCAGCTCCCGTTTGTCCCTTCAGCTTGCGTTGACCCCTTCAGCTCCCGCCCCATCACGATCAGCTTGCCCTCGCGTCTTGAGCGCCCCGTGCACGGGGGGGCGGGGTCGGCGAGGACAAGCTGGATGGATTTGGGGCCTGAGGGAGCGCAAGCCCAAGCGGTCAAGAGCGGCTGACTGCCGTTAACGGACGCTGAATGGCGGGTCTTCTTCCGAGATTCATAGGTGCCAGGCTGTTCGGCGGCGCTGGTACGCCCGTGCAGCGGGAAGGGAAGCTGAATGGGCTCCTTGCAGCCGGGACAAGCTCAAAGAGACCGGGGGGAACGGGCCAGCCGCTGCATCTTCGCGCGGGTTGGATCGAGCCGCGCGACCAAGCCCCTCTTCGCGCCTGAAGCATCACGCGCGAAGACACCGCAACCCGAGCAGCTGCGCGCAACCCGCGCGAAGATGTCACCAGGACCCCAAAACCACGCGCATCCACCGCCCCCGAAGTCATGACCATCACTGAACCTCCTCGTCCGGGCGGCCTCGGGCCGATCGCCACTCTCTCCGACTGCGAGCTGCTCTAGATTGGGCCGGTGATCTCCGATTCGACCGCCGCGCGACTCCGTCACCTGCTGGCCGAGGTCCAGCGCGACCAGCGGCTGCCGTCCGTGGGTGCGGGCCTCGTGCGCGGTGGCAAGCTGATCTGGTCCGAGCAACTGGGCACGTTGAGCGGGCGCGCCGACGGGCCCACCCCCACACCGGACACGCAATACCGCATCGGCTCCATCACCAAGACCCTCGTCGCGGTCGCGGTGATGCAACTGCGCGATGCCGGCCGGATCGATCTCGATGATCGCTTCGAGGACTACGTTCCCGGCACCCGGATCGGCCGCGCCACGATCGCCCAGCTGCTCTGCCACGGCGCCGGCGTACAGGCCGAGACGTCGGGCCCTTGGTGGGAGCGTACGCCCGGCGGCGACTGGGCCGCGCTCGCCGAAGGCATCGACATCCGGTTCCGCGGCGGGCGGCGGCACCACTATTCCAACGTCGGGTACGCCGCCCTGGGTGCCCTGCTCGCGCACTGCCGGGAGCAGCCGTGGCACGAGGTCGTTCGCGGCGACCTGCTGGAGCCGCTCGGTATGACCAGGACGACCCTGCGTCCCAACGGCAACCACGCGCCCGGGCTGGCCGTGCACCCGTACGCCGACCTGCTCCACCCCGAGCCCGAGCACGACGCCGGCGCCATGGCAGCTGCCGGGCAGTATTGGTCGACGATCCCTGATCTCGGCCGGTGGGCGACCTTCCTCACCGGCGAGACCGTCGGGCTGCTGTCCGCCGACACCCTGGCCGAGATGTGCGAACCGCAGGTCGTCGTCGACCTGCCCGGACAACCCTGGACCACGGCCCACGGGCTGGGCTTCCAGCTGTGGAACGTCGACGGCCGGCGCTATCGGGGGCATGGCGGGTCGATGCCCGGATTCCTCGCCATGTTGGTGACCGATGATGACGGTGACGGGTGTGTGTTGATGGCCAACACGACCTCCGGCCCGCTGGCCCCACTGGCGTTCTCACTGCTCGACCTGCTCGGGGAACTCGAACCCCTCCCGGTGCAGCCGTGGAGCGCCGATGGCGACGCGGGCCAGCTCGATCTGGTCGGGACGTGGCACTGGGGACCGAGCATCATGGTCGCCCGCATCGTCGGTCCGCACCTTGTCCTCGGCGAGCCGGGCGTCGGTCGGGCGAGTCGTTTCGTGCGTACGGGCGACGATGCGTGGATCGGGCTCGACAGTTACTACGCCGGCGAGCCGCTGCGGGTGATCCGGCGTTCCGACGGGACCGTGTCCCACCTCGACATCGCATCGTTCCGCTTCACGCGTACGCCCTATGACCCGCACGGCGACATTCCCGGCGGCGTGGCCGAGTGGGCGTGAGCGTACGCCTTCCCACCCGACCGCGCCCGACCGCGCCTCAGCCCCGCGGCGCGTAATGCCCCTTGGGCAACTCCTCGAGTTCGCCGAGGGCTGCAAGCAACGACGGCAGCATGGCCTTGGCGGTGCGGCGATAGCCCGCGGCACTCGGATGGAAGCGGTCGAGACTGAACATGCGTTCGGGCTCGGCGAGGAAGATGGGCCCGACGACGCGGCCGAGTGACACGGTGCGAGCACCGCGCGCCAGCGCGGCCCGGCGCTGGGCACGGGCGAGCAATCCACTACGACGACCGGCGATGCTGCGCAGTGGTTGGCGCAGAGGCCGGATCGCGCCCAGGTTGGGGCAGGTGCCGACGATCACTTCGGCGCCGAGCTCCTGCAGTCGATCGATCACGTCCACCAGGTCGGCAACCGATCGCCCGATCGGCACGCGGTGGGTCACATCGTTGCCCCCGACCACGACGATCGCCAGGTCGGGCCGATAATCCTCCGGCAGCGCGTCGAGTTGGTCGTGCACCATGCTGGTCTGCGCCCCCACCTGCGCCATCGTCAGGAGGTGAACCGATCGACGTGTGGTCTTGGCCAGAGCTTTGGCGAGCCGACCGCCCAGCGTTTCCTTGCGCCTCTCCGCGCCGAGGCCGGCAGCGATCGAATCGCCCACGACCAACAGCTCGAGCCGTTCCGGGTAGCGCTCCCGATAGATTTTCTCGCCCTTCGGCGCTGTCTCCCCGAGCGGACGCGCAAAGATCTCTTCTCGCGCCAGGGCCGCCTGGCGCCGCAACAGCCGGGCCCCTCCGACCGAGGTCAGGACGCTGAGGCAGGCAATGAGCAGCACCCCGACGAGCCACTGCCTCCACCGGCCCCACGCATGCACGACTCGAGTGTGTCCACCTTCGGGGGTTGGTTGTGCAACACGGACGTGAACGACGGGTGAACTCGTCAGGGAAGCCAACGACTCAGGTGCCCAGTCGCAGCGCGGCGAGCTCCGACCGGGAGCGGACGCCCAGACGCGAATAGACGCGCGTGAGGTGATACTGCACGGTCTTCACCGAGATGAAGAGCGTCGCGGCGACCTCGCGGTTGGTCATGCCCTGGATCACCAGATCGACCACTGCCTGCTCCTGCGGCGTCAGATCGGTGAGCGAGTCGGCGTCCCGGGTGCGACTGCCGGCCTTGAGCTCCCGGTCGCACCGATCGACGTTGCCGGTCGCCCCCATCGCGGCGAAACCCCGGCGCGCCCGATAGAGCTCACCCTCGGCGTCCCTGCGCTTGCCGACGCGGCGCAACGCCTGGCCGTACTGGAAATGCAGGGTGGCCCGCAGGAGAGGCAGCGGCAGATCGCTGATCTGCCCCAGTGCGGATTCGAAGGCCTCGCGACCGCGCGCCGCATTGCCCTCGGTGAAGTGGAGCCGCCCGCGTACGCCGCCCAGCCGGGCCAGCGTCGATCGATGCTGGCGGGCCTCGGCCCGCTCCTCGTGCGGCCGCAGGAACGCGTCCGCGGCGGCATGTTCACCCGTCGCCACGAGCGCGATGGCATAGGTGTCCTGCCACGCCCAGAAACCCGGCTCGTCGATGCCAGGGTGAAGATCCCGGGCCAGCAGCTGCTCGAAGGCCCGCAGCACTGCGGGATAGTCACTGCGCGCCATCGCCACCACGGCGCGCGCCATGGAGGCTGCCACCTGCATGCCCTGATAATCGGTCCGCACCGACGCCGCCGCCGCAGCGTGCTGCTCGGCCAGCGCGAAGTCGCCCCGCAGCGCGGCGACGTGCGCACCCGCCCAGTGCACGAGCGGCAGGATGATGTTCTGACCCGTCTCGTCGAGCATCGGAATCGCCCGGTCCACGGCGAACTGGGCAGCGCGAAGGTCCCCGAGGGCGAGGCGGCTGTGAGCCAGCCAGGCGTTGGCCCACAGCGAGACGCGCGTGGATCCCCGCCAGGTCGAAGTCGGCGATGCCATCTCGAGTTCATGGGCCGCCAGCGGCACCCGATCGAGCGCCAGATGCAGCCAGCCCTGGCCCATCAGGGCGCGCTGACCCTGGGCTCCGGTGCGGATGGCGCCGGTGACGTCGGCGTACACCTGCAGCGACTCCTCCGTACGCCCCTGCCCCGCCAGGCCCAGGCCATACATCGTCCGGGCCTCGAGACCAGGGACCGAGTCCGGGTCGTCGACACTGGCCCGCTCGCACCATTGGACGAGGCCGGCCGGATCCCAGTCGACCAGGCTGTGCAACGCCAGGCGGTGGGCCACGACGGCTGCGGTCTCGGCATTGTCCTCGTCCAGGGCTCCCTGCCACGCCCGTCGGAGCAACATGTCGGCCTCGTCCCGGTGGCCCAGCAGGAGTTGGTGATAGCCGAGCACGCCATCGCGCTGCGCCGACACCATGGTCCGTTCGAGTTCGGGGATCAGGGCCAGCGCGTCATAGAGGTTGCCGGCGCTGACCTTCGCATCCACACAGGCGATCAGGCGGCGGTCCTGGTCAGCCGGATCCGTCGAGAGCCGACTCGACGCCAGCCAGGCCACCCCGGCCGTGTCCCACACGCCTTCGGCAGCGCACTTCTGCGCGTACGCATCCAGCCGGGCCGCCACCTCGGCGTTCGGTCCCCCCGCCGCGAAGGCCTCCTGCCGCAGGGCCAGGCCCTCATCGGTCATGATGCTGGCGGCGCGCTGATGCAGGAAGCGTTGGCGGGCCACACCCATCGATTCGTACGCCGCAGCGCGCGCCATCCGGCTCGGGAAACCGACCAGCAAGCGCAGACTCGCGCGCCTGACCCGCAGCAGGCCACGGATCAGGGCATCGTCGAGGACGGGCAGCGGATCGGCCAACTCGGCGATGGCGCCGGCTTCCTCAATCGTCACCCAGCGGCCGATGGCCGCGCAGGCTTCGACCAGGGCTGTGACGTCGGGGCCCGCAGCGGCCAGATCGGCCTTGGTGCGCGCCAACGCGGAGTGAGTGGGGGGAATCTGGGTGTCCGGTGCCTTCCAGGCGATGGGGTCGAAATGACTCAGCAGCTCACTCAGGGCTGCTGGCGACCCGTCGGTGTGGCGGCACAGACGCCGCGCGACGCCCTCATCGAGGGTGACCCCCAGGCTGGAGGCGATCTCGCGGACTCCGTTGGCGTCGAGCGCCTCGATGACGCAGGTCGTGCGTCGGTGGGCCCGACGCAGCTCCGACAGGAGTTCGTCGTCCTCCTGCGTCGGATCGGCCACCGTGCCGGCGAGAACCACCAGAACCGGGGTCTCATGCAGGCGATGGATCGCCGACGAAAGGGCGCGGAGGGAGGTGGCATCGGCGTCCTGGGCCTCGCACACCACGAACACGACCGGACCATTCGCTGCAGCCTTGCCGAGCGACTTGGTCGTATCGCTGCGGTCCAGCCCCAGCCGATCGAGGATGCCGAACTCCAGCTCGGACTCCCAGGCGAGACCGGTCACCTCGGTGAGGTCGCGCACACCCCGGGCAACAGCAGTGGGCCGCACCAGCGAATCGATGACCGAATGGACATCATCGCCGTTGCGACCCACGAGCAACAACAAAGTGGCGCGGCCCGCCAGCGCCGACTCAACGAGTTGGGGCACCAACCGAGTCGCGCCATCAGACGGGGCGGTTTCCCCCGCACGGTCCAGCTGAAGATCCATCCAGGCGAGGATACGCCCTGCCGCCCGATGGGCGGCAGGGCGGTACCCCACTGGAGGTGCGGGTCCTGGTTAACCCGGGGCTGAGGTCATCAGCCCTGGTCTCCACCAGCCACCGGCAGGATGGTGCCGGTGATGTAGGAGGCTTCATCGGACGCAAGGAAGCAGATCGCTGCGGCCTGCTCGTCGAGCGAGCCGTAGCGCTTCAGCAACGAGGAGTCGATCGTCTGGTCGACCGTCACCTGATGCCAAGCCTCTTCCTGAGCGTTGGTGGGCTCGCCACCCCGGGGGATCCGACGCGCGGGGGCGTCGGTGCCGCCGGGGGCCGTGGCCACCACGCGTACGCCATGTTCAGCCGCTTCCCAGGCGAGGGACTTGGTCAGCGCGTTGACGCCGCCCTTTGCCGCCGCATAGGGAAGACGGTTGAGACCGTTGGTCGCCACCGAGGAGACGTTGACGATCGCACCCTTGCCGCGTTCGTACATGTGCGGAAGAACCGCACGGCACGCCCACATGGTCGGGTAGAGCGACCGGTTGATCTCCTTGATGATCTCGTCCTCGGCATACTGGTCGAACGGCTTCCGCCAGATCGTCCCGCCGACGACGTGGATCGCGATGTCGATGCGACCGAAGCGTTCGATCGCAGCGTTGACGACCTGCTGGGCCCCTTCGAACGTCTCCATGTCGACGAGGGTGGAGATGACGTCGTGACCGGTTTCACCCAGCTTGGACGCCACGCCCTCGACGAGCTCCGAGCGGTCGGCGAGAACCAGGTCGCCGCCCTCGGCATGGATGCGCTTGGCAACCGCCTCGCCGATGCCCTGTGCGGCACCGGTGATGACGACAACCTTGCCGGTGAACCGGCCCGGGCTGATGTTCGGAGTGACCCGGGCGTCGCGCATGGCGCGGCGCATGGTCTGCTTCGAACGATCGGCGTGAGCGATGAACAGGTCACGCGCACGATTGCGGTCGCCGGCCTCGATGGCATCGACCATGTCCAGGTGATCCTTGGCGATCAGCGGGTGGCACCAGTGGGCATGCTTGAGCGTGTCCTCCATGGCACCCTTGACGCCCAGGCGCTGATACGCCTGCAGCAGGTGATCGTTGTTGGTCATCTGGAACAGATAGTCGTGGAACGCCGCGTTGGTCTCGGTGAAGCCGAGCGCATCGGTGAACTGGTCGCCCTTGATATAGGGCACGGTCGCCTCGGCCAGCATGCGGTAGGCCGCAATCTGCTGGGAGTTGAGGCGGCCGAGAACCAGCTCGAGGGCACCCAGTTCCAGAGCCTCGCGGGCCTCGAAGATCGAGTCCGACTTCTGGATCGAGGGGTGATCCTCACCGATCTCGTATTCCTCGTCCTGAACCGGCAGGAACGTCGCCGCGAGGCCGCTGATCTCGGATCCCGCGAGGGACTCGAGCTCGTCGGCCGCGAAGATCTCCTGGCCCATCAGGGACCGGGAGGCCTGCACCGGCGCAATCACTGCGTCGGCAACGGCCGAGCCCGTGGACTCGCCCTCGGCGACCAGCAGGAGCTGGCCCATCACCGAACGCACGACCTCGGGAGCGTCCTCGCCACCGCCGGAACCGGCGGGAGCAGGAGCGAGCTCCTCAGCACCGAAGAGCGACTGGCCCATGATGCCGCGGCCGGCGTCGCCGATCGTGATGAGGTCGCGCTTGGCGCCCTTGGCAACTCGGGCAGCGACCTTGGCAACGGTCTCGGCCGGAGCGAGCGCGGGAACCGCGGTCTCCCCGGTCGCGGCGATGCCTGCAGCGGTCTTCGACGGAGTGGCCGAGGTGAACTTCTCATAGAAGAAGCCGTTCGGCTCGACCCCGATGCCCTTCACATGCTCACGGACAGCCTCGACCATCGGCGGCGGACCGCAGAGATAGATGGAGGCATCACCCGAGTGCAGGTGCTCCGGCTCGATGATTCCCATGACGAAGCCCTTGTTCTTGGCCTTCGCGTTGGGGTCGGCGACGCAGTAGTCCCAGGAGAAGTTCGGCAACTCCTTGGCCCACTGGTCCAGCAGCTCGGTCTCCACGATGTCGTCGTCGGTGTTGGCGCCATAAACGAGGTGGAAGGTGCGGGCGCTGCCGGTGGCCTTCACATGACGAAGCATCGACATGATCGGGGCCAGGCCGGTGCCGCCTGCAACGAGCAGGCTCGGACGCTGCGCTTCACGAAGGAAGAACGAGCCGTGCGGGCCGTTGAACTGGAAGGTATCGCCGACCTTGGCCTTCTTGTCGAGCCACGTCGACATGAGACCACCGGGAACGATCTTGATCTGGAACTCCAGCTCCTCGTCGTCCGGGCCACTCGAGAACGAGTAGGCACGGGTGTCCTCGGAACCGGGAACCGAGATGTTCACATACTGCCCCGGCAGGAACGCAAGATCGTCACGGTTCGGGATCTTGACCTTCATGCGAACAACCAGGTCACCGGGGAACTTGTGGATCTCGGTGACCGTGGCGGTGTAGTTCGCCGACTGGGTCTTGGCGACGCTCGACGAGGTCGGGATCTGGATCACCATGTCAGAGCGCGGCTTCGCCTGGCAGGTGAGGAGGTAACCCTCTTCACGCTCAGCCGGGCTCAGTGCGTCCTCGACATAGCTGTTCTCGGGCATGTCATATTCGCCCGACTCGTTGAAGCACTTGCACGTGCCGCAGGCGCCGTCGTTGCAGTCGACCGGAATGTTGATCTTCTGCTGATAGGACGCGTTCGCAATGGTCTGACTGTCCTTGACCTTGATGAACCGCGTCACACCGTCCTCGAAGGACAGTGCCACTTTGTAGTCCGCCATTGGACCTCTCTCCTCTGGGTGAGCTGTCCGGTGGATCAGATGTGGTAGATGTCCACGACGTGGTGGATGTAGTCGTTCTTCAGCACCACGGTCTTGCGACGGATCACCGGCGACTCCCCACCGAAATCGATGGTGTAGAAGGAGGTGCCGTAGTACGGGTCAACGTTGTTGTACCGGAAGTACATCGTGTGCCAGTTGAACCGAATATCGATCAGGTTGCCACGACGAGCGATGATCTCGACGTTGCTGATGTTGTGGCTGGTGCGCGGCTCCGGGATGGAGGTCGCGGACGAGCGCTCGGTGCGGATGCGGAAGACACGGTCTTCCAGGCCGCCCTTGTTCGGGTAGTACAGCAGCGAGACCTCACGGTTCGGATCGCTCGTCAGCTTGTCGTCGTCGGCCCAGGTGGGCATCCAGAAGACAACGTCGTCCGCATAGAGGTCGAGCCACTTCTCGAACTCGCGGTCGTCGAGATAGCGAGCCTCGCGATAGAGGAACTGCTCGATGGTGGTCTGGTCGATGTTCACTTCAACAGCGGTGTTGGTCATGTCTGTGTGAGTCCTAAACGTCGTTGTGATGGACCGTGGTCAGGAAATGTCGGCCGGGTTGACGTGCTCGGCGCCACGCACCGACGTCGCCGGGTTCTTGCCGGCCTTGGCGGCCTTCATCACCTGCAGCCAGTAGGCGTGCTGCACCGGGTAGAGGCCTTCGTCCTCGTTGGTGGCGCCGGACGAGATGACACCGTCCATGCCGAGGTCCTGGGCCAGCTGGTCCGGGCCGTCGATCCACTGGGTGGCGCCGCGGGACATGTCGTTCCACGGAGCAGCCGTGGCCTTGAAGGTGAACTGGCAGGAGCGGAACTCCTCCAGGTCGTCCGGGGTGGCCATGCCGGAGGCGTTGAAGAAGTCCTCGTACTGACGGATACGACCCGCGCGGGCCTCGTCGGACTCACCCTTCGGCGCGATGCAATAGATGGTGACCTCGGTCTGATCCTGCGAGATCGGACGGAAGTGACGGATCTGGGTGGAGAACTGGTCCATCAGATACACGTTCGGATAGAGGCAGAGGTTGCGCGAGCCCTTGACCATGAACTCGCCCTTGGCCTTGCCGTGCTCCTCGGCCAGCTTCTCGATCTGCGGATAGAGGGGACGATCCTCCGGGTTGGCCGCATAGGTCCACAGGCACAGGTGACCGTGCGGGAAGGACCAGTAGCCACCACCCTGCTTGCCCCAGGAACCGGCGTTCAGGGTCTTGGTTGTGTTCTTGGACTCACCGGCGCCACGACGGGCGGTGGTGGCGGCGTAGTTCCAGTGGGTAGCGGTCACGTGGTAGCCATCGGCACCGTTCTCCGCCTGCACCTTCCAGTTGCCGTCATAGGTGTAGGTCGAGGCGCCACGCAGGACCTCGAGGCCCTCCGGGGACTGGTCGACCAGGAGGTCGATGACCTTGGTCGCGTCACCCAGGTGCTCCTCCAGCGACAGGACGTCACCGTTGAGGGAGCCGAAGAGGAAGCCGCGGTAGGAGTCGAACTTGGCGATGTGCACCAGGTCGTGCGAGCCGTCGACGTTGAAGCTGTCGGGATAGCCGGCGCCGTCCGGATCCTTGACCTTGAGGAGCTTGCCGTCGTTGCGGAAGGTCCAGCCGTGGAACGGGCAGGTGATGGTCATGCGGTTGTCGGTCTTGCGACGGCACAGCATGGCGCCACGGTGGGCGCAGGAGTTGATCATCGCGTTGAGGTTGCCGTCCTTGCCGCGGGTGATCACGATCGGCTGGCGACCCATCCAGGTGGTGAAGTAGTCGCCCGGGTTGGGGAGCTGGCTCTCGTGGGCCAGGTAGATCCAGTTGCCCTCGAAGATGTGCTTCATCTCCAGCTCGTAGAGCTCTTCGTCGGTGAAGATGGAGCGGTGAGCGCGGTAAATACCGTTCTCGTGATCCTCGATGATGGCGTTGTCCAGATCGAAGTGCGCAGTCATGTAGCCCTCCAGTGGCGACTCTGTCACTAGTCCGGCGCGCCGGATTGCGCCCGGATATACGCCCACACTTTGCCGTGTGCCCACCCTGGCCACACCGGGTATCACCCTAGGACTGACCAAGGGTGGCCATGCATGTGGTGGGCGGGAGGCCCTGGCACGGAAAAAAGCATCGGCCGGACCCCGCAAGGGGCCCGGCCGATGTCAGAGGGCGGACAGAATCCGCCGTCGGATCCTCAGCGGATCAGGAGCGTCACTTGACGCTGACGGTCGCGCCGGCAGCCTCGAGCTTCTCCTTGGCGGCTTCGGCCTCGTCCTTCTTGACGTTCTCGAGGACAGCCTTGGGGGCGGCCTCCACCAGCTCCTTGGCCTCCTTCAGGCCGAGCGAGGTGAGGGCGCGCACCTCCTTGATGACCTGGATCTTCTTGTCGCCGGCACCCTCGAGGATGACGTCGAACGCGTCCTTCTCCTCAGCGGCCTCGGCGGCGTCGCCGCCACCGCCGGCGGGAGCAGCGGCAGCCACGGCCACCGGAGCGGCGGCGGTGACGTCGAAGGTCTCCTCGAACAGCTTCACGAACTCGGAGAGCTCGATGAGGGTCATTTCCTTGAAAGCGTCAAGGAGCTCGTCGTTGCTGAGCTTCGCCATGATGGGCGTCCTTTCTCAATTCTGAGTTCCTGGCAGCGTCGCTGCAGGAATCATTCGGCAGCGTCGGCTGCGGATTCTTCGGTGTCCGCTGCAGCGGGCGCTGCCTCGGTGGTGTCGGCCTCGGCCGACGCCTGATTCGACGTGTCGGCCTCGGCCGACTCGTTCTCGGGCTTCTGGTCTGCAACACCGGCGCCGCCGATCTTGCTGGGATCTTCCTGCGCAGCCTGCTCCAGCGCGCCCAGAACCCGGGCGAGCTTGCCTGCCGGCGCCGCGAAGGCGAAGGCAGCCTTGGAGAGGTTGGCCTTCATGCCGCCTGCCAGCTTGGCGAGCAGCACCTCACGGGATTCGAGGTCGGCGAGTTTCTTGACCTCGTCGGCGTCGAGGATCTTGCCCTCCATGACGCCGCCCTTGATGACCAGAAGCGGATTGTCCTTGCTGAAGTTCTTCAGACCCTTCGCCACCGCGGCGATATCGCCCGTGATGAAAGCGATCGCCGTGGGACCGGTCAGCTGGGCATCGAGGCCCTCGATGCCGGCGTCCTTGGCCGCGATCTGGGTCAGAGTGTTCTTCGTCACGGCATACGTGGCGTCATCCCCGAGGCTGCGGCGCAGCTCCTTGATGGACGACACGGAAAGTCCGCGATACTCGGTCAGCACAGCGGCCTGCGAGTTGGTGAACTTGTCCGCCAACTCGGCCACCGCAGCTGCCTTGTCCGGCCTTGCCATGGTGCTCCTTCCCACTTCTCTGGTCGCCATCGAACGTGATGGCATGCCTGGACCGCGGGAACAAAAAAGCCCCGGCGCGCAGGGCGGCGGGGCTCGGCATATCCCACAAGAGGGACACACTTCATCTCACATCACCTGCGCGGGCCCCCACCGGAGTGAGGCTTTAGGATCGGCATGCCGATCGGCCAGCGGTCTTTGGCTGCGAGAAGCGTACGCGAGAATCCCGCGCACAACAAATCGGCGAAAAACCGCGAGAAACCGCGGAAAGGCCACCTGTGAGCCACGTCACCCAGTTCTGACCGCGGGTCTGTTTCAGTGGGCGAGACGAGAGCGCCGGACCCTAGGCTGAGCCACTGTTCCGGAGCCGGAATTTTGTGCGCCGACCACAAAAGGGATCCTCTGAAAGGGCCAATTCGCGGCTTCCGGCTGGCCATACTGGCACTCCTCGAGCTGACCGCAGGTCCCCGGGCCGCAGACAGGTCGGGGAGCTGCATCCGGCTCGGGGGTGGGAGCGCCCAGGCCGGGACTTGCCTCCCGGCAGTGTGCTCACCCCTTGCGTGCCCGACTTGCCTGAGTCCGTGGTTCAGGCCAGTGGTGATGACCGGGAGCTTCCGTTTCGCTCTTCAGCTCCCGCTACCCGCTTGAGCTTGCGCCCCACCCCAATCAGCTTGGCCTCGCGTCTACAGCCCCCCGTGCACCGGGGGCGGAGTCGGCGAGGGCAAGCTGAAGGGATTCGGGCCCGAGGAAGCACAAGCCCAAGCGGCCAAGGGCAGCTGACTGCCGGCAACGGACGCTGAATGACGGGTTTTCTCGCGCGGTTCAGAGTTTCGGGCGGGTTCGGCAGGGCGGGTACGCCCGCTGAGCGGGAGGGCAAGCTGAATGGGCCCCGTCGTCGACGCCCAGCGCAGCGCGGACCCTGCGTACAAACGAAAAGGCCCGGTCGCCACCTGGCAACCGGGCCTCGTTCGAGGTTCAGCGGGAGATCACTCCGCGGTGTCGGCCTTCACCTTGGCCGGGTCCACGGCGACGCCGGGGCCCATGGTGGAGGAGAAGGTGATCTTCTTGAGATACCGACCCTTGGAGCTGGACG
Source organism: Propionibacteriaceae bacterium ZF39 (assembly GCA_039565995.1). Lineage (GTDB taxonomy): Bacteria > Actinomycetota > Actinomycetes > Propionibacteriales > Propionibacteriaceae > Enemella > Enemella fulvus. Next base: position 700,845 of record CP154795.1, on the reverse strand, counting down.
GCTTGAGTCGCAGGACTTCGTCGAGCGCGGCGAAGTAGTTCTGCTGCAGCTGCTCGTTGCTGAACGACGCCTTGCCGATGATGAAGTGCAGGTTGGCGTGGCGATCGACGCGGAACTCGATCTTGCCGCCCTTGATGTCGTTGACGGCCTTGGCCACATCGGGAGTGACGGTGCCGGTCTTGGGGTTCGGCATCAGGCCACGCGGGCCGAGCACGCGACCGAGGCGGCCGACCTTGCCCATGAGATCGGGGGTGGCGACGACGGCATCGAAGTCCAGGTAGCCACCCTGGATCTTCGCGATGAGGTCGTCGGACCCGACCTCGTCGGCGCCGGCGGCCAGAGCGGCCTCGGCCTTCTCACCGGTGGCGAAGACGAGGACCCGAGCGGTCTTGCCAGTGCCGTTGGGAAGGTTGACGGTGCCGCGCACCATCTGATCCGCCTTGCGAGGATCGACGCCCAGACGCATGGCCACATCGACGGTCTCGTCGAACTTGGCCGAGGTGGTCTCCTTGATGAGGCCGAGGGCCTCCGAGGGCGTATAGAGCTTGTCCGCGGTCTGCTTCTCGGCCGCGGCGCGATAGGTCTTGCTGCGCTGCATGTCTGACTCCTGTATGAGTGTTGGTCAGTCGTGGTGCGGGGAGCGCTCCCCTCCCACGGTGGGGTGGTGGCCTCAGGCCTCGACGGTGACGCCCATCGACCGGGCGGTGCCGGCGACGATCTTCATGGCGGCCTCGACGTCGTTGGCGTTGAGGTCGGGCATCTTGGTCTCGGCGATTTCCTTGACCTGGTCGCGGGTCAGCTTGCCGACCTTGTCCTTGTGGGGGGCAGCCGAACCGGACTTGATGCCGGCGGCCTTCTTGATGAGCTCCGCCGCGGGCGGGGTCTTGGTGATGAAGCTGAACGTGCGGTCTTCATAGATGGTGATCTCGACCGGGATCACGTTGCCACGCATGGCTTCGGTCGCAGCGTTGTACTGCTTGCAGAAGTCCATGATGTTGACGCCGTGCGGGCCGAGGGCCGTGCCGACCGGCGGTGCCGGAGTGGCGGAGCCGGCGTTGAGGGCGACCTTGACGAGCGCCGCTACTTTCTTCTTGGGAGGCATGTTCGGGTCCTCTGTTGGGTTGATTTGATCTGGGCGTACGCATGCGTGCGCCCGGGCTGGCTGAGCCCAAGATGTTATTTTCACCCGCCGACGGGCGATTCACCAAATTGGAGTGACCGCACCGACCGGCGTACCACCCGGAACGCCCGAGCCGGGCCGGAAAGACAATTGGTCCTTCCGACCCGGCTCACCGGGATTGTGAGGCGTGCGTCAGACCTTCTCGACCTGGGCGAACGTGAGATCCACCGGAGTTTCGCGGCCCATGAAGTCGACCAGGGCCTTGAGTCGCTGGTTGTTGGCATTGATCTCGGTGATCGACGCGTGGACTCCGGCGAAAGGACCGTCGGTGATCAGCACCGAATCGCCCTCGGCGAAGTCGGCCACCTCGATCTTCTTCTTGCGGGCCTGCCTGGGCGCACCCTCGACCTTGGCGGTGGCGGCGGCGATGACCGCCGGGGCGAGCATCTTCTCCACCTCTTCCATGGTCAGCGGCACGGGCTGGGTTGCGTGGCCGACGAAGCCGGTGACCGACGGCGTGTGTCGCACAGTCGCCCACGACTCATCGGTCATCTCCATGCACACGAGCACATAACCGGGCAGCACGGTGCGGGTCACGGTCTTCTTGTTGCCGTTGCGGATCTCGACCGCATCTTCGGTCGGAACCCGCACCTCGAAGATGTAGCCCTCCATGTTGAGCGACTGGGCGCGCGACTCGAGGTTCTGCTTGACGCGCTTCTCCATGCCGGAATAGGTATGCACCACATACCACTCCCCCGGCTTGCTGCGCAGTTCGGCACGGAGCTCTTCGAGGGCCTTCTCGGCAAGCTCATCGGCGTCCTCGGACGGCTCGTCCGCCTCGTCCTCCTCAAGGGAGACGTCGGCCTCGGCCTCGGCATCGGGCCCGAAATCGAGTTCGATCTCGTCCTCGGCGGCCTCGTCGTCGTCATCGGAACCGAAATCGAGGTTCAGTTCATCGTCAGCCTCGGCCTGCGGCTCGTCGGAGCCGAGGTCGATCTCGATGTCATCGTCGGAGTTCTGCCCCTCGAGCTGGGCGAGCAGGCTTTCGACGCTGACCTCGTCAGCCGCCCCACCCTGCTCCTCGGTGGGCTCATTCTCGTAGTCGCTCATTCGGTTGCCTTCCAGTCTGAGTTCGTCAGCCGAACACGTTCAGGATGACCCAGCCGAAGCCGAGGTCCAACAGGCTGACCAGGGTCATGATGAACAGAACGAAGACCAGCACAACCACGAAATACTGCTGCACCTGGGTTCCGGTCGGCCAGACGACCTTCCGGAGCTCACCGATCGACTGCTGCACGAACGCAACCGGCGTGGTGCGCTGCGTCTGCCGGCGCGATTCGGCTTCGGCCTCCTTGCGGGTCCGCGTCGCATGGCCCTTGCGGACCGGTGCGGTGGTGCGGGCGCGGCCGGGGCGCGTGCGGGTGACATCGGAATCCTCATCGAGGTCATCGTCATCGGCCTCGACCAGTTCGGCCGGCTCCTCGAGCTCGGGCTCCGGGTCGGCCGCGGCCTCGATGGGCCGACGTCGCACCGGACGGTTGGGCCGGGGGCGACGCTGGGCGATGGACCCCGGGGAGGCGGTCTCGTCCTCGGCGACCTCATCGGTCGCGCGGTCGAGCTTGGCTTCATTGATGTCGGGGGTGTCCGGATCGTCGACATAGTCGTCGTCGGGCGTGTCTTCCGGATCGACGATGTCGCCGGCAGCCTTCAACTCATCAGGGGCGTCAACGAAGTCGCCCTGCGGTTCGGCGGTTTCATCCTGCGCATCGGCCAGGTCGTGATCGGCCAGCTCGGCACCGGTGGGATCTGTGGTCGACTCCTCCGACTCGTGAGCCGAATCGGGATTCTTGTCGTCTGCCACTGGTTTGGATCCTTTGTCGTCGCCTCGTTTTCGTTCCGACGTTCTCGGACGAACGCGGTCAGGTCCTGTCGCACGGCAAGAGGGACTTGAACCCCCAACCTTCGGTTTTGGAGACCGATGCTCTGCCAGTTGAGCTATTGCCGTTCAGGCACACCCCAGCGGGTGAGCCACCAGGAGAGTCTAGGTGCTTTCCGGCGAAACGTCGAACCGTATCCATCGCCGGCGAGCGGAACATCCCCTCGGCTCTCCCGCCGACCCGTGCTAGGAATGGGCCACGACGTTTCGACCGGAAGCAGGCGATGGGGTGAGCCACGAGTGGAGCCCTGACCCCCGGCCGCGCAGCCCCAGGGCCGGTGAGGGCGGTGCCGAGGCCCTGGTGGGTTATTCGGGCTGGCGCGAAATCGGCCGCGGTGGCGATGCCGTCGTCTATCACGCAATCCAGGACGACCTCGATCGTGAGGTCGCGATCAAGGTGTTGCGCGTCGACGACGAGGCGTCGGTGCGCCGGTTCACCCGCGAGGTGCGGCTCATGCTTTCGCTGGGTCGGCAGCATCCCAATATCGCCAAGGTGCTCCAAGTCGGCACGTCGAGCCTGGGCCGCCCCTGCATCGTCATGGACTTCTATGAACTCGGCTCCCTCGACCGGCGCCTCGCGGTCCACGGGCCGTTGAGTGCGGATGAGGTCATCAGCGTCGGGATGGTCATCGCGGACGCGTTGGCCTTCGCCCATGCCAACGGCGTACTCCATCGCGACGTGAAACCCCAGAACATCCTCATCCTGCCGACGTCCTATGTCCTGGCCGATTTCGGCATCGCGCGGGTGATCGACTCGGCCCACACGTCGGGCGCTGATCGATTCTCGTATCGGCACGCCTCGCCCCAGGTCCTCGACGGGATCACGCCGGCCGAGAGCGACGACATCTTCTCCCTCGGCGCGACCCTGTTCCACCTGCTCGACGGCCAGCCGCCTTTCACCTCGGACTCGCCGGAGCCCGATTCCGCGCTGGCGTACATCAAACGCGTCCGGACCACCGAACCCCGGCAGCTGCTGCGGCCGGACGTCCCGGCCGAGCTCGCCGCGATCATCCTGCGATGTCTGCACAAGAACCCCACCCAGCGGTACGCCTCAGCGGCGGCGGTTCGCGACGCCCTCGCAGGACTGCGTACGCGCTGGGCCGGGGTGGCGTACGCCGGATCTGCCCTCCCCACCGGAAAGGCGCCCGCCCAGCAGGAGATCGCCACCGAGGCCTGGGGCGGCACGGCGGCGCCGGGGCTGGTGCGGAACCCGAACGACCTGACCTCGTTGCGCCTGCGCGGCAGCGATGCATACTCCCCCGAGCCCGCCACGATGCCGCCTCCCATCGTGGGGCTCGGCCTCCGACGAGGCCGGGGGCTGCGTCGGCGAAGCGTGATCGTGATGGCCGGGGCCGTCGTCGGCGCCCTGCTGATGTTCGGCGGCTGGGCGGCGCTCAACGAGCGGGCGAGCAGCCCGCAGCTGTCGCCCATGAGCGCCCCGACCCAGGAACCCACCGTCACCCCCGCGCCCGCCAGCAACCCCGATCTCGCGCCCCAACACCTGCGGATCGTGATCGAGGGCGAGACGGCGACAGCGCGCTGGGACCCCTCCGCCGACGAACCGGAGACCTGGGGCTGGGGCGTCACGCAGGACGAGAGCGAACAGCCGGTCCTCAACCGCACCAACCGGCCGGGCGAGCGCACGGCGAGTACGCGGATCGACCCGTCCTGGGACCGCATCTGCTTCACAGTCGTGGGCCTGCGCGCCGGCGAATTCGGCGGTGCGCGGGAGTGTGTCTCGCGCTAGCCGACGCTGACGGCCTGCAACGCCTCGGCGATCGGAACATTGCCATCCCGGAAGAAGAGGCTGACCCCGTTGAGGTCACTGCGCCCGATGACGGCGAGGGCAACCCGGGCGACGTTGGCCCGGGCGGTATCGCCGCACGTGACGTGGTGGCCGACCTCCACGAGCCCGGTGCCATTGCCGTCGGTGAGCCGACCGGGACCAAGAATCGTCCAGTTCAGCGGCACCTGGCGCAGGTGGGCGTCAGCGGTGGCCTTGGCCTCGGCGTACGGATAGAAGCTGTCGTCCGGCCCGACCTCCGGGTCCCGGCCGGACCGGGTGTACGACACCATCAGATAGCGCGACACCCGCGCCGCCACGGCGGCATCCATGCTGCGGATGGCGGCGTCGCGGTCGACGGCATAGGTACGCCGAGGGTTGCCGCCGCCGGCGCCCGCCGACCAGATCACCGCATCGCGGCCGACCAGACGCTCGGTCATCTCGGCGACGTTGAGTTGCTCGACATCGGCGAGGACGGCCTCGGCTCCGGTGGCCTCGACCGTGGCCGCCTGGTCGGGATCCCGGATCCAGGCCTCGACACGGTGACCCGTCTGGGTCAGCAGCGGCGCCAGGAGCAACGCGATTTTTCCGTGTCCACCAATGACGACGATGCGCATGGGCACCCCTTTCGGTCCTGTCCATACCTCGTTGTCTCGATCGTAGGCATTCGAAACGAACCTCGTTGCCGGAATGGAAAGACCTGTCGGGACCGGTCTTCGGTGGAGACGTCAGCGGTCCCGGTTGGCGCGTTCGGACCGGGACGCCCGTTCCGCCCGAGGGGGCCGTTCGGCGCGCGGCGGCCGTTCGGCACGGGACGATCGCTCGGCCCGCGGAGCCCGCTCCGCCCGAGGCGCCCGTTCGGCGCGGGACGAACGCTCCGCCCGAGGTGCGCGTTCAGCACGCGGGGCCCGTTCGGCCCGGGGCGTCCGGTCGGCCCGGGCACCACGACCGGCCCGGGAGTCGGAGCCCACCGACGGTGTCGCATCGGCCAGGGGCGGGGAGTCGACCGACGGCGCAGGGCTGGGCGCGTCCGATTCGGGCGGAACAACGGAGGGATCGACCGGGGGCGGTGAGGCCTCGGGCCGCGGCGACACGGTGGGCGCCGGGGTCGGCGTACCCGATCCGACGCGTCCGGCCGGAGTCTCGGGCGAGCGCACGGGAACCGGCTGGGCGCTGGCGGTGGGGATGCGGTCGAAGGGTTGTACGCCACCGGCGCGGCCGATCTCGATGCCACGCCTGGCACCGCCGACGTTGAGCAGCAGTCGGTCATCGCCCGCGACCGGCATGGCATCGCTGTCGCCGGGCGTTCGGATCTGCGGCCCGGCCTCACGACCGTCGCGGGTGAGCTGGATGATCTTCTGGCTGCCCCGGCACACGACATAGACGCGCTCGCTGAACGACACCGGGTCGGCCGGCGTGACGCAGTCGAAGGCGTCCGTCGGGACGTGGCGCACCTGGCCCCGGTCGAGGATCACCACGGCCGAGCGACCGGGGAGCGCGCCCGGGACCAGATCATCGGGCCCGGAGGTCACGGCGGCGCGGATGCCGACGAGGTCGTTGCTCTGGCGATAGCCCTCCTGGGGCGTACCCACCTGGGCGATCACACCGGCGCGAGGCCCGAAGACGGTGACGCCACGGGAATGGGCCGTGAGTTCGGCGTCCTCCCCGAGGAGGTGGACGGTCGCGGTGCGGGTCTCGTCGAACCGCGCTGCGGTCTCGTTCCAGGCGACACCGTGAACGATGCCGTCGGTGGATGCGACCCAGACCGTGCCCTCGTCGTCGGCGGCGGCATCGGCGACCGCGGCACCCGGCAGGCGCCAGGGCTCCCCGACATCGGTCGCGCGGATCGGGTCGACGCGCGTGATCGTGTTGCGGACACCGTCGACGATGACCATCAGGCCCCCGGCGACCAGCACCCTGGAGTGGGCGCCCGCAGCACGCGTCCCCGCCGCCTGCAGCCCGCTCATGTCGACGGTGAAGACCTCGCCGGTGCGCTCGTTGTGGATCGCCGCCATGCCGTCGCCCTGGACGACGCTGATCGGATCACCGGGTCGGCCCACGGTCCAGGACCGCTCGACGCTGCCGGTGGCGGAGGAATACTGCAGCACTTCGCCGCGGGAGCCGTCGGCGAGCCAGGTCGTCCCGTCGCTCAGCCCGATGGCCGTGCCGGCGATGCCGCTGCCGACTACGCCACCGAGGACGCCGAGAGACAGCACGGAGATGACGGAGGCCTGCGCGACGCGCTGCCTGCCCGGTCGCCTGATGCCGAGCTGCCGACCCTGCCGACAGAGCCGGCTCACGAGGGACTCCACGCCCGACCTCCTGAGAAATTCATGAATTGCGGGCCCCACTGTGGCCTGCCATCGGTTCACGGGGCCCTCAGGTGTCCGAACCTCGAAACGAACCCCGAGGCACCCGCGCTGTCAGTCGGGCCGCCGCGCGCGGGCGTACACCTCCGCGAGCTCCTCCGCCGTCACGAGCCGCACCTCGGCCGCGCGCCGGCCGACGGAGAAGCGAACATTCGAGATCCGCCGGCCGGATACGCCGGAGAACGGGTCGTCACGAGGACCGAACGCGATGCGCGAGATCGCCCGGATCGCGTCGTCGACCCGCTGGGGGCGGTCCAGGTTCCAGGCGTAGCCGTGCCAGTCGAGGATGCGTTCGTAGATCTCGCGGTTGGACGGTGGGCGCGGATAGGAATCGTCGCCGACGAGCCAGGGTTCCGCGAGCGCCAGCGCGACGAACCACTCCTTCGAGCCGTGGGTCAGCTGCGGGGCGGGCACGGTGAGGTCCTGACCGCTGTCCTCCGGCGCCAGATAACTCGGCGGGGTCTCCGTCGTGGTCACCGTGAGTTCGAGCATCAGGTCATCGAACTGGCCGGGCAGGAGGCCCTGGCGGCCCCGCAGGACGGTGACCGTGTTTTCGCCCTCGTCGAGGAGGGCCGACATCCCCTGCGCCAATGTCACGCGCCGCGCCCCGCCCGGTGCTTCGAACAGGCTGGCCAGCTGGGCCTCGGTCGACCCGTGCCAGAGCAGCCGGACGGTGTCCTCCCCCACGACGAGCTCACCGAGGACCCGGGAGGTGTACGCCGTGCTGTGCGGCAGAGCGAGCAGCGTCACCTGCAGCATGGACCCGGGGTCCCTCTCGGGCTGGTTCGATTGGGGCGCGCGCCCGAACATCAACACGTCGCCGGCGCCCAGAACCACCATCGGCAGCCCTGCCACCCGCAATTCGACTCGCAGCATCGCTGTCTCCCCCTCACGGGCCTCCCCCGACCCGGCCGTGATTCGCCTGCCTACCCGCGATACAGGCGCAGGAACGCTCTGACTATCGCGCATGACAAGGCCAGCGAACGCGGTGAAGTCGTCCTTGAGGTCCGGGCAATGCAGGTCGCCGGCTCAGTCGAGGCGGCGGATGCCCTGTTCGAGATCGGTGACGGCGCGGCGCGCATCCTCGGGCGCGCCCGCCGGCACGATAGCGGCCCAGAGCGCGTGTCCCGACTGCCCGCCCTGGTCCCAGGGCACGACGACCACCGTCAGGTGGGCCCCGTCATTGCCGTCGATGGGCTGGGGGAACCGGGCGAAGAACGTCATCCGGAACCCGTCCGGGATCGGACCCCGCCACGGCTCGATCCGGGTGTCCTCCAGCGTCAGGGGTACGCCCGGGTCGTAGCGCGCCATCAGCGCGGGCTGGATGCGGCGAGCGGTGGCGTCGATATCCCCGGGCACGACGAGCCCCGGTTCCACGATGCCCATGACCGTGGCTGCGGTCAGAGTGGAGCCGGCATCGGCGTACGCCACCCGCGCGGGGTTGAGGATTCCCTCGAGATCCTCCACCTTGCTGTCGACATAGCTGCGCTGGGGCAGCGGCAGCCAGACCTGTTCCTGGATGACCACGGCCCGATCGGCGGAGCGGACTTCGATCGCCCGATAGACCCGGGTGGGACCGGAGGAGTCGGAGGGCATGGCGACCAGATAGGGCTCCGACCGTTGGGGCATTCGCTGACCGACGAGGCTCACGATCGCGAGCGCGACCAGAACAACGGCCACGGCGATTCCGGCGAGCAGCCAGCGCGGCGACCGGGGCTGCGCCAGCGCCGGGACCGGCACCTTGCGGGGCACGTCACCACGCGGGCGCGGGGCGTACTCCGAATCGGCCAGCCACGACGTCCAACCCACCCCGTCCCACCAGCGAAAATCGTCACCACCGCGGGGATCGGCGTACCACCCCGGGCGGGGCGGGCGCGGTGGTGCAGCGGGCATGGCGGGATCGTACGCCTAGCTGGAGGCCACGGCCGGTTCGTCGGTTTCGTCGCCCGCATGGGCGGCCTTGGTGTGGCTGCCGATCTTGAGCCCGTGCTCGTGCCACCACAGAATGACCGCCACGATGACGGCGATCGACACGGAGGTCGAGAACACCTCGCGGATGCGCTGGTTGGTCTGGGCCATGACGGCCGACATCGACGTGACGCGCCCCAGGACATAGGCGAGGTTGAGCACCGCGACCCGGAACAGGGCGATCATGTCGAGCTTGGTCGGCCCGAGCAGCGCCAGTGGCAGGAAATAGATCAGGTCGTACCACGCCAGGGAGTACGCCGATGTGATCACCCAGGCAGCCGCAATGACCACGGTCGTGCGGACTGCGATGACGAGGGGGTCCTTCTCGGGACCGACGCCCGGGGCCGCACCCGGCAGCGAGCGCCACGGCAGGACGCGCGACAGCATCCAGCCGATCAGGATCGCCGAACCCCACGCCAGGACCGAGACGATGTTGGCCACGAGGTCACCGGCCAGGAACGGCTCCAGCAGGCGGCGGACCGGGTGGACCCAGGACGAGCCCGCGACATAGGACGCGTTCTTGGAGGCCAGTTCGAGGGCCGCCGGATAGAGGATCAGATAGACGATCACGTTGGGGATCGCGGCGCCGATCATGAAGGCCAGGAACTTCTTGATCTCCCGGCGATAGGCCCACGCGATCGCCACGCCGTAGAGCCCGACGGTCGCCTTGCCCGTGCAGCCGATGCCGACCAGCAGGCCGGCGAGGAGGGGGTTCTTCCGCACGAACAGGAACGCCAGGACACAGAAGAAGATCGAGACGGCCTCGTTGTGGGCACCGGCGACCACGGCCCAGATCATGACCGGGCTGGCGAGCGTCCAGATGATCGCGCGGGCCTGCAGGGCATGGTCGCCGCGGGCCATCCAGATCACGACCGTGCACGCGGCGATGAAGAACAGGCAGCAGAACAACTGCAGGAAGAACACGATGTCGTGCATGTTGTCGCCGCCGAGCATATTGGCGGCCCACTGCATCCAATAGAGCAGCGGCCCATAGACATTGACCGTGTCCTGCCACGGCGTCTCGGTCCAGCGCAGCACCTCGTCCCACTGCATGCGGAACACCTCGGCCGGCGAGGTCACATAGGGGTCGAAGCCCAGCTTCGCGAGTCGCCCGTACGCCGCATACATCAGCACATCCGCCGAGGTCAGCGGCGGGACGAGGATGGTGAGGAGGTTGAGGACGACGCCGCCGGCGTACAGCTTCTTGATCCCCGGCCGCCAGCCGACCGCCAGGGCACGCAGCGCGATCCACGTGCCGGCCGCGCCGAGGATCACGAGCATCCAGCCCAGCAGCGCGATGATCCAGGGGTTGGGCTTGAGGAGGCCCGGGAGATACCACGACGGCATCAGGCTCTCGCGCGGGCCGAGCGTCAGGGTCATGATCGACGGGCCCAGGAACCCCACGAAGAGCGTGATCGCCGTGGACGCCACGATGAGGGCCAGGGCGACGCGCGGGTGGCGGTGCCAGGGCGTACCCTTCGGCGCCTCGATCAACTGCAACCAGCCCCGCCAGAACCCCCGGCCGCCCGACCCCGGGGAGTCGTTCACGTCCTGATCGACCGCCGCGGGGGCGGAATCGGGGATCTGGGTGCTCACGTGGTCGTCCTTCTTGCGGGTGCGAACTGCAGCGGAGTCTAGCCGGAGATGAGCGGCGCGCCTCCGTTCGACCGCGGGGTACGCCTAGGCTGGCCGTATGTGGCTCTCCACCGAAACGGAGTCGATGTCGGCCTCCCCCAAGCAGGTGTGGGAGATCGTGCGTGATGTCACCGAGCTCCCCCACTGGCACCACTTCTTCGCCGCCGTCACCCTGACCGACGGACCCGACGCGACCCATCCCGGGCACGGTCACTATGTGCCGCGGGGCTGGCTCGGCCCCGTCCACAGCCGCACCGCCGGGCCCTTCACCGCCTCCGTCGGCGAGCGCTCCGTCGTGATCCGTCAGCCCCAGCCCGGGCGTGGCGAGCAGATCTTCTCCTGGTGGGTCGCCCCCGGCGACGAGGGCACGCGCATCATCCAGCGCGTACGTGTGTCCGGGCGCTTGGGGCCGCTGTTCTCCCGGCTGTCGGGTCGGCTCTCCGCGGCGGGCTTCGCCGAGGATGTACGCCGGCTCGCTGCGCTGTTGCGCTGACCCCTCGCGGCGGGTGTACGCCGGCTCGCTGCGCTGTTGCGCTGACCCCTCGCCCCGAGACCCCGCGTACGTCATCGAGACGCCTGCTCGAGCAAGGGTCTCGCGCACGGCCATGGGGTCTCGCGCGTGCCCGGGGTCGCGGAGCGGTGGCAGGATGCGGCCCATGACTTCTCTCCCGACGCATCCGGGCCTGCGCACCTCGCGCGACGGCGACATCCTGACCGTGACGCTGTGCAACCCCGACAAGCGGAATGTCCAGACCCCGACGCTGTGGCACACGCTGGCGGAGATCGCGACGACGCTGGATCCCGAGATCCGGCTGGTCATCCTCAACGCCGAGGGCCAGGATTTCTCGGCCGGGCTCGACCGCGGGATGTTGTCGCCGGATGGGATGCCGGGTGAGCCCAAGGTGCTGTCGGTCGCGGCCAATCGCGGCATGGGCGAGACCACCGAGCTGATCAAGGCGTTCCAGAAGGGCTTCACGGCGTGGGGCGAATGCTCGGCGATCGTGCTGGCCGCGGTGCAGGGGCATGCGATCGGTGCCGGGTTCCAGCTCGCGCTTGCCGCTGATCTGCGCATCGTGACCACGGACGTCCAGCTCGCGATGCGTGAGCCGTCGCTCGGTCTGGTCCCCGATCTGGGCGGCACTTTGCCGCTGGTCAGAGCGCTGGGCTACTCCCGCGCGCTGGAGATCTGTGTGACCAGCCGGTTCATCGGCGCGCAGGAAGCGGTGGCGTACGGTCTCGCCACCCTCGCCGTCCCCAACGAGCAACTGCAGGACGTCACGGTCGAGGTAGCCAAGGCGGTGCTGGAGATCCCGGACGCCGCGCTTCGCGAGACGAAGCAGCTCCTCCGGGCGGCCGTCCACAATCCCCTCGAGGCCCAGCTCCTCGCCGAACGCGAGGCCCAGGCACGCCTGCTCATCGGCGTCGTCGGCAAGCACATGGAGCAGCGGCCCCATGATCACGACGACCATGACCATGACCATGAGCACGACCACCGGCATTCACACGGCCACTCCCACGGCCACGATCACTCCCACTGACACCGGCCACTCCCACTGACCCGGCCGCTCGCACTCCACGACATGGGAGCCACGCTCCGACGTGACGCACGGTCGGAATGTGGATTCCACGTAGGGACGTGACGTTGATGTCGGAAGGTGCGCTGCTTTCGGCGAGGGACGTGGCGTACGCGTTGCGAGGTCGGAGCATTCACGTCGTGGAGTCCCGCCCGGGATCAGAGCTGGCGTACTCGCCGGCTGATTCCTGTGAATCCACCGGAAAACCGTTGCCTCCCAACTCTTGTAATTATGTAATCAACGCATGGAGGAGATTACAGACTGGTTCATCCAGAAGATTCCCGAGGATTGGTTCGCCGACCAGGCAAGGGTGACGGTGGATCGCGACGAGATCGTGGTGGTCGGCACGCTGGCCGAGGAGGACGCCCGCCGATTCCGCGAACGCACGCGGGCCGAGCGCGTCACCATCGCCGAACGAGCCGAGGCCCTGTTCGGACGCAAGGTCGCCTGGGGTGTACGCCAGGGCGATCGCACCACGCTGTTCACGCACCTCGCCACGCCGATGATGACGCGCCTGCGCCAGCCGGAGCGGCTCGTGCTCGACACCCTGGTCTCATCCGGAGTGGCGCGATCGCGGGCAGACGCGCTCAGCTGGTGCGTACGCCTGGTCGGGGCCAACGAACAACCATGGCTGGAACGCCTCGAGACCGCCTTGGTCGGAGTCGACCGGGCCCGGCGCAGCGGACCCGACAGCAGCCCTCCCGAACCGACCCAGGATTCGACGCCCGAGGAGGGCTAGGACGTGGCGACCGGCTCGGCCTGACTGTCGTCGATCGGGATCTCCAGCTCCTCGAGCAGCTCCCGGACGCGACGCTCGATGTCGTCACAGATGCGGCGGACAGCCTCGACGCGACGCCCGGCCGGATCCTCGATGTCCCACGCGATGACACGTCGGGCGGGGAACTTGGGCAGGTCGGCACCCATGTCCACGACGATGTCGGCGGCGTCCTCGATGTCATAGGGCGTACCCGTCGGGAAGTCCCGGTTGATCTCGATGCCCCGCTCGGCCAACACCTCGGCGACAGCCGGGTTGACGTCACCGGTGGGATGCATCCCGGCGGCCCGGACGTGTACGCGGTCGCCCGCGAGGCGCTTGGTCACGAAGGCCGCGAACTGGGAGCGCCCGGCGTTGTGGACGCAGGCATAGAGAATGACCGGCACCGGGCGGAACTCCCGACCCTCGGCCTCGGCCAAAGCGGCCAGCCGGTCGCGCGCCTTCTTGGCGACCAGCATCCCGAGGAACTGGCGCTTGCGGGCGCTCTGCTCCAGCTGCGTACGCACGGCGGTCACCTCGCGCACAATCACCTCGCGCGAGAAGCTGTCTGAGTATCGGTAGGCCAGGTCGTCGACCACGGCCTGGAAGTCGACCTCGCTCGTGTTCATGTCATCCATTGTTCACCCATTGTTAACCTTTGCCAAAGCTGAGAGCGGCCTGAACGCCTTTCTGTAGTGAAGATCACGTAAGCGTAGGTCCGCGTACTCAACTCGGGTTGTTCTCCTTCCTTACGGGGGCGTGGCACTCGCAGACTGACCCTGACCCCGCTTACGTTCTGGCGTGCGGCACCCCGCTGGGTGTGCCTCCTGCCCCGCCCAACGGGAGGACCCGTCGATAATGCGGAGACCAGCATGAAGGTTGCGATGGACGACCTGAGGATTGCAGCCGACAAAACCGAGAACTATGGCGACCGGATCGAGAGCATCCAGGAGATGCTCCATCAGGAGGTCGAGCGACTGCTCGGCGCCCCTGCCTGTGGCCACACGAGGACGCTCCTGGCCGCGTTCACCCGCTTCGACACCACTTTTTCCCACATTCGGGACAGCCTCGACGACCTCCATCGCCAACTGCTGACGGCCGCCCCGGGCGTGTGCGAGCGCCGGTTCGATCGCGAGGCACTGTGAACAGGGTCGAGCGGCCGGAGAGGTACGCCGGCCCCGCGGGCGTGGCGCCCGATTTCCGGCGGGCGATGCGACAGATGGAGATGCTGCGCCAGGAAGTGCACTCCGACCTGGGCCGACAGGTGCAGAGCTGGGATTTCGATGCGGTGACGGCCTCGTCGATGCAGGCGTACGAGCAGTTGCTCCGCACCTGGCAGGACTCGCTGCAGGCCATGGCCGGGATCATCCGGGCGCTCGATGAGGACCAGCACCGCCCCTGATCCCGCTCGCCTACTTCAACAGTTTCGACAGACGCCGGTCGGCCAGCGGTTTGCCCCCGGTCTGACAGGTCGGGCAATACTGCAGCGACGAATCCGCGAACGACACCTGGGCGATCGTGTCACCGCAGACCGCGCAGGCCTCCCCCGTCCGCCCGTGTACGCGGAGCCCCGACTTCTTCTCGCCCTTGAGGTCTTTCGCCGCCAGACCGGCCGAGCGCTCGATGGCCTCGGTCAGCTCGGTGCGCAGGGCCTCGAACAACAGCGCCCGCTGCTCGTCGTCGAGTCCGTTCGCGGGTTTGAACGGCGACAGTTTCGCGGCGTGGAGGATCTCATCCGAGTACGCATTCCCCACCCCCGCGATGATCCTCTGATCCTTGAGAACGCCCTTGAGCTGGGCCCGGCCGGCTTTCGTGAGGATCTCGTCGAACACCTCTGCGGTGAAGTCGTCGGCCAGAGGATCCGGTCCGAGCGTGGCGATCTGGGGCACCTCCGACAGATCCGACACGACGTGGATCTGGAGCTTGCGTTGCGTACCCGCCTCGGTCAGCTCGAAACCCGACCCGTCATCGAGGACGACGCGCAGCGCCAGCGGCCCGCGACCGGGACGAGCGGGCTTGTCGGGCATCGCGTCCTTCCAGCGCAGCCACCCGGCGCGGGCCAGATGGAAAGCCAGCCAGAGCCCGTCGGACGACACCGCGAGGAACTTGCCCCGGCGCACGACGTCATCGATTTCGAGACCCGCCAGGGCGGTGAGCGGCGTCTGGAAGGTCTTGAGGGCGGAGAACGCCGTGAGTTCCAATCGCGCGTACACCCGCCCGACGCACCGCTCGATCAGGAACCTGCGCAGCGACTCGACCTCGGGCATCTCGGGCATGACTCAGTCTGACACGGCCACTCAGTCCAACACAGTCCATTGCGGCTCGGGCAACTGAAGGGCGCGCTTGAGGCGCGCGAGGTAGTCGTCGCGCGGGATCTCGATGACGCCGAGGGTGGCGAGATGGTCGGTGCGCCACTGCACGTCGAGCAGGCGCCCGGGCGCGCCGTCGCGGGTCAGCAGGCCGACGAGCGCGATGAGGGCTGCCTTGGAGGCATCCCGGCCCCGCTCCGGGTCGTGGAACATGGATTCACCGGCGAAGAAGCCGCCGATGCCGATGCCATAGAGACCACCCACGAGACGGCCATCGGCGTCGCGGGCCTCAATCGAGTGGGCATGCCCGCGGCGATGGAGTTCGCCATAGTTGAGGCGGACGCTGTCATCGATCCAGCCGTGCTCGCGGTCGGGATCACCACAGCGGTCGAGGACCTCGTCGAATGCGGTATCGATGGTGATCGAATAGCGCTTCGCGGTCTTGCGCAGCGACCGGCTCACACGCAGGCCACCCTGGGTGCAGTCAGCGTCCGAGGGAGGATCAAGCGGCAGGATGCCGCGTCGCACCGGCGAGAACCAACCGATCGCCCCATAACCCATGGGCATGGGGAAGAGACCGCGGGCGTACGCGCGGAGAATGAAGTCCGGGTCCATCCCGATCGACGCCGTGATGAGGTCGCGAGCGGGCCACGTCCTCGGGTCGGAGGGATCAGGGAGGTTCACGCGGCCAGTGTGCCATCGAAGCCACGGCGTGCCGATCCGCACTTCCATTGGTTGATTCCTCACGCCCGAGGATCCGAATCCGGGGAACTTCGGGGACAGCACCGAGCCGCGCGCTTCCGTGGCTGCGTAAAGTGGCTGTGCGGCCCATCACTGCAGCCGCAGCGAGGAGAGGTGGACATGGCCACCGGCAACGGCAATTCCTTCGGCAGCCTGGTCCCCCTGGGCAAGGTCCCGAGCGCGGCCGGCAACGTGTTGCGCAAAGTCCTGACACTGGCCATCGACGGCTACAGCGCTCTGCCACCCGCCAAAGAATCCGCTGCCAACCAGCTGCGCAAGCATGGCGACGCCGAGGCGGCCATCGAGGCCCTCATGCAACTTCACGTGACCATGGCCGGCGGACAGGGGTTCGTCACCAATATCGGCGGCGTCCTCACGACGTTCTTCGCGATGCCCGCCAACATTGCGGGCGTGGCGGTGCTGCAGGCGCGGCTCGTTGCGACGATCGCCCACCTGCGGGGCTACGACATCGACGATCCGCGCGTGCGCACGGCTATCGCGATGTGCCTCATCGGCGACAACCTCGACAAGACACTGGGCGACGACGACCTGCCGACCTCCCCACTCGTCGTGGCGACGGCGCCGGTGTTCGACCACGCGCTCGACCAGAAGATCTCCGACCGGGTCGCCGCCGACCTCCTGGCGCGCGTCACCGGCAAGCGGGTGGTCGTGGCCATGACGAAGCGCGTGCCGGTGCTGGGAGGCGGCGTCGGTGCGGCCTTCGACGGTTGGGACACCCTGACCGTCGGCCGATTCGCCCGCGCGCAGCTCGTCGATCGGCGCCGTCGCAATTGACCCGGGGCCTCGTTGCATAGAGTGGCCCGTGTGAGCGGACTGACTATCAACGACGTGCTCGACGACTCGATCCTGGTCTATGTCGAGGATCACGGAGCTTTCGTCGATTGGATCACCCAGCAGACCGGCGGTGGATCGGAGCAGATGACGCTCGATCTCCCGCGGCAGCAGATCACCTATGTCCCCAAGCTCCACAAGCGCGACGAGGTCGTGGCGCGCATCCACCTGCTCGGCTCGGTGGCCGACAACCCGCGGTCGGCCCTCTGGGCCTGGGCGAACCCCCAGTTCACCGATTCCCCCGTCGTGGCCATGTCGCAGCGCATCCGGGAGTTCGGCGAGAGTCGGGGCATCCCGGAGCTCGCCTCGGGCGAACTCCCGGTGCCGGATGACGAGCCGGGCACCGATCGCCTCGCCGAGTTCGCCACCCGGATGGCGGCGGTCTCATGCCGTATCAGCGGCATCCCCACCGCCCAGATCATGGCCGGCGGCGGTACGCGGGTCGTCATGCTCGTCGACGCGGCCGGGTTCATGCCCGCCCCGCCGAGCGGCATCCGCTTCCCCCGCATTCTCATGAGCGCCATCTCCGCCCCCGGTTGGGTGCACGACCATCGCCGGGCAGTGCAGGGGTACGCCCAGGCCCGCAACCTCCCCTATGGATGGGAGCCCAACTTCTCGGCCCTCAACATCGGGTTCCCCGAGGGGAACGTCCGCGTCGCCTTCGATCCGCAGGGTCGCATCGCCGACGTGCAGGCCCAGTTCGCGCCCCCGCCGGCCTGAGCACTCTGCCCGCCTGCCTGCGCGGGGCGATCACTCGTCGGGGCGGACCTCGACGTGGGTGAGGGCCGGGCGCTTGCACTCCTTGCCCTGGCTGTATTCCTTGCCGCGCAGACCCGCCACGACCCACGGGCCGAAATGGCGCCGGGCCCAGTCGAGGTGTGACCGGGCACCCGCGCGGGGGTGATCCGTGGCCCCGCCGCTGGTCTCGCCGGGTTGATCGTCGATGCCGACGGCCCAGCTGCGATCGAACCCGGGCAGCCCGAGCAGCCAGGCCATGCCCGCCGCGACCCGGACATGACCGAGCGTGTTGATGTGCAGCCGGTCCTCGCCGTAGACGCGGGGGTCGCCGGCGACGTCGATGTATTCGAAGTCGACGAACAGGACCCCGTGCTCCCAGGCGAGACGACGCGTAATGGCGTTCAGCGTCCGCAGCCGGTCACGGACCACCGTCGCGAGCGGATTCACCCGGGAGATGTCGGGAAAGGTGAACGTGATGACGGTGATGCCCTTCGCTCGCGCCCGGGCGAACATCACCTCAAGGTCCGCCTCGATCTGGTCGAAGTCGGGCCGCAGCGAGATCACGTCATTGACCCCGCCGACGATGCTGAGCAGGTCCGGCTCCATCGCGAGGGCGGCATCGAATTGCTGCGTCTTGATGTCGTGCACGCGATAGCCGGAGATGGCGAGGTTGGCGTACTCGAGCGGTTCAGTCTGGCTCGTGGAGATATGGGCGGCGAAACGGTCCGACCAGCCGATCCACTGGCCGCGACCGTCGGGGTCGACCATGCCCTCGCTGACCGAATCACCGATGGCGACGAATCGGCGCCAGGCATGCGGTTCGGGCGGCGGTGGCACGACGCGCGGGATCAGCCGGAACCGGTTGCCGTCCGGATCGGCGAACAGATCATCCCGGCCTTCGATCGGGTGGCAGCCGGCTCGCCAGACCTCGTCGATGGCGTACGCCAGGTCATTCACCAGGATCTGCAGCACGGGGGCGTCCGGCCTGCCCTGTTCACGGTCGGGATGCTCACCGCGGTCGGCGAGCTCGAGCTGGGCCAATCGCTGGAACGCCAGACCGGGCGCGGCCTCGTTGGCCGCCACGATAACCCGGTCGCCGGAGTCGGCGACGATCGGGAGGCTGAGGATGCGCGACCAGAACTGCGCGGCCTGCCGCGGATCACGGCTGGGCAGCACAACATGGTGGAGACGTCCGATCATCCTCCCATTGTGCTACTGGTCAGTAATCTCCGGAAGCTGAACACGGAAACCAGGGCGTTCCCCCTGGTCAGAGCACACTCCGGAACAGGAAGGAAACTTCCGCCCCCGGGAAGAGGAGGTTTCGCATCCGGCTCACCTAGGGTCCCAGACGTGCGCCGAACTGCGGCGCTCCACCCGGGAGGAGAGCCGTGTCCGCCACCGTTATCAGCCCCGAACCGCCGGCGGTCGACCCGTTCCTGCGCCAGTTCCGCAGTGCCTGCCTCGAGCGCGCCGGCATCGATGTCCGGTTCATGTCCGGCATGCCCGCGATGCGCCGCAAGCTCTCCGAGCTCGACGGCATGCGCGCCAGCGAGCGACTCTCGATCATCACGCGTTTCGGCCCCCGCCCCCAGGGCCCTTCCGCCCGGGCCCGGGCCACCCGGGTCCTCGTTCCGCCGGAGATCGCGACCGGTCCCACGCTGGACCATCTTGTGGCGCTGTCGGAGGAGGGCGTGGACGTGCGCCTGTCCGAACGCGCCACCAAGCGCCTCACGATCGTCAACCGCAAGATCGCCCTGGTCGAACTCACGGGCGTCCTCGGCCGCGGCGAGCCGGAATCCGTGCGCATCAACAATCCCGCCCTGATCCGCATGGCAGCGAGTCGCTTCGAGCAGATCTGGGCGACGGCCGCTCCCCTGACCGACACCGCCGCGATCACGATCAACCGTTTCACCGACCGGCAGCGCCGGGTGCTCGAGATGCTCGCCGACGGCCTGACCGACGAGCAGGTGAGCCGCGAACTCGGCCTGTCCGCCCGCTCGATCAGGAGCGAGATGGCCTGCGTACGGCAGGTGCTGGGGGCCCGTTCCCGCTTTGAGGCAGGCATGAAGTACGCGGAGTTGATCCGCGCCTAATGGGCCCTTCCGGTCAGTCGCCGACGGCGTCCCGACCGCGTCGGACGATCAGCGGGTCGGGAGTGCCGATGATCTCGTGGTTCTTGTCCGGATAGTCGAACTGCACCAGGAACGCCCGCATCGCCTCGATGCGCGCCCGCTTCTTGTCGTTCGACTTGATCGTCGTCCAGGGCGCCCAGTCGGTGTCGGTGCGGAGGAACATCTGCTCCTTCGCACTCGTGTACGCCTCCCACTTGTCGAGGGACTCGAGGTCCATGGGCGACAGCTTCCACTGACGAACGGGGTCGATCTGACGGATCGCGAACCGGGTCCGCTGCTCGTGCTGGGTCACGGAGAACCAGAACTTGGTCAGGTGAATACCCGACTCGACGATCATCTTCTCGAACGCCGGCGCCTGGGCCATGAACTGCTCGTATTCGTCATCGGTGCAGAACCCCATGACGCGCTCGACGCCGGCCCGGTTGTACCACGACCGGTCGAACATCACGAGCTCCCCGAAGGTCGGGAAGTGCTGGATGTATCGCTGGAAATACCACTGCCCGCGCTCGCGGTCGCTGGGCTTGGCCAGGGCGACGACACGGGCCATCCGCGGATTGAGGTGCTGGGTGAAGCGCTTGATGGTGCCACCCTTGCCGGCGGCATCGCGGCCCTCGAAAATGATGATGTGGCGGAGGTCATTGTCCTCCGACCAGTACTGCGCCTTCAGCAGCTCGACCTGGAGCTGATATTTGATCTCGTCGTATTCGTCACGCGACATCCGCGTGTCATACGGATAGTCCTCTTCCCAGGTCTCGACCGCCTTGCCACCCGGGTCGATCAGGTCGGGATCCTCATCCTTGGCATTGCCGACCGTGTAGCCCTCGGCGCGCAGCCGATCGATGTATTCCCGAAGGTTCTGCATCATGCCGCCAACCCTAGCGGTGGGACGCGTCGGGAATCAGTCGGGATGGGCCACGTAGTCGACGATGATCTCGCACGGAAACGCCTCGGTCCCGCACTTGGGGCAGGGGTCGCCGACCTTGTGGCTCTCGGGCACGTGCTCACGCAGAATCGCCTCGCCGACTGCGGCCAGACGGGCGTACTCGGCGCCCTCCTTGTATTCCTCCAGGATCCGATAGCGCAGCGCGCGCACGACTTCCTCGTAGGTCACGACATTGCCGAAATAACCCATGGCGGGAGCGTACGCCCGTTCGATCCCCCGGATGCGCCCTTCGGCCTTCGATCATTCCGGGCAATTCCTGCCGAGTACGCTCAGTGCGACATCACCTGCCCCCGGGGAGCCGTCCGTGAACGATTCGTTGTTGACTTTGGCGCGGCGCGTCACCGCGGAGGCCGCCGAGCGCGCCGCCCGGGCCCGCCGCGAGGGCGTCGAGCTGACGGGGCTGAAATCCACGCCGACCGATGTCGTGACGCGGGCCGACCAGGAGACGGAGGCGTACCTGGTCTCCGAGCTCCTCCGCGCCCGTCCCGATGACGGGATTCTGGGCGAGGAGGGCGAGGGCGTCGCGTCGACCAGCGGGCTGACGTGGGTCATCGATCCCATCGACGGCACCGTGAACTATCTCTACGACATCCCCGCCTGGGCGGTCTCCGTCGCTGTCGTCGAGGGCGATCCCGACCCGGCGACCTGGCGTACGCTCGCGGGCTGCGTGGTGAACCCGCTCGCCCGCGAGATGTACGCCGCAGCGGCCGGGGTGGGTGCCACGCTCAATGACCGTCCGCTCGAGCTGGAGCCCCGGTCGGAACTCGCGTCGGCGCTGGTGGCGACCGGCTTCGCGTACGCCGCAGAACGACGCCTCGAACAGGCGGCGATCGCTGCGCGGGTCATCGGCCGGGTCCGCGACCTGCGGCGGATGGGCGCGGCGAGCCTCGACCTGTGCGGGGTGGCCGCGGGCCGGTTGGACGCCTATTGGGAGACCGGGCTCCACCCCTGGGACCACGCCGCGGGTGCCCTCATAGCCCGGGAAGCGGGGGCCGTTGTGAGCGGCCTGGAGGCCGGTAGCCGGGAGGGCTGGGCGTTCACGCTGGCGGCGAATCCCGGGCTGGCCGAACAAATACGGATGATGTTGTTCTCATCTGGGGCTCCTTGAGGTTTGAGGAGGGGCATGGTGGGGTATTCAGGCCTCGAAGGAGGTCCTCTTGCCCACGTCCACCGCTGCCGGCCCTCGGCTCATGATCGACCACACCCGCTTGTTGGTGCCCCTGTCGGACGTGGTGCCGCCGGACCTCGTCGAAGCCTTCGACAACGCCCAGCGCCATCCCTCTCCCGACCCCGAGCTGATGGTGATGATCGCCGCAGGCGCGCCGCTCATCCACCGCCTGGAGCAGCTCGGCCAGTCGGAGGAGTTCGCCCGCGAGTCGCTGGAGCGGACCCTCACTCTGGCCGCTGACGCGCATCGGTCCCTGTCACCCCAGGTGCGAGCACAGCTCGGCTGGCCCGCCGGGGCGGAGACGCTGGATGCGGACGGCTGGCTCGCGGCCTATGCGACCGCGGGCCCGGATGCCTGGCTCGTCGACCTCGCCGGCGGGCTCGCCCCCGCCACCCTGTTGCGCTGTTGCCTGCTGGCCCGCCCGGATGCCCAGGCAGAGCTCTGGATGCCGAATGCGACGCCTCATACTCCCCGCTGGCGCGCGGATCTCGGTCGCAGGACCAAGGGAACGGAGTCAGTCTGTCGGGTCCTGAGCTCCCAGTTCGCGCCGAATCCGCAGCGTCAGGCGCCCGAGGAGGCGTGATACCTGCATCTGACTGACGCCCAGTTCGGCCGCGATCGCCGACTGGCTCCAGCCCTCGACGAAGCGGAGCAGGAACAGGCGCGCGTCCCGCTCGTCCAGGCGGTCGAGCAGCGATTGCATCGTGAGGTAGCCGAGGACGTGATCGAAGCCATGCTCGCGCACCGGGTGTTCGGCCAGAGCCTCGTCGGAGGTGGCTCCATAGGCGCCCCCGGCCAGCACCACAGCCCGCACCAGATCGGCGTCGATCCCCAGTTCGCGCGCAATCTCCTCGTCGGTGACCGTACGCCCCAGCGCCTGGCTCAGAGCACCTCGACAATCGGCGACGCGGCGGCGGAGGTCCTGGATCGCGCGGGGTGGGCGTACCAGCCACTGGTGATCACGGAAGTGGCGCTTGATCTCGCCGGTGATCGTGGGGATGGCGTACGCGGAGAATCCGCCGGGCGATCCGGGGCGATAGCGCTGCGCGGCCTTGACCAGGCCCAGCCGGGCCACCTGGAGCAAGTCGTCCGGGTCGACGCCGCGGCCCTGGTAGCGCCGGGCCAGGGAGTCCGCCAGCGGCAGGGCCACCATCACCACCTCGGCGACGAGCGCGGCTACATCGTCCGGCGAGTCATGGCGCGCGGGCGAAAGGATCGTGTCAACGCAGTGGTCGAGGGTCGACCGTTGCGGGCGGAGAGAGTCTGCAGGGACCGCAGACAGGTCGTGGGGCATGGAGACAGAAACCATTCGGGCTGAAATCCACACATGGCACTTCTGCTCGACCACGCACTTGTACCCAGTCAATCACAGGGCAGGAATCGAGTTCGGCAGGTTCACTTCTTGGCGGGTCGGTCCGCGTGCGAACCGTTCCTCGGCGTCACGTCCGGAGCTAGCCCGGCTGATGCCGCGAGCTCGGCTGCGACATCGCGGAGCTTCACATTGAGGTCGTTCGACGCACGACGGAGGATCGTGAAAGCGGCGGCATCGTCGACGCCATGGCGTTCCATCAGAATGCCTTTCGCCTGCCCGATGACGTCGCGGCTCGACAGGGCCTCGCGCAGTCGCTCGACGTCGTTGCGCGCGGCCACGAGTTGGACGCCGATTCCGGCGATGGCCGCCAGGAGCAGGGCCTCCTCCCGCTCCTCTGCGGTGAACGCGGCCGAGTGCCTCGAATAGAGGTTGAGGGCCCCGGGCGGGCTGGTGGGGACATTGGGGTCCGGGTGGGCGGAGAGACCCGCCGCGAGCAGCGAGCGTACGCCCGCCTCGGAGGCCGCCGGACCGAACACCGGCCAGTCCGTCGACGAGGCCAGATCCGCGCTGCCGGAGGTGGGCGCACTCGTGGCGGCAACCTCGATGCAGGGTCCCTGCAGCAGCTCGTACTGCAGCTTGTCGACCGTGCGCACCCACTCGTCGGAGGCGCGCAACGTGTAGGGCTTCATGTCGGCCCGGAACAGCGTGATGCTGGCACCGTCGACGTGCGGGATCAGCCGCATCGCCAGGTCGAGGACCCGGTCGAGCACCTGCTCGATCGTGGGATCGCCCAGAACCAACTCATTCAGGACTCCCGCCAGGGAAGTCTCAGGCATCGGACGCTCCGTCCCGCTCACGCTGGCCCCTTCTTTGTCGCTAAACAGACAAAGTATCGGAGCAGCACAAGAAGTTCGGCAAGTGATGCCGGAATAAGACGGATCGAGCGGGAAAAATGTAAAGACCCGTGGGATGCGCTGTGCGCTGCCGACTGGACCAAGTCGGCTCCCACGGGTCCGGTGGCTCGGGTGAATTCGCCACGGTCCGCAACGGTCACGCTCGGATGAGTTGACCGAGTGGACGCCTCAGCGGCGAGCCACCTCACAAGTCCGATCAAACATCATTGATCGACCACCTCCTTTCCTGCGTGACACCAACGCTAGGCCTCCGATCCCGGTGGGGCAAGGGATTATTCGTCTGCCGGGGGCGAACACGAATCACGTTGTCGGGGAGCCTCGTCCCCCTTCGACGGGGAGGCGCTGCCACCCCGGGAGCAGGCGTTCGAAGCCCGGGTCGGCCCATGGTCCGAGGCTGTCCCCTGCTCCGGAACAGGCCCATTGAATGAGGGAGTCGGCGAACTACCGTGGTCGTGCCGATGAGGCGTCGGACAGGCGCCCTCGGGCGCACACCCCAACAACACCGACACAGGACACAGATGCGTTCAACCAAGGATTTCGACACCAGCTTCCCCACCGGCGAGCCCTTCGACAGGCCCGTCGGTTTGGTGACCGAACTCGACCCCACGACCCGGGCGGATGCCCTGGCCCCGGGGGCTTCGGTGCCAATCGCCGAAGGGGAGGCGAGCCCTGAATCAGGTGCCGAGGAGAAGGAGAAGGAACCGTTCCTCGGACTCAAGCCGACCGCTGTGGTCGGTGGCGCGCTGGCGTCCGTGACCGCAGCGATGCTCGGCGGCCAGCTCGGCCTGGCCGGGACCGTGGCGGGTGCCGCGCTGACGAGTGTGACGATCGCGGTGGGCGGTGCGCTGTATACGCGGAGCATGGACAAGACCAGGGACGGGCTGGGGAGCGTACGCGCGCGGCTGAAGCTGGGCGGCACCGTTCCGGTGACCGTCGCGACGGCGCTCAAGGAAGCCGATGCGGACGATCCGACGGCGCTCTTCGGTGCGGCTGACAAGACACGCGCGCTGCCGACCGCTGCCATTGCGGCTCAGGGAGCGAAGGACAAGCGCTGGTTCTCCCCCTTCAAGATTCTTGCCACGGCGGCCGCGGTGTTCATCCTGGCGGCGTTGGTGGTGACCGGGTTCGAGGCGTTCACGGGCAAATCGGTCTCCGGCGGCGAAGGTACGACCGTGAGCCAGATTTCCCGCGGCGAGCCGGCGACGCGTACGCATACAGGCCCGACCGAGCAGCAGCGCCAGAGCGATCGCGACCCCAGCGCGGCCCCCACGCCGGAGGCCTCGGCCAGCGCCACGACCGAACCCACCACCGAGCCCACGACCGGCGCGACCACCGCCCCGACCACGGGCGCGACGACCGCCCCGACCACCGGCGCCTCGACCCAGCCCACGACCCGCGCGACCACGGGAAGCCAGCCCACCACGGGGGCTACCGGCGGAGCGGGTTCGGGCACGGGCTCGGGCACCTCCGGCGGCACCGGCACCTCGAGCGGGACGGGCACCTCGGGCGGGACGGGCTCGTCCGGCTCCGGCACCGGGACCTACGGCAGCTCGGGCACGGACACCAGCGCCGGCTGATCCCTCCGCGCGTCAGCCCCGGCGAGCGAGCTGCCGCCGGAGGCTGTCGCGCAGGTGAAGGTCGTCGAACCACTCGGCATCGACGTGGCGGGCCTCGTTGGTGGCGGCGTCGAGAGTGGCACGGCCGACCGGGGTGAGATGACACAACCGTCCGCGGGCGTCGTCCGGATCGGGTACGCGCTCCACCAGGTCAGCCTTCTCCAGTGCGGCCAGAACTTTGGACGTCATCATCCGGTCGACTCCGGCGAAATCCGCCACGGCCTGCTGCCGAGGAGTCTCGTTCTCCCGGCTCAACCAGCCCACGGCTCCCAGCACCAGGAACTGCGTGTGGGTCAGCCCGAGTGGCGTCAGCGCCGCATCCAGGTCGCGCAGCCACGCCAGGCTGATGCGATGCAGCCAATAGCCGGTGCTGGCCAGGGGGCCAACCGCCTCTGGGGTCGCACCGGAGCCCTCAGGGGTCACCGCAGGCTCCGGGAGCGCGCCTCGGCCTCGAGGGCTGCGAACGTGCCGGGCGTACTCGCCCGAATCCCCCGCGCGAAGACCAGCCGGAACGCCAGGGTCATCGGCCCGCGAGCGGTATAGGTCTTCTCGACCCGCACACCCGTCGGAGTGCCGCCCTCGATCCGATGGCGGATTTCGAGGGCGCCGCCGGGCAAGGGACAGGTGGTCGTGAAGCCCCGGCCGGGATCCACGTCGGTGATCGTGAACCGGGTGCCGGGCCTCGGGCCGACCTGCTTGGACCAGCCCGTCGCCCCTTCGCCGAAAGGCCCGTCGAGGCGCAGCTCCTCCTCGCGAGGGTCCCAGGTGGGATAGGACTCCATGTCGATCCAGGCCGCCCAGACGTCGGCGGGTTCGGCGTCGAGGGTTTGGGTGCAGGTGACGGTGTGATGCATGGTTCAACCTCCAGAGCAATGTTGCCGTGACAACATTATTAGTTGTCGTAACTACAGATTTCAAGAGGGCGCCCGAATAGAGTTCGCGCGCTTGGCCAGTGCTGCATGGGACGCCGCACCGGCCAAGCATCACCACATAGGGTGACGAGGAACGCTCGCCGGGCCGGGCTCGGCGCGAGACGAGGAGGATGCGCAGCGATGAGGGATTCGGAGCGCCGCACCACCCAGGCCCTGGACCTGCGCTGCTATGTCATCACCTCAGGGGTGAGCCAGGAGACCATCGACGCGGCGGCGGCTGCGGCCGCGGCGGGCTCGGGGCTGATCCAGGTGCGGCCCAAGCCCCGTGAGCGGGTGCTCTCCACGCGGGAGGTCCTGGAGTTCACGCTTGCCGTGGCCCGCGCGGTTCACACGGCGAACCCGGCGACCCGGGTGGTGGTCGACGACCGCGCCGATGTGGCGTACGCCGCAGAGCTCGCCGAACCCGGGCTCGTCCACGGCGTACATCTCGGGCAGGACGACCTGCCCATCCGGGCCGCTCGGGCGCTGCTCGGACCGGAGGCCATCATCGGCCTGACGACAGGGACGCTCGCGCTGGTGGAGCAGGCGAACGAGGTGGCGGACGTGATCGACTACATCGGTGCCGGACCGTTCCGCCTGACCCCGACCAAGGACTCGGGGCGCCCACCGCTGGGGGAGGAGGGGTACCCGCCCCTGGTCGCGGTGTCCAAGGTGCCCATGGTCGCGATCGGCGATATCGGTGTGGCCGACGTGGCCGCGCTCGCGGCGACAGGTGTCGACGGTGTCGCCGTGGTGCGCGCGGTGATGGAAGCGGGAGATCCTGGTGCCGTCACGCGCGAGATCCTCGCGGCGTTCGACTCGGCGCGCGGTTGACGAGGAGTCTCCCGCTTCAGCTCCCCCTTGTCGCTGCAGCTCCCACGCCCGCTGCAGTTCGGCTTGACCCGCTGCAGTTCCCCCTAACCCATTCAGCTCCTTGGCCGTGGGCTCCCGTCACCCGCTTCAGCTCCCCCTTGCCGCTTCAGCTCCCGTTGACCTCTTGAGCTTGCGCCCCATCTCAATCAGCTTGTCCTCGCGTCTCCAGCGCCCCGTGCACCGGGGGCGGAGTCGGCGAGGACAAGCTAGGTGGATTTCGGGCCCGAGGGAGCCCAAGCTCAAGCGGCAAAAGGACGCTGACTACGGTGAACGCAAGCTGACTGACGGCTTCTCGCCCGTGATTTCACGTTTTCGGCCGATTCTGAAGGGTGGGTACGCCTGCGCAGCGGGAGGGCAAGCTGAATGAGCCCCCGTTCACGCCCGCGCAGCGGAAAGACAAGCCGACCGGGCCCGTCCTGGCACCCACCCCAGCCCATGAAGGCGCCCGATCTGCCCCCACCAAGAAGATGATTCACGACGATCCCCGATACGCCGACGGCGACCGCCCGATGACGTTGCGGAACTCGCGGGACAGGTGTGCCTGATCGGCAAAACCCAGTTCGGCCGCGAGGGCGGCGAGGTCCTCGGCTTCACCCCGATCCATGCGTTCGGCGACCCGCTGGAGGCGCCGGCGCCGGATGGCCCAGAGCGGGGACACCCCGACGAGACGCCCATACGCGCGCTGGAGCGTACGCGCGCTCACATGGACCGCCGCGGCCAGATCGTCGACGCGCACGAAGTCACCCCGGTCGACAAGATCGGACGCGTTCCTTACCACATGGAAGGTTCGATCCCGGAGGAAATCGGTGTTGATTCTTTGGATGAGCCAGGCTGCGAGCAGCTCGCGGCGTATGCTCTCCGCAGGCTCGGAGACAAGGACGTCAACGAGCTCTTTTATTTTGTCCCCGAAGACGTCTTCGGCAGGCACGACGCGGCCGGTCAAGTCGGTCGCATCCAGCCCCAACGCCGCTGGCAGAGCGCCCGCCTGGAATGCCACCCCGGTCACACGCCCCGTCGCCGGGAGGGCCACCTCGAACACCTTCGGCACAACTCCGTGGACGAGCAGGGCGGGCGTCTCGAACCCGTGCACCGGCCCGGAGCCCTCCTCGATCGTGAGGTGGATGACGGGGTCGGACAGGACGCGCTGGGTGAATCCCTCGGGCGCGTCCCAGCGCACCCACCACAGGTGACTGACCAAGGACCCCAGCTCGCCACCGACTCCATCGCGCCCGCTGGACCAGTGCCCGGCGTTGCGGTGCGGATCGAGTACGCGACCGGGCCGGGCAAGGTGTCGCAGATGTTCAAGCCCCACGACCGACAGCCTAGAAAGACTGGGGGCATGACGAACTATCGACCTGATGGATACAGCACCCTGACTCCGATGATCGTCGTCACCGACGGCCCGGCGGCGATCGCGTTCTATGAGGATGTCTTCGGCGCCGAGGTCGTGGCGCGCATGGCCGGCCCGGGCGGGGAGATCTGGCACTGCGAGATGCAGCTCGAATCCGGGCGCTTCCAGCTGATGGATGCCAACGACGCCTATCGCATGATCACGCTCGACACCGCGGACGATGCCGTCCCCTACTCGCTCGCGATCTATGTCTCCGACTGCGATGCGACGGTGGCCAAGGCCGAGGCCGCCGGCGCGACCGTACGCGAGCCACTCGGCGACTTCGACGTCACCGGCGATCGGTTCGCATCGATCAGGGACCCGTTCGGCGTGCGCTGGACGGTCATGACGCGCAAGGTCGCGAAGACCGACGCCGAGATCCAGGCTGGTCTCGACGCGATGGCCGCAGGCTGAGCTACGGCACCTTCGCCACCAGGGCGTCGGCGATCACCCCGACGCCGGCCTCGTTGGGATGATCGCCGTCGTCGGCGAGGAACGGAGTCGGATCGCCGTCCCCGCTCGGGCCCCGGAACGGTGTGACCAGATCGACATAGGTCATGCCGGCGTCTGTGGCCGAGGTCTCGATGACCGTGTTGGCGCGTTCGGTGACCTGACGGGACCAGCCGGCGTACCCCTCCGGCACGTCCTCCACGCTCGCCTCCGCAAAGACGTTCCAATAGCCGGCGACGAGATAGGTCGCGGGCTTCGCGCCGTGGGCGGTCTTCACTCGGGCCAGGAGATCGGGCAGGGAGGTCTCGAGCTGGGCCAGCGCGTCGTCGACCGGCTCGGTGTTCTCGGGATCTTCGGACCAGGCGTCGTACGCCTCGGTCAGGTCGTTGGCGCCGACGATGATCACGATGACATCCGCATCCTTCAGGTCGGGCTGCCAGTCCTCCGACTCGATGACGTCGCCCACGTCGGCCGTGGTCGCACCGTCGGTGCCGAGATTGACCCGCGCGATGCGCTCGGCGCCCGGGCGCTGCTCCAGTCGGGTGGCGAGCGCATCGACCGGCCCTTCGCATTCACAACCCGTCCCGCCCATGACGGAGTCGCCGAGACCGACGATTTTCCGCACCGGTACGCCCGCCCGCCCGGTCGGCCGGGTCGGCTCGTCGGGTGCGGTAAGCGAGCCCGAGGGGGTGTCCGCCGGCGAGGGCGCGGGCGCCGTCGCTGCAGCTGTCGGGGTCGGCGGAGCTGTGGCCTCGCTGGGTGCCTGCCCGCAGCCCGCCACCAGCGCAAGACACAGCAAACCCACAGCTGCGCGCTGACGCGGGCGTACCCGTCTCGGGAGTAACCTCGCACCGGACACCATGGCTTCGAGTATGTCCCTTCTCGCCACGGTGACCGAACATGTGGAACGGATGAAGGACCCCGATGGACCTGCTGAGCGATGCGGCCTACTGGCTGGCCGGAGCGCTCGCGCTCGTCGCCCTCGTCGCCGGAGCGTGGCTGACGTCGCGTACCCCTCGGAACTGGAAAGGCACCCTCCTCAACGGAGTCGCCGTGCTGGTGGCCGGGGTGATGATGGTCACGTCGGTGGGGCTGGTGCTGAATCGGCAGAACGGGTGGTATTCCAGCGTCGGCGACCTGTTCCAGTCGGCGCAGAGCACGACCGACAACTACGGGGCCGGATCGCCGTTCGAGGGGGCCGAAGGGGCTGCGCCGGCCGCTCCTCCCCCGGCCGCGACGCTGCCGCCATTGCCGACCCGCGATCGGATCCAGCGGTTCGACGTGCCGACCTCGGTCGGGCACCAGACGTGGAATGTCACCGTGATCCTGCCGCCGGACTATTTCGCGGCGGAGTCGTCGGCGAAGACCTACCCGGTCGTGTACGCGGGGCACGGCTTCCCGGGCAGCCCGCAGCAATATCTGGAGGCCTTCGACATCCAGAAGATGGGCGACAACGCGGTCCGGGCCAGAAGCATCAAGCCGTTCATCACCGTGATTCCCAACATCACGCCCACGGGCGCCGACACCGAGTGCATCACCGGGCCGGACGATGTGCAGCAACTGGAGACGTGGCTGGCGAAGGACGTTCCCGCGTTCGTGGCGGGCCATCTGCGGGCTGCTCCCGGGCGCACAAATGCCGCGTGGCTCGGGTTCTCCCTCGGCGGCTGGTGCGGGACGATGCTGACGATGCGGCATCCGGAGACGTTCGGGGCGGCGGCGGCCCTGGGGGGTTACTACCAGCCCTGGTGGGTCGGACCCGCGCCCTGGCCGGCCGGCGACGCCCGCGCGGATGGGTATGACCTGGTGAAGATGGCCGGCGACAAGCCGCCCGCGGTCGCGCTCTGGGTGCAGTCATCGAGGAAAGACACCCAGTCGTGGCCGCGCACCGAACAGTTCCTCAAGGCCGTGAAGCCCCCGTTGTCGGTCACTGCGGTGATCGACTCCAGCGGTGGGCACAACTTCTCCGGCTGGGTCGGCCACGGCCCGGCCGTGTTGACCTGGCTCGGCGAGACCGTCCCGGGCTTCAAGCCCTGACGCTGGCTGAGGAGCGAGGAGCGAGCGTCTCGAAGCCGGCTGAGGAGCGAGGAACGAGCGTCTCGAAGCCGGCTGAGGAGCGAGGAACGAGCGTCTCGACGCCGGCTGAGGAGCGAGGAACGAGCGTCTCGAAGCCGGCTGAGGAGCGAGGAACGAGCGTCTCGAAGCCAGGTCAACTAACCTCCTCAACATGACCCCAACGAAGCCCCCTGTCGCTCTGAGCATCGCGGGCAGTGACCCGTCGGGCGGGGCCGGCATTCAGGCGGATCTGAAGACGTTCGCGGCGCTGGGGGCGTATGGCACGACCGTGATCACCGCACTCACCGCCCAGAGCACGCGCGGGGTGACGGGCGTACACGCCGTGCCCGTCGAGTTCGTCGACGAGCAGCTGCGGACGCTGACCGAGGACGTGCGGATCGATGCGGTGAAGATCGGCATGCTGGCGTCGGCGGAGCTGGTGGAGCTGGTGGGCTCCTGGCTGGACCGCCCGCCCCTGGCCCGCGTACCCGTCGTGCTCGATCCGGTCATGGTCGCCACCGCCGGGTCGGCGCTGCTGGAGCCGTCGGCAGTGACGGCGCTGCGGCAGATCCTGCCGAAGGCGTCGCTGATCACACCGAACCTGGCGGAAGCGGCAGCCCTGCTGGGTGTCGAGCCCGCTGGATCGGTAGCGGAAATGCGGGATCAGGCGAGCGCACTGATCGCCGGTGGGGTGAATCAGGTGCTGCTGAAGGGCGGCCATCTGACGGGCTTCGAATGCGTGGACGTATTGGCCGATGCCACCGGCGCCTGGGAAATCGGCAGTGAGCGGATCTCGACCACGAACACGCACGGGACCGGCTGCACGCTGTCGTCCGCGATCGCCGCGCTGCGGCCGCAGCGGGAGTCGTGGCTGGCGACCGTGACGGACGCGAAGGCCTGGCTGACAGAGGCCCTGCGCGGGGCGGACCGGCTGGAGATCGGGTCCGGCAGCGGGCCGGTGGATCACGCGCATGCACTCCGAGGCTGAGTCTCCCTGCGGTGGCGAGACGTACCCCGACGCGCGAGCTTTCTTTGCCGACTGGGCTTATGGTTCGTTATAGCAACCAGTGACGGGCGGTGAGGGCGTGCTACTCAGGCTGTTGGTGCCTCTGGCCGGGCCGGGAGGGCCATTGCGAGCCCGGGTGGCCCGGGTGGTGTTGCTGCTCGATGCCGTCTTCATGCTGGTCTATTCCGCTCTGGCCCTGGTCTTCAAGTGGTCGCCCATCGGCATCGTCATTGGGATGGTCATCATTCTTGTCGCGGCCGTGAGTCATCGGTGGCTCCTGCGGTCCGACGCCTCGCACGACTGCCCGGCCCTGCCCGACCAGCAGACCGCGGAAGAAGCAGCCGAGGCCGGGCGCCTGCCCGGCCGCTCGGGACTGATCGTTGGGATCGGTTTGTCGCTGGCGGGTTTCGTCGCCAGCGCCGTGCTCTTTGTCCTCCACCTCATTCGCCATGACCTCCAGCGGCCCGAGCGGCAGATTTTTGCTGGGTCGGCTTTTCTTATCGGCCTCGGCTGCCTCATCGCGCTGATCGCATCTGCCGGGTACGCCAGGACCGCGCCCGCCGCCAGCAATGAGTTGCGGAGAGTCGGATGAGCTCGGCTCCTGCCACTAATTGCTAAGATCCACGATCTAGAAGGAAATCGGGGGATTGATCGTGGCAGAGACTTCTGGAATCCTGGCCTGGACGTTAGTGGCGGAATGCCCTATCCCAGGTGACGTCACCCAACTACTCGTGCCTGGCGAACGCGCCGTTGCCGCCTACCGCACTTTTCGAGACTCGGCGATCTTCACGACTCACCGACTGATCGTTCGAGATGCGCAGGGATTAACGGGCACGAAGGTCGAAATCTATTCGCTCCCTTGGTCGGCTGTGAACATGTGGTCAAGCGAGAACGCCGGCACCTTTGATCGGGACGCCGAGATCGAACTGTGGACGCGCGCAGGACATATCAAGGTGAATCTCCGAAAAGGTGTGGATATTCGGCGCCTCGATTCCTTGATCGCGGCCTCGGTTTTCGGTGTGACGAAGGCCCAGGTGCCTCCCCCACCAGCCCCTTCCGCCCCGCCGCCCCCACGCCGCTGACAGCGCGTAAGGACGAGCAGTGGTTGCAGACAATCTCGCCGAAGGTCTTTATGACGCGTTGATCACGTCGAGCCTCGAGGAGCGCCTCAACCGCACGCTCCTTGAGGCGGAAAGAGTTGCGCTCCATAAGAGTGACCAACCGGAATTGCTTGCCCGGCATGTGGGCGACGTTCTCCGACGGGTGTTACCCGAACTGGATCGCGACACGCAGCTCCGGGTCATCAACGAGATTCTCGATGACGTCGGCGCTCAGGGCGATCGACTGGCCGCGGCTCAGCGCCTGCTCTCGTTGACCCAAAGGGAACGACCTGGCGCCCACAATCCGTATCGAGTGCATCCGTCCACGCCTCTGAGCGAAGCAGCGCTCCTGACCAATTCGGCGGGCGAGCCTGCCCTCGGAACGGAAATCAGGGCGGAGCTGGAGAGCGCGGACCATGTCGATCTCCTATGCGCTTTCATCAAGTGGCACGGCCTCCGCACCATGGAAACTGAACTAAGTCGGCTGGCAGACCGGGGCGTACCTTTCCGGGTTATCACAACCACCTATATGGGAGCGACAGAACGTCGAGCCCTGGACCGCCTCGCCCAGGAGTTCGGCGCTGAAGTTCGGATCAGTTACGAGATCCAACGCACGCGCCTCCATGCCAAGGCCTGGCTATTCCGACGGTTCACGGGATTTGACACCGCGTATGTCGGCTCCTCAAACCTGTCTCGTGCGGCTCTGCTAGACGGAGTCGAATGGAATGTTCGACTCAGCTCAGTCACGACCGGAGCACTTCTCCGCAAGTTCCGCGCCACCTTCGATACCTACTGGAACGACCCGGCCTACGAGCTCTATGACCCCGAGACAGACGGAGCAGGGCTGGACCAAGCACTCGCCGAGGCAGGCGGCACAGCTACACGTGGGCGCCAGACTCTGACGCTGTCTGGCCTCGATGTGAGGCCCTATCCGCACCAGCAGGAAGCGCTGGAAGATCTCCAGGCAGAGCGAGACAACCACCAGCATCATCGGAATTTGATCGTCGCTGCCACCGGCACGGGCAAGACCGTTATTGCCGCCCTCGACTACCGGCGGCTGTGCGCCGCGGAAGGCCGACGGCTGTCACTATTGTTCGTCGCCCATCGGAAAGAGATTCTCGAACAGGCCCTCCGCACCTACCGTGAGGTGCTGAATGACGCCGACTTCGGCGATCTCTATGTGGCGGGTCAACGGCCCACTCAGTGGCGCCACTTGTTCGCCTCCATTCAGACTCTGAACGCTCGCGACATCACCTCGATTGAGCCTAAAGCTTTCGAGATTGTGGTGATCGACGAATTCCACCATGCCGCTGCGAAGAGCTACCAAGCGATCCTGGAGCATCTTGAGCCTGTGGAGCTGCTCGGGTTGACCGCAACTCCTGAGCGTGCAGACGGATTCGACATCCGTCATTACTTCGATCAGCGAACCGCGGTGGAACTCCGCCTCTGGGATGCCCTATCGGCAGATCTGCTTTGCCCATTTCATTACTTCGGGATCGGCGATGGCACTGATCTCCGCCGACTCACCTGGTCGCGAGGCGCTTACGACTTCACTGAACTAAACCGGCTCTATACAGGCAACGATGCCCGTGCTCGCCTCGTTCTCAACGAGGTCGCAGACAAGATCGCTGATCCTCTGCGAATGCGGGCCCTCGGATTCTGCGTATCAGTTGAGCACGCCCACTACATGGCTGCGGTCTTCAACAACGCAGGGATTCCATCTAACGTCGTGACCGGCGAGACACCGGCCGCTGAACGTGCTGAAGCACTTGCGAGCCTAAGAGACCTGTCGGTGAATGTGCTGTTTACAGTCGACCTCTACAACGAGGGCGTCGATCTACCCGATATCGACACCGTCCTCTTCTTGCGCCCCACGGAAAGCGCGACCATCTTCCTGCAGCAGCTAGGACGAGGGCTTCGCCGCACGCAGGACAAGGCCGTGCTCACCGTGCTGGACTTCGTGGGACATCAGCGCAAGGAGTTCCGGTTCGACAAACGGTTTAGTGCCATCACTGGGCTTGCGCGCGGCGAGCTGAAGGACGCTGTGGAGGATCGCTTCCCCTATTTGCCATCTGGGTGTCAGATCATCCTGGACAAGACGACACAGGAAGCAGTCTTGGCGAATTTGAAGGCCCAGCTCAGCTCCCGGTGGACCGACCTCGTCGCGGAGGCACGAACGATCCGGACCACTTCGCTGCGTGAGTTCCTGGAGAGGAGTGGCTTTGAGCGCGCGGACGTCCTGCGGGATCGCGGACGCGCGAATCCTCGAAGTTGGACACGGGTGAGGCGCGAGGCCGGCGTACCGACGCCGCCGGTCGGGCCTCGGGAGGAGTACCTCTTGCGCCGCGTACCCAACCTCGCCCATGTCGACGACGCACTGCGCGCTCAGGTGTACCTCGACCTGCTTGCACCGAATGCCCCGTCGTATTCCGAGCTATCTCCGCTGGAGCAAATCATTGCTCGAATGCTCTTCTTCTCGCTGTGGCCGGACAACGGCGGTTTCGAAGACTACGACTCTGGCCTGGCCGCCCTGCAGCTTGAGCCGGCGTTCTGCGATGAGGCGAGCCAGGTGATCGAGATCTCGGTTGCGACTTCTCGCTACATCCCCCGACCGCTCCCTGCGCTGGATCTGAACCCTCTGCGTTCCCACGCTCACTACAGCCGTGAAGAGATCACCGCAGCCCTCGACTGGGCATCGCTTACGCGCAGCCCCCAAGTGATGAGACAAGGCGTATTCCATGCGACAGAGCGCAACACGGACGCGCTGATGGTGACCCTGCGCAAGAACGAGAAGAACTTCTCACCTACGACGATGTACCGGGACTTCGCCATCTCGCCCGAACTCTTTCACTGGGAATCCCAGTCCGTGACGACACAAAGGTCTCCCACAGGTCAGCGCTACCTCGGCCAGCGCGAGAATGGCAACCACGTGCTCATGTTCAGCCGCGAGACTGATGACAGTGACGTCGGCACGGCCGAACCGTTCCTTCTCCTTGGGGCGTGCGAACTCGTCAGCTTCGAGGGTGAACAACCCATCGCAGTCACATGGCGCCTGAATCGACGGATGCCACAGGATCACTTCCAGGCAGCCTCGGTCCACGCTCGCTAACCCACTGGTCATGGTGCGCAGACCTGCCTGACGGCACGCAAGGAAAGCCGCACGAAACGATCACGTTTGTGGCCTCAGGCCAGTGACCCAGCGGCGAACTACGTTCCGGTCCTGCTTCGAATCAATCCGAATCGGGCGTGCCGCATGACCTTGCGTTCCGGGTCATAACCGGCTCATCACAATCCAGGGTGTAGGGGTTGTTTGAGTTCGTTGGCGCGTCGGTGAGTGGATAGGGGTCGAGGTCTCCCGAAGATGAAGGTTCTCACACGCCTCATCGGGAAGACCTCGACATGTCTGACGTTACCTTCACCGCCCCGGATCTGACCACGTTCACGGGCCTGGACGAGCTCGGTTTGGAGGTCACTGGCCAGTGGCTGGAGCCGGAGCGGGCGGTGCTGGCGTGTCGGGTGGTCGAGCCGGATGAGTGGTGCCGTCGCTGCGGTTGTCAGGGCATCCCCCGTGACACGGTCACCCGGCGGTTGGCCCACGAGCCGTTCGGGTGGCGCCCCACGACGTTGCTGGTCACGATCCGTCGCTACCGGTGCACCGGCTGCGGCCACGTGTGGCGCCAAGACACCACCAAGGCCGCCGCACCGCGGGCGAAGATCTCTCGCAGCGGGCTGAGATGGGCGCTGGTCGGCCTCGTCTGCCAGCACCTCTCGATGGCGCGGATCGCGGAGGGGCTGGCGGTGTCGTGGAACACCGCGAACGACGCCGTCCTGGCCGAAGGCCGCCAGCAGCTGATCGACGATCCGCACCGCCTCGACGGCGTCCGCGTGGTCGGCGTCGACGAGCACTGCTGGCGCCACACCCGCCGCGGGGACAAGTTCGTCACGGTCATCATCGATCTCACCCCGGTCCGTGACGGCACCGGGGCGGCGCGGCTGCTCGACATGATCGACGGACGATCGAAGCAGGCGTTCAAGACGTGGCTGGCCGACCGGGACCAGGCCTGGCGCGACGCGATCGAGGTGGTGGCCATGGATGGCTTCAGCGGTTTCAAGACCGCCACCACCGAAGAACTCCCCGACGCCACCACGGTGATGGATCCCTTTCATGTCGTGCGGTTGGCGGGAGAGGCGCTGGACCAGTGCCGGCGCCGGGTCCAGCAGCGGCTGCACGGTCGCCGCGGCCGCAAGAACGATCCGCTGTATCGGGCCCGACGCACGCTGCACACCGGAGCCGATCTGCTCACCGATCGACAGCAGACCCGGCTCGAGGCGCTGTTCGCGGGCGATGAGCATGTCGAGGTCGAGGCCACCTGGGGGATCTATCAACGGATGATCGCCGCCTACCGAGAGCCCGATCGCGCGAAGGGTCGGGTGCTGATGCAGCAGCTGATCGACAGCATCAGCGCTGGTGTTCCGGGCGCCCTGACCGAGGTCATCAGCTTGGGCCGGACACTGAAGAAGCGAGCCGAGGACGTGCTCGCCTACTTCGCTTGGCCCGGCACCTCCAACGGACCCACTGAAGCGCTGAATGGTCGCTTGGAGCATCTGCGCGGACTGGCCCTGGGGTTCCGCAATCTCACCCACTACATCGCCCGAGCCCTTCTGGAAACCGGAGGATTCAGGCCACGACTACACCCTGGATTGTGATGAGCCTCATAACCCCGTGGCGGAGTGACCTCGGGTAATCGATCCGGGCCCAGGCGTACATGCCAACGGTCAGGATCATCGTCATCCCAACTGTTATTGCGTCCGGGTTCGCATCTCCGGTGATGACTGGGACACAAGAGCACCAAGTTGTCCAAACAGGTGATGCCGCCGGCCCACCAGTGAGGTCGGCCGGGGGCGCGGTTTCCGGATTGCTCCGGATCCGTTTCCCCCGACCGCCTGCCCGAACCGGACGTGCGGCTTTCACCGCATCCGGCTCTCCACGAGTTGCGTGGGGTGTGCGTTCGTGCATGGGGCCCAAGGCGTGGGTATCGCGGTTCCCCGATAGCGATAACGAATGATCGTCATCGTGGTGGGTTTCCATGGACTCACGCCGTCCTCAGCGCTCGGCCACCATCGATGGATGGTGAAATAGCGCTTTCGGAGCCACTTCGCAGAGCGACGGGGGTGTCGTTTGCGTAGCCATCGCCAGATGCTCCACCACAGGTGGTGTTGGAGATCGTGGTAGGCCGCGCTGGACGCCCCATGCCGGAAGTAGAGGGCCCACCCGCGAGTGATACTGCTGAGGCGGCCGAAAACCTCGCTCACGGTGCTACTGGTGATCTGGTCGGTGACGGCGTTGACTTTCCGTCTGATCGAAGCCATCGACTTCTGCGACGGATATGTATAGACGTGTCGCCTATTGCTTCCCCTCTGGTAGTGCCGCCGGATGCGGAACCCCAAGAAGTCGAAGCCCTCGTCAATATGGACGACCTGGGTCTTCTCCGGCGCGAGCCGGAGACCGACCTCGGCCAGGACGTCGGCGATCTCGTCCCACAAGGCATGCGCATGCTGTTGGTTACCGAAGACCAACACCACGAAGTCGTCGGCATACCGGACCAGCCGGTAGGTCGCGCCTCCACGAAGCCGATGTCGATATCGGGCCGTAGCATTGCGCAGCAGTCCTGCCTTGGTTGCGAAGTGCTCATCCAGCACTCCTAGGGCGAGATTGGCCAGCAGCGGCGAAAGAATGCCGCCCTGGGGGGTGCCGGTGTGGGTCTCTCGGTTGACCCCGTTTTCGTCCAGCAGGCCCGCCTTCAAGAACGCCTTCACCAGCGCCAGGACACGCTTGTCCCCGATTCGTCGTCGCAGCCGGTCCATCAGGGCCGGGTGGTCGATTTCGTCGAAACAAGCTGCAATGTCGCCCTCGAACACCCACTCATAGCCGGTGCGGGCGAACAGGCGGATCTCTTCGATCGCGTCCTGGGCTCGGCGTTTGGGACGGAACCCATAGCTGCACGGCTGGAAGTCGGCCTCCAAGATTGGTTCCAACACCAGCTTCAAAGATGCCTGCACCACTCGGTCCCGCACGGTCGGGATTCCCAACCGGCGGAGCTTTCCTCCGGACTTGGGAATCATCCGCTCCCGCACCGGGAGCGGTTCGAACGTGCGGTTCCGTAGATCGTCGCGCAGATTGGCCAGGAAACCGTCCACTCCGCGAACGGAGCGTTCAATTTCACGAGCTGTTGCGCCATCAATCCCAGCACTGCGGGCACCCTTGTTACCCCGGACCCGTTCCCACGCCGTAGCGAGGAAAGCCGGATCCGCCACAAGGTTGAACAGATCATCGAACCGGCGGCTTGAGTCAGCCACCGCCCAACGGTGGAACTTGGTCTGAATCCCCAGTACCCGCAGTTCCGCCCTCACCGGGCTTTCCAGCACGACGGCCATATTCATTGCCGTATCTCCTGGCATGACAGTGCCTCCTTCCTAACTCGCTGCCGCCCTTCGCCCTGTGACCGGCTTTCCCGGACTCCGACTACTACGGCGGCTCCGCCCCATCCCGGCACTTCAGCCGACGGTGTGCCTATCCCGATGCCCCGGCTGGCTGCCAAGACACCAGGAACGTCACCGGGATGGTTCCCGTGTTCACTTGCTACCGATCGACGAGGGAGGAGCCCAGCTTTACCCCGACGGCCCCCACAACTACGCCGCAGACTTTCATCGTGGGCAGTCCGGGCCGATGGCTTCGACCCGGCCGGACGCCGCGCCCAGCCTCCTTGCGACGTGCACCGCACACCGGCCCCTATCCACCAGATTTGAGCCGGCTCCACTTACCGAGGCTTCACACACTGGTTCCTCGCGTACTCCTTCTCGTCTTGCTCACCGGACCCGGCCTGTCTGGTGATTCCAGACCGTCCCGACTTTGTCAGGGCTGCTTCCCGCCCAACCCGACACCTCTCGAGTCAGACTGCCCTCAGCTTCACCGAGCCGCTGCGACGGCACGGCCACGAAGGTCTCTCACCTCCGTTCGGTAAACAAGCGCCTCACGGCGCACGGGGTGAATATGGTGCGCTTCACACTCCGACGGGCCACGATCACAGCCCGGGAACACACAGCCACCGTCGCGGGCGACGAGCGCGGCCCGCAGGTGCGGGTTCACCAGCCGCTCGGCCCGCCCCACATCCAGCGGAATCCCCAGCGAGTTGAGCACCATCGGGATGATGTCGCAGTCACAC
Organism: Propionibacteriaceae bacterium ZF39; assembly: GCA_039565995.1. Taxonomy (GTDB): domain Bacteria; phylum Actinomycetota; class Actinomycetes; order Propionibacteriales; family Propionibacteriaceae; genus Enemella; species Enemella fulvus. The sequence continues at coordinate 659,976 of CP154795.1, read as the reverse complement.
GCCAGCCGGCGGGCCTCATAGGCCGTGATCCCGCGCCCGGAGGCCATGGCCATGTCACCGAGCCCGCCCACCAGGTCCTCGAACTTCAGGAATACGTTCACCCGCGGACGATCCCCACCGTGGGTCGGCGCATCGCGATGCACCTGGTGGGCCCGGACCAGCGCCATCAGCGCATCGGCCAGCAGCACCTTCTTGTCCTTCGGCCCCGGGTCACCACCCGCTTCGGCCACCTCGTCGGCATGGCGCTTCCACGCCGACTCCGCATGCGCATTCAGCACGGCCGCCAGCGCCTCCCCATCCGCCGAGGGCAACCGACCCTTGATGTGCATCGACCCGTGACCGTCATCGGACAGCGACAGACCCTTCTTCTTCTGCGCTTCCCGTTCCTCACGCTCGAGCTTCTCTGCCATCAGTTCATCGACTCGCTCGGGCGCAATGATCTCAATGAGATACCACCCCGCCCGAAGCAGATCATCAGGGCAGAGCTCCTGGGCGAGCTCGATCATCGTTTCCTCGGCCCTGGCCACCTGCTCGGCCGAGAAGTCATCGGGCAGCTCGTCAAGCACCCGGGCAATCGCCGACGCCTGACCCGACCGAACCTCCCCGGCCGCCACCGCGTCGACCAGGGCCGTGAACTGGCCCTGGCGTACCGCATCTCTCACCAGCGACCGGCACCGCTGCAACGAATGCCCATGACCCCGCCGGATGAACTCCGCCGTGGCGCAATGCGCCTCCTCCTGGGCCGCCTCCCGACGCTCCGCCTCCCGGATCACCAGAGCCCGCGCCGCCTCCGCCAACGACGCCACCCGGTCCGTAGCAGTGATCAGCTCCAGCACCGCCGCATCGGTCAACAGCGCCAACTCCGGCCCCGCCAGCGCGCTCGAAGCCAGCGAGGTGATCACGCCGATCGCCTCGTCCACCCCCGTCGCACTGATGTTCTCCATGCCCCCAAGTCAACACGGCACCTCTGACATTTTTTCGCTCACAACAACGATTCTTTTCGGAAGTTTCCGGTTGACTTTTGAGCCACTCGCCATTGACGCAGCAACCCTCTCACTGATGTGATTTTTCTTAGTTATGATTCAATAAGAATTATCCGCCCTGAGAGGCCGCCATGTCACACATTTCCACGATCCGCCCGTTGTGCATCGCCGGCGCGGCCGCCCTGGTGGTCGCCAGCTTCGCCCCCGCCGGCGCCCAGGCAGCAGAACCATTGACCTGTGGCGCGACGGTCACGGTCAATACGGTCCTGACCGCTGACCTGGATTGCACAGACTCGGGAGGCGACGGCCTCGTCATCGGCGCGGACAATGTCGTCCTGAACCTGAACGGATTCACCATCTCCGGCGGAGACGGAGACCTTGCCCCCGCCGGCATCCGCATCGACGGCCGGACCGGCACCCGGGTCCTCAACGGCACGATCACCGGATTCAAGGCGGGAATGGAAATCCAGCAGTCCACCAAGACCACCGTCACCGGCCTCGACATCTCCGCCCACTACCGCGGGATCAATGTCGGCGGCGGCGGCGGACACCTGCTGGAGAAGAACAACCTGCACGGACACACCGGAGATGCCATCCGAATCGCCGTCTCCAACAACAACGTCATCTCCAAGAACACCGTCACTGAAAACGTCTACGGCATCGGCATCGCCGACGACTCCTCCGGCACCCGAGTTGAGAAGAACGTCGCCGACAAGAACCGCCATTTCGGCATCTCTGCCTATTCCAAAGCCACCAATACCGTCTTCGAGAAAAACGTGGTCAGCAACACCACCTTCGACGGAATCTCCGCCTCCGCCGATACCACTTTCACTCACCTGGAAAAGAATCAGGTCACCACCAGCCTCTGGGGTGACGGCATCCACATCGACACTCCTTCCGCGACCCTGATCAAGAACACCTCCACCGACAACGGCGAGCTCGGCATTGCAGCGCCCGAAGGCGTGACCGCGGAAAAGAACCTGGCCGCCCGCAACGGCAACCCCGCGCAGTGCACCGGAGTCGTGTGCTTGGTCGCCCCCTGATCCCAGGCCCCAATCAGGACCGGGGTGGTGGTCTCCAGCGCCGCCACCACCCCGGCTCCGCCCTCTCTCAACCGTCAGCGACCGCCTCGAGAATGTCCGCCCTGGACGCCCGGACCGCAGGCCCCAGAGCTGCCACCAACCCGATCGCCACAACCAGCCCTGCGCTATGCCGGCCTCCTGTGAGCCGGGCCTGGCTGGCTAGAGCTTCAGTCGCGTACGCACCGCCAGCGCCGCGCAGCCGATCACCGCCAGGCCGCCGAGCAGGGTCCCGACAGTTATCCGTTCTCCCAGGAACAGCCCGGCCCACGCGATGCTCATCACGGGCTGCACGAGCTGGACCTGACTGACGCGAGCCATAGGGCCGATGGCGAGCCCGTGATACCAGGCGAAGAATCCCAGAAACATGCTCATCACCCCCAGGTAGCCGAACGCCAACCACTGCCCAACACTCGCCCGGGGCACCCCCTCCTGCGCGGCCACCAATGTCAGCACCACCATGACCGGCGACGCCAACACCAACGCCCACGACACCGTCTGCCAGGCCCCCAGTTCACGGGCCAGAAGTCCGCCTTCGGCGTACCCGATCGCCGCGGCCACCACCGCGCCGAACAGCAACAGATCGGGCCACCCCAGCCGCAGTCCGCCGCTCTGCCCGGCAGCAAAACCCACCGCAGCGACGGCCCCGAGACCGGCCGCCACCCAGAAGCGCCCGGGCGGTCGCTCTCGTCCGCGCCAGACCGCCGCCACTGCCGTCGCGGCGGGGAGGAGCGCAATGACAACCGCACCGTGGCTGGCTTCGGTCACCGTCAGCGCATACGACGTCAGCAACGGAAACCCGAGAACCACACCGCCGGCAATGACAGCGAGGCGCCCCCATTGCCGCCCCCGCGGTAGCCGCTGCCGTGTCAATCCGAGCGCGGCCGCCGCGAGGATCGCCGCCACGACAGCGCGCCCGGAGCCGACGAACAACGGTGGCAGCCCGCCCACGGCCACGCGGGTGAAGATCACGGTGAACGAGAAGACCCCGACTCCCAACAACCCCCACAGGAGGCCATTTCGAGCAGACGCTTCGGATATCGCTGGCCGCACAAGAAGAGTAGCGCTACTGTTATCTTTCATGACAGACGATAGCAGTTCGCGCATCCTCGCGGACCTGCGCGCGTGGATCTCCCAAGCCTCACCCGGCGCGCGGCTGCCGTCGACGCGGCAGTTGGTCACCAGATATTCCGCCAGCCCCGTCACCGTCCAGAAGGCCCTCCGAGCGCTCGCCGCGCAGGGGCTGACGGAGAGCCGACCGGGAGTCGGCACGTTCGTACGCACAGTCCGCGCCGCACGGGCCAGCGATTTCGGCTGGCAGACGGCGGCCCTCGGGTCGGCTCGCCCCCGACCGAGGTTCTCCACCGCCCTCCGGTCGGCACCGAACGACGTCATCTCCCTCCACTCCGGATTCCCGGACGAGTCCCTGCTGCCCCAACGCCTGGTCCGCAGCGCCTTCACCCGCGCCGCCCGATCCTCCGCCGTCCTCGAACGAGCTCCCGCCGCTGGCTCCCCCGAACTCCAGTCCTGGTTCGCCACCGAGCTCGCCGACGCAACCCCCGCGGGCATCACGCCACCGCTCGCCTCCGACGTCATCGTCACGCCGGGCAGCCAGAGCGGCCTCAACGCAGTGTTCCGCGCGCTCGTCGGGCCGGGCGAACCGCTCGTCATGGAGTCGCCCACCTATTGGGGCGCGATCCTGGCGGCCGCCCAGGCCGGCGTACGGATCGTGCCCGTCCCCACCGGACCCGACGGCCCCGACCCGGCCGACCTGGACCGGGCGCTGGCCGAGACCGGGGCGCGCGCCTGTTATGTCCAGCCGACGTTCGCCAACCCGACGGGCGCGCATTGGTCGCCCGATCTCGCCGGACGGATTCTCGACATCGCGCGCGAGCGCGGGGCGTTCGTCATCGAGGACGACTGGGCGCACGACTTCGCCATCACGGGCGAGGCGACCCCGCTCGCCGCGTAGGTCGACTCCGGCCACGTCGTCTATCTCCGGTCGCTCACCAAGAGCGTGTCGCCGGCCGTGCGCGTCGCGGCGGTGGTTGCCCGCGGGCCGGCGCGGGACCGGATTCTCGCGGACGTCCAGGCGGAGTCGCAATACGTGAGCCCCCTCCTTCAGGCCGTCGCGCTCGACGTCGTTACCCAGCCGGGCTGGCGTACGCATCTCCGCGGACTCCGCGACCAACTCGCCTCCCGGCGCGACCTGCTGGTCCGCGCGCTGCACGCCCACGCGCCGGATGCCGAGGTGACGGCCGTGCCTGCCGGCGGGCTGAATCTGTGGGTACGCGTGCCCGACACGATCGACCTGCCGCGGCTGGTCCGCGAATGCGCCGATCGCGGGGTGATCGTCGCGGCCGGCGACGAGTGGTTCCCGGCCGAGCCGACAGGGAACTTCCTGCGCCTCAACTATTCGCGGCCCAACCCGGGAGCGTTCCCGCAGGCGGCCGAGGTCATCGGCGACGCGATCGCATCGAATCCTCGCCCTCGTTGACGAATCGGACATACGCTGGTTAGCTCGGAACATTAACCAAAATGTCGACACGAAGGGGTGTCAGTATGGCGAAGACCGCTGTAAAGGAAGCCAAGAAGGACGCGAAGGACATCAAGAAGGGTGGCAAGGAGGCCGCCAAGCAGCTGAAGGCCGACGCCAAGGCTGACGAGAAACTCGCCAAGAAGCAGGCCAAGGCGGCCAAGGGCGACAAGAAGCTCGCCAAGGACAAGGTCAAGGCCAAGAAGGAGCAGGCCAAGGCGACCGAGAAGGCTGCCAAGAATGTCAAGAAGGACGCCAAGAAGACGGCGAAGGCCGTGAAGAAGGGCGCCAAGAAGAAGTAGTTCCAGTCGGCTCCTCAGCCCAGGGGCCCGACCAGAAGCAGGGCCGTGCCGGCCATCGCAGAAAGAGCGAGTACGCCGGTGCGGCCCTTCTTTTCCGTCACCGCCTCGCTCTTCTTCTTCACCAGGAACCCGCCGCCGATCAGGCCACCGGCCATCGCGACCGAGGCCACCGGCATGGCCGGGCCCACGAAGCCGGGCAGGCCCATGAAGATCAACGCAATCAGGAACACACCGCCCAGAACGCCGGTCACGAGCGCCTGCGTGCGGGGCGCAGTCTCGGCGTACCCCCTCGCATGCCACCGCACCACCGGCCAACCGATCCCGCCGAGGCTGACCAGACCGGCGGTGCCGACCCCGGCGACGATCGAACCCGCCGGCGCGGGGAGTTGCTTGGCGGGGACGCGGGAGCCGAGGAGGACGTACGCCACCGCGAGCAGCGCCACCACTCCTGCCAGTCGGCCCGCGACCGGGTCCGGGAGCAGACCGATCAGCCAGACCCAGAGCGGCGTGGCGACGACTGCGGGGACGAGGATGTTGAGGAGGGGGCGGGTACGCAGCGCGGGTCGCTCAGCAAGGAGTTGCACCAGCGCCAGCATCAGCCCGAACAACAATGCGATACGAAGACCCTCGGCCCAGCCGAGGGTCAGCATGGCAGTCGGGGCCGCGATCATCATGAATCCACGGCCGGTGATCACCTGGCCGATGGCCGCGGCGGCGATGCCGAGGAGCAGGACCGCGAGCAGCACATAATCCACCAGGTCAGGCTAATCCGATTAATGGACACGTAACGCAAATGACTCACCGGGTGCTTGTCACTTCAATAAAATCCCGACATGGCAGCGCCGCGCATTTCGATTGTCCAACTCGATCCGCATGTTCCTCTGGACCGCTTCGGCGGGTGGCTACAGGGTGTCGTGCTGAAGAATGTGCCCGTTTATCGAAAGCCGCTGCCGCAGGTCGATGACCTGGGCCATGGAGTCATCGTGCTCGGCGGGCGAGCGAGTGTCGATGACGGCGAACTCTGGATGGGCGCGGTCAAACGGATGAGGGTCGAGGCCGTCGATCGGGAGATTCCCTTGCTCGGGATCTGCTTGGGGCATCAACTGTTGGCCGAGGCCTTTGGTGGCGAGGTGCGCGTTGCTGATCCTGGCGGTGGGGAGCATGGTGCGGTGCGGGTCGAGTGGCTGTCCGGGGCAGAGCGTGATCCCGTGCTGGGGCGCGTCGCTTCGCTGCGCGGCACGCTGTTCCCGTCGTCGCATGCCGATGTCGTGACGAAGCTGCCCGCGGGTGCGACGGAGCTCGCCCGCACTTCGGCGTACCCTCATCAGGCCTTCCGCGTCGGATCCGCCCTCGGCGTGCAATTCCATCCCGAGGCGTCGCCCGAGCTCATGACCACGTGGGCCGAACTTCGGGACGAGGATTCCCTGGCCATGCGGAGGTCGATGCGCCTGGTCGACGACACCGTGTCGCGCAATGGCGCGTTGGTCGCGCAGGGTTTCGCGGAGGTCGCGCGGGCGTACGCCGGGGTCCGCCGAGAGCGCCGGCAGCGGGGCTTTCCGCGTGGCCTGAGAGGTGCTCCCTCAGCGCGTGCGGACAGCCAGCACCTCACCCACCGGGAGCTGCGTCGCCGGGCCGGTGCGCTCGAACGGGATCGTCCCCGACTGGCCAAGTGCGGCCCACTGCACATCCCACACGGTCGTGGCGGTGATCGCATAGGTGCCGGGCGTCGACGGCTGCTGGTATGTGTGTCCGCAACTCGGTGACGCCGCTCCCGGCGCCACAGCCGGAGTCCAAGGCTGCATGGTGCCGCACCACTTGAGGGTGCCGTCACCCATCGAGAAGCCTGTCGTGCGGCGGGTCGCTGCCAGGGCGATCGTGATGCCCTGTTCCGTGACCGTCGTGCGATGCGTGGCAGGGCCGTCGACCCAGAGCCAGAGTGGGTACCCCACCGCCGCCATCCCCCACTCATTCACGCTCGGGTCCGGCCCGACCTCCGCCACCGGCATCGGGATGTTGAGGCGAGCCACCGCTGCACGGGCCGCGACGGCAGGGTCGATCTGGATCGGCGCCGCCTCGCCTCCGCCGCCCGCCGCGGGGCCGGCCGCGCCGTTCACGACCATCCCGCAGCTCTGCGACGTGCCCACTCCTGCGTCAGTCACCGCCACCACTTCGCCCACACAGGGTTGGTACGCCGCAGCGGCCCCGCCGCTGCCAGCCGATCCGCCGGACCCAGAGGACCCCCCAGAGCCAGCCGAGCCACCAGCCCGGCCGCCGGAGCCACTAGCGCCCGTTCTGCCCGGAGCTCCTCCACCGGAGCCGCCCCCACCCGGGGAACCTCGAACACCCGCCCGAAGCGACACCCCGTCACCATCTGACTCAGCGGACACACCGAAGCCACCGCCAAACCCCTCGTTCGGCGCAGCCATCGCTTGTGAAGCTGTTCCTGACACCCCTGCAATGAGAACGAGCGTCGCAAGTGCCGTCAGATATCGCATCTCTCAACTTCCTCGGTCACGGCCCACACGACCTTGAGCTGGCCATCAACGTGTCCCAGGTAGACGTTGCCCTGAAGCAGTTGGCCTGCGTGCACTCCCGACTCGTCTCGGTACTCTCCAGCGCTGTAGTCCTCGCAGACCTCGAGCGTGTAGCGCGGGTCTGCGTTGTCCTTGGAATCCCCAGGGGCAGGCCGCACTTTCACCTCTGGCAGCGGCCCCGAGACCTCGACGCCCTGCTCTTTCTGGTGGCGCAACATCAGAACCACTCCGTCGAGGTAGCGACCGGCGCCGTTGTCCTTGAGAATCTGTGTGGGTTCGTCAGCCCCACCTTCGCGCTCGAGCCTCTTCCACTCAGCGAAGAACGTCCGATACACCCTCTCGGCCTCGGCGGAGAGTTCCTCCTGGCTGGGGGTCGCACTGGCGACGGGGCCGGGCGTACTCTCCGGCACGACAATCGGCGTGGGCGTCGGCTGAACGCCGGGCCCAGTGGGCGTACAACCAACGAGGACAAGAACAGCGAGCAGGCCGGCGTACAACTTCTTCACGAGCACTCCTGAGGGCGGGTCCGCCCATTCTGCCCACCCGGAAGACCCGAAATCGGCCCGATCTCGGGCCCACGAGCACAAATAGGAAACTTCCGCCCGGCGCCTCCGCGCTGAGCCCGGGCACTTCCGGACCGTACGGCTCCGCCACGCCAGTCGACCCTCGCTGATGCACCCAATGCCACGACTTCGGTTTGGACGCACGGTGTCGGGTGAGAAGTCGTGCCATCCGGCGCGGTGCGATCTTGTCCGTCGCATGTCGGGGGACGGTCAGAAGCCCGCATCAGGACCGCCAGGTCGGGAGGTCACCTTGATGTCGCAGAGTGCCCTGCTTCCGCACCGGAAGCAATTGCATAGGGTCGAGAACCCATACCCAAGACCCCGACCCACCGCGGGCTCTCACCCCACCGGCTGCGCCAACTCCAGGACCACGGCCCCGGGCAGCGACGCCAGGGCGGCGCCCTCAACAGCGATCTTCGCGCCCCGGATCCCGGCGCCGATCACGACCACGCCCGCATCCACCACCGCCTGATCCACCAGGATCGGCCAATCCGCAGGCAGCCCCACCGGCGTGATGCCCCCATATTCCATCCCGGTCTCCGACGTCGCCGTATCCATCGGCGCGAACGAGATCTTCCGCACATCAAGGTGCTTGCGCACCACCTTGTTCACGTCCGCCCGATGCGTCGCGAGCACCATCACCGCCGCCCGGGTCGTCACGTCCCCGCGCCGGCCCTCGACGACGACACAGTTCGCGGACTCCGCGAGCCCGACACCGTACGCCTCACAGAACGCCGCAGTGTCCGCCAATCCTGCATCAATAGGCGCCACGAGCATCTCGGGCGCCCCAGCTGCAACGGCCTCAGCCACGGGCGATGCGACCAGCTCAGGGTGGTCCCCAACGGGCTGCCAATCAAGAGTTCCGGGTCCGATCACCCGGCCACGATAGCCGGGCGTACCCTCCGCAACGTCACCACCAGCAGCACCAGCGCCACCGCCTGGCTCACCCCGACCACGACGATCAACAACGGAATGGACCGATCGAGCAGATACCCCGCCACGAACCCGCCCACCATGGCGAAGGCACCCTGGATGGCGGCGAAGATGCCGTACGCCCCAGCGAGCCGGTCGCTCGGCACCAACTGGGCGACGAGGGCTTTGATGGTGGAGTCCTGGATGCCGTACGCCAGCGCCCAGACCCCCACCCCGACCAGCGCCACCGCGAGCAGCCCCGCGAACGCCAACGCCGGCACCAGCCCCACGAGCACAGGCACAACCACAAGCACCTTCGGCCCCACCCGGTCGTACGCCCATCCCGTCCCCAACGCCGCAACCGCCTCTACGAGCATCGCGCCGGCGTAGATCACCGGCACCCACGCCACCGTGACCCCGAGGTCCCGCGTCAGGTGCACCGACAACACCGCGAACGTCACCAACCCGGCCGTCGTCAGCGCCGCCGCGACGGCGTACCCGAAGAACACCCCCGGCAATCCCCCACCCAGCGCGATCCGCCACCACGAGGACGCGGCCTCTCGAGGAGCGGCCGGAGGGGCCACCGAGGTCGCGCCGATGTTCCCCGGATCGGGTACGCCCCGGCGGATCACGAGAAGGATCACCATCGCGATGACACCAGGCACGACGAGCCACGCAAACCCCAGCCACAGCGACGCGGTCAGGGCCACGACCCCCGCAACCACCAGCGGCCCGGCGAAGGCACCGAGCTGATCGAGCGCCTTGTGTACGCCGAAGCCCTTGCCCCGGCCCACCTTCGTCGCAGCGCGCGCCAACAGGGCCGACTTCGACGGCGATCGCAGCGCCTTGCCGCCCCGCTCCAGCAGGATCAGCACCGCGGCCACGACCAACCCGACCACGCCCCACCGCTGACCAACCCGAACCCGAACACCACCCGCCAGGGCGTCCACCGCGGCGTACGCCCGGCTTCCTGCACACTCTCCACGTCCGGCGAGACTACGCCCGCAGATCACTCAGCTGAGGACATACCCCGCCGGAGTCCGGTCACCGTCGGTCCAGTGCTGCTCGACCCGATCGGGATGCACGAGCGTGGGCAGCCGCAGCTGCTCGCCATTGGGGTGCAGCACGAGCATCACGGGGTCGACCTCCGAGCGCCACACCATGAAGTACCCATGCACCGGATGATGCCGCGAATGCGCGATCACCTCCGCGGACGTGAGCCCGAGCTCCTTGGTGGCCCTCTCGATCAGTTCGGGCTGCGCCTCGATCTTCAGCTCCCCGCCCGGACCGATCACGCGCTTGCCCTGATCGTTGAACACCGCGTCGATGCCACCCCCGACCACGCCGACGAGATAGTCCTTCGGCAAGGTCAGATAGCCGGCAACAGCAGGGAACTTCTCGGCGATCTCGTACGCCGGGTGCGGGTGCAGGTGGACGTCCGCCCCCGCTTCCGCCGTCAGCGGCCCGAGGTGCCAGCCACTGCCCGCCATGTCACTCCCGCGGCGCAGATAGATCGCGTCAGCCTCCAGCGCCCCATGCTCCACAGCGATCTCCGCATCGAACCTGATCGGCTCCGGGCGTACGCCCAACAGCGCGGCCACCCGCGCCTGCTCGACGGCTGCAAACAGATGCGGGGTGACGTCCGGCGTACGCCCCTCGGCGCCGTCCGGCCCGAACAACCGCCAGCCGTCGCCCTCCTTCGCGACGACCAGGGGACACCAGCCCAGGTCGATGCGGCAGTCGTCATCGAGCTCGGCGGCCGGCAGCGCGGCCAGATGAGCGAGGAGGTTCTCGGCCGTCGCGGCGAGGCTGTCATCGGCATCGACGCGAAGCACGCCGTCGGGTCGGGTGAACTCATGGGTCGGCATACGTCCACCCTGTCACCCTCCGGGCACCGCCATCGACCCGCCCCGATCACGCCTAACATCCACCAGTGCCCAACCTCCGTTCGATGTTCGCCGACACGCGCCCGCTCAGAAACGAGCACTTCCGGCGACTCTGGACGGCGAACATCGTCACGGTCATCGGCGCGCAGCTCACAGTCGTGGCCGTCCCGGCGCAGATCTACGAGATCACCCGCGACTCGGCCTATGTCGGCCTGACAGGCATCTTCGGGCTCGTCCCGCTCATCGTGTTCGGCCTCTGGGGCGGAGCGCTCGCGGACGTCTTCGACCGCCGCAAGATCCTGCTCGTCTCCACGATCGGCATCATCGTCACCTCGGGCCTGTTCGCACTCAACGCGATCACGGGCTATGACAACGTCTGGGCGATCCTCACCATCTTCGCCCTGCAACAGGCGTGCTTCGGCATCAACCAGCCCACCCGCGCTGCGGTCCTGCCCCGCATCCTGCCCGCCGAGCAACTCCCCGCCGCCAACGCGCTCAACATGACCGTCATGATGTTCGGCGCGATCGCGGGCCCACTGGTGGGCGGTGCGCTGATCCCGCTGACGGGGTACGCCCTGCTGTATGCGGTCGACACCGTCTTCCTGCTGGCCACCATCTGGGCCGTACTCAAACTGCCCAAACTGCCGTCCCTGCACGACATGGGCTCCCCCGGTCTGCGCTCGGTGATCGACGGGTTCCGCTACCTCGCCGGCCACAAGGTCCTGCTCATGTCGTTCGTCGTCGACCTGATCGCCATGGGCTTCGGCATGCCGCGCGCACTCTTCCCCGAGATCGCGGCCGTCACGTTCGGCGGCCCACCGGGCGGCGGCCTGGCGTTCGCGCTCCTGTTCGCCGCGATCCCACTGGGCGCGGTGCTCGGCGGGGTGTTCTCCGGCTGGGTATCCCGGGTCGAACGCCAGGGCCTCGCCGTGGTCATCGCGATCCTTGTCTGGGGCGCCGCGATCACGTGCTTCGGCCTGGCATTGCTGCCGGCGGGCGGGAGACTCCTGCCGTGGCTGCCGCTGGCGATCTTCTTCCTCGTCCTCGCAGGTGCGGCCGACATGAGTTCGGCGGCGTTTCGCTCGACGATGCTCCAGGAGGCGGCGAGCGATGAGGTCCGCGGGCGCCTCCAGGGCGTGTTCACCGTGGTGGTCGTCGGCGGCCCGCGACTGTCGGACACCCTGCACGGCGCGGCGGGCTCCGCCTTCGGTGCGACCCCGGCGACGATCGGCGGCGGCGTACTCGTCCTCGTCGGCACCGTCATCGCCGCCCTTGCCGCGCCGGTCTTCATCCGCTATCGCGTGGTCCGCAACCGCTGAGCCTGTCCCGCCTGTCCTGCCTGTCCTGCCCGCCGATCAGCGGTGCGCGGCGTACGCTGGCCCCATGCCACGCATCGCCGCCGGACTGGCCGGCCTCGCCCTGTTGACCACGCTGGCCGCCTGCGGCACGACCCCGGGGGCCACGCCCACGCAGACCCCGACGGAGGCGCCACCCACCGTGGCCGCGACCACGCCGGCCGCCACGGCCACCGCGGAGTCGACCGCGACCGCGGACGAGTCGGCTACTCCGGACGCCACTGCCACCGCCAACACCACCGCGACCGCGGGCACGACCGCCACGGCGACCGCGAGCGCCACCGCCACCGCCCAGGCCGTGGCGCTTCCCGCGCGGGTCGAGACCTTCACCCGCGTCGAGCAGCGGAGCGAGAACGACACCCAGATCGGGTCGTACTATTCCGACACCCTCAAGACCGTCCTCGAGGCCCGAATGGCCCGCGGGAAGTCGGCCAACGAGCTCATCACCAGCGTCGGCGGCACCTCGCCGACCAGCGTGAACGGTGCGATGTGCAGCACGGCCGGCGACACGATCTGTGCGCGCGAGTCCAACGGTGTCGCGGTCGTCGTGGCCAGCAAGGAACTCCCGGCCGGCATGGTCGCCGACCTGACCGACAAGTTCCTCGCCGGCTGAGGCCGATCCACACATGCCCGACAGGCGCTGGCCGAAGTGGGTCTATGGCGTCGGTGAGGAACCCGACCCGAGATTCACCTTCGCCAACGAGCGCACGTTTCTCGCCTGGATCCGCACCGGCCTCGGTTTCGTCGCGGCCGGCATGGCCGTGGAGGCCCTGGCCGGCTATGTCGGATTCGGCGATGTGCGCGTCACCATCGCCGCGGTCCTCCTCGTCGCTGCCGGCGTACTCACCGGCATCATCGCCTTCGTCCGCTGGATGGTGCAGGAACGCGCGATGCGCCTGGGGACGCCGTTGTCGTCGTCCACTGCCCTGCCCCTGTTCACGGTCCTGCTGACCGTGGTCGCGGTGCTAGGGCTGACGCTGTTTCTCTGACGGGTACGCCGGAAGGTCGCGGGATGAGCGAAGTGTGGGACGCCGGTCTACAACCCGAGCGCACCCGCCTGGCCTGGCAGCGGACCTCGCTGGCCCTGCTCTCCGCCGGGCTCATCGTCGCCCGCATCGTCGGGCATCACGACCCGGGCAGCGGCATCGCGATCGCAGCGGCGATCACCATCCTGGCCGGCGCCACCGGCGTACTCTCCACCCGACGCTATCGCCGCAACAACCGCCGCCTGTCCGCCGAGCAGCCCCTGCCCGGCGGCGTGGTGAACCTGCTGATGACGGGCGCGTTCCTCGTGGTCGCCTTCGGCGGGCTGGTGTTCGTGCTGGTGGGCCCGGGGCCCTGACCGAGCCTCAGGGAGCGAGACGTTTCCCGATGGCGTCGACACCGTCTCCGGTTAGTTGGTCAAGGTGGCTTCGGCGGCCGGCCATGGTCATGACGAGGGCGAGAGTGGGGCCCACGACCTCGGGACCGCGGCCGGCAACGAAGGGCCCGTCGGTGGCGCGCAGGCGCAGCCCGTCAGCGATGCTGCGGCTGTTCACAGTGAAGTTGCGAGCGGCGTAGAACTCGGCCACGGCAGTGACGGACTCCACGTCCGGCAGGCTCGTGATGCCCAGGGGGTGCCGGATGTCCTCCCCGTGCACCACGACCTCTCCGAGATAGGCGGGCAGATCTTTGGACGGCGCCACCCTGGAGGACGCGACAGCGCGAAACCGGTCCAGTGTCTCGGCAGGAGTGGCGCCGAGATGTTCCCGCAAACGTCGATCGTTGTGCACCGCCGGGCGGAGCCGGACAACACGATGCTCCGCAGCCACGCCATCGTGCCGAGCGAGGCCGCCGCGGTCAGATGTGCCACGACGTGCGCGACGTCCCAGTCGCCGCACAACGTCGGCCGACGCCAGTCCGCCTCGGTCAGTGGCGCCAGATCATCGATCAGGTGCTGGCGCGCCCGGTGGATTGCATCCCAGATGTTCATCTCCGGATCCTCACTACTGTTTCAGTAGTGAGGAGACTACACATATCGTAGTAAGATGTGTCAATGGCTGAACGTCGCACCTACGGGTCCTACAACGACGGCTGTGCCGCCGCGCACGCACTGGACCTCGTCGGGGACCGGTGGGCCATGGTCGTGGTCCGCGAGCTTCTTCTCGGCCCGAAGCGGTTCGTCGATCTGCAGAACGACGTCATGGGCATCGGACCCACTGTCCTGACCCGCCGCCTGGTCGACCTGGTGGACCGCGGCGTGGTGCAATCCCGGCGATCGTCCACCTCGAGTCGATCCGAGCTGTACGAACTCACCCCCTGGGGCTGTCGCCTTGAGGAGGTCAACACCGCCCTGGCCCGGTGGGCAGTCGAGTCATCGGCCCTTCCCTGGGACGCGGACATGAGCCCGGACACGCTGATCCTCACGATGAGGGCCCATGCCCGACCGTGTCCTGAGCTCGAGGAGCCGGTGGCCGTGGGGCTTCACCTCTCGGACGCCCGACGGCATCCCCACCCCGACCCGGTGAGTTATGTCGCCGTCCTCTCCGCCGACGGAAGTTCGTTGACAAAGACCGACATCCCTCAGTCGACGATTGCCACCCTGACGACCGATACCCGCACCCTGAAGACCGCCGTGCTGGGGGATGCCGATCTCACCCGCCACCCCGATGCGGCTATCAGCGGAGACCCGACAGCCATCGACACGCTCCTGGCCGCTACCCGGCTGGACGATCCCGGTCCCGGGCGTTCTTTGCCCGGCCCGGGTTGACGGGAGCGACCCGCACAGCTCCACCGGCTCAGCCGGGCGTACTCCCCTCGTCCATCAGCTCGGTCACGATCTTCGACGACTCGTGCAGAGTGAGGTGGACGGGACAGCGGTCGGCGATCTCGGTCATGCGCTGACGCGCGGCGTCGTCGAGGTCGCCGGTCAGATAGAGCCGGCGGGTGAACTGGTCGACCCGACGGCGTACGCCCCCACTGGCGGCCGCGCTGTCATCGCTGTGGATCTTGTCGTGATCCACCTCGACGACGACGCGATCGAGGGGGAGGTTCTTGTGGTCGGCATACATCCGGATGGTCATGCTCGTACAGGCACCGAGGGCCGCAGCAAGATAGTCATAGGGCGACATGCCGGCATCGAAACCGCCGATCGACTCGGGCTCGTCCGCCAACGAGCGATGCCGCCCGGCGACGACGTGGTTGAGGAACTTGCCCTGGCCCGTCTCTCCCACGACGACCTGCGCGCTGGCGTCCGGGGCGGGATAGCTGTCGGGCACCTTGATGTAACGCTCGGCCCAGGTGCCGATGGCGCGGGCGACATACTCCGCCTCGCCGCGCCGAGTGAGCAGGTGGTCCGCCTGGATCGACAGATAGCTCTTGGGATGCCGCGCCGCGGCGAAGATCCGCTCCGCGTGGTCGATGCCGACGACGTTGTCGAGCGGCGAATGGATCACGAGCAGCGCCTTGCGCATCTCCGCGACCGCCTTGGTGATCCGATGGTGGCCCAGGTCTTCGATGAACTGCGGCTTGATCGTGAACGGGCGGCCCGCAAGCTGCACCTCGACCGGCTCATCCGCCTCGAGCACCTCGGGGTTGATCTCGCCCAGCACGCCCGCAACGTGGCTCAGCTCCGCCGGGGCGGCGATCGTGACCACCGCCCTGATCGACTCGAACTCCCCTGCGACGGCCAGCACGGCCGCGCCACCGAAGCTGTGGCCGATCAGCAGCTGGGGGGCCTCGTGGTTCTCGCTCAGCCAGAGCACCGCGAGCCGCAGGTCCTCGAGGTTGGATGAGAAGTTGGTGTTCGCGAAGTCGCCGTCGCTGTGACCCAAGCCCGTGAAGTCGAACCGCAGCACGCCGATGCCCTGCTCGTTGAGCTCCGCCGACGTGCGGCTGACCGCATAGACATCCTTCGAACACGTGAAGCAGTGCGCAAACACGGCGAGCGCCCGCGGCGGCCCGGCCGGCATGTCGAGTCGGGCCGCGAGCTCAGTGCCCGAGCTGCCCTTGAACGTGATCCTCTGCGCTGCACTCATGCCGCACATCATGGCGTACGCCCCACGGCGCGGCCACCGGCCCACGCTCGCGACGAGCGAACGGCCGCCCCACCCCGAAGGGCAGGACGGCCGTGTGCGGTCGGGTCAGGCGTCCGCGCGGGTCACTCCTTGGGCGCGTAGACCATTTCGTCGAGATCGACAGGTCCGGTGAGCGAGCCCATGTCGACCATGACGTCGTTCCAGACCTTGAGCCTCTCCGCGGTCGGATAGCCCGCCTCCCACTTGGGCAGGGTCATCTTGGCCGCCACCTCGGCGCTGGTCTGGGTGTAGGTCGGAACCAGTTCACGCACCGACTCGGGATCCTGCGCGAGTTCGGCGTTGGCCTTCTCGACCGCGCGGGCGAAGGCAGCAACGGTGTCCGGATTCTCGTTGACGAATTTCTCGGTCATGCCGATGCCGGCGAGCGGCGCGGTGGCGGTGCGACCGGAGAAGTTCGAGAAGAGCTTGGTCATGCCGGCGGCGTTCATGCCGGACTGGAAGGGCTCAACTGCCCAGGCAGCGTCGATGGCACCCCGTTCGAGGGCGGCCCGCATGTCCGGGAACGGCATCTCCATGAACTGCACGTCAGCGGGGTCGACGCCGTTCTCCTTGAGCACGCTCTTGATCGACAGTTCACCGGTGTTGTTGAGGGTGTTGACGGCGAGCTTCTTGCCGACGAGGCCCTTGATGTCGGTGATCCCGGAGTTGGGGTTGACGAAGACGCCCGCGTACTCCTCGGAGCCCGCCACACCCAGCGCCACAATCTTGATCTTCGTGGCGTTCTGCTGGGAGAGGAGATAGGACGGATAGGTGGCGAACACGCCCTGCAGGTCGCCGGCGACCATCGCGGGAACCGCGGCGGCACCACCCTGGGCGGGCTGGGCGGTGACCTTGAGGCCCTCGGCCTCGAAGTATCCGTTGTTGATCGCGCGGATCAGGCCCGCCTGGTCGGCGACCGGCGTGAAGCCGATCGTCAGCTCCGTGGCTTCGAGCTGGCCGTCGGGCGTGGCGCCACCGGAGGCAGCGGTCCCGCCGCCTCCGCCGCAGGCGGCCAGTCCGACGGTGAGCACGGCCGCAGCCACGGCGGCGCCGACGCGCCGGGCCGAACGAGTGATTCCGGACATCGCTGTCCCTCCTTGGGTTGGTTTCTCGTGGGTTTTCTTGTGGGTTAAACCTGGGCAGTCCGGGTGGCCATGAGCTCATGACCGGGCGGGGCGTTGCGGATGAGCCGCGCGACCTCGCCTCGCATATGGATGAAGTTGGGATCTTCCTTGGTGGCGATCTGGTCGCGCTCACGCCCGAGCGGCACGTCGAGGATCGTCTGCACGACCGTCGACGGCTTCGACAGCACCACCACGCGGTCGGCGAGATAGACGCTCTCGTCGATGTCGTGGGTGACGAACAGGATCGTCATCGCGAACTGCTCGCGGACCTTCAGCACGAGATCCTCGAGGTCCTCCCGGGTCTGGGCATCGATCGAGGCGAAGGGCTCGTCCATGAGCATGATCTTCGGGCGGTACGCCAGCGCCCGCGCGATCGCCACGCGCTGCTGCATGCCGCCGGAGAGCTGCCCGGGATACTTGCGCTCGTTGCCGGCCAGGCCGACCGCCTCGAGCGATTCGCTGACACGCCGCTGCTCCTCCGCCTTGTCGAGCTTCAGGTGGCGCAGGGGGAAGCGGACGTTCTTCTCGACCGTCAGCCAGGGGAAGAGGCTGCCGCGATAGTCCTGGAACACCATCGCCAGTCCCTCGGGCACGTCGACGATCTGCTTGCCCAGAAACTCGAGCCGCCCGCCGGTAGGGCGCATCAGGCCGGCCATCGTGCGGAGCAGCGTCGTCTTGCCGCAGCCCGACGGCCCGACGATCGAGACGAACTCGCCCTCGTGCACATCGAAGGTGATCTCGGCCAGCGCGCGATGGGCGCTGGAGCCCGTGCCATAGGTATGAGTCAGGCCGTCGATTTCCAACAGGGTCATCTGCGAATCCTTCGGGTCAGGAGATCTCACGGCCGGACGCCCGCTGCCAGGCGAGGATGCGGCGTTCGACGATGGTCAGGAGGAGGTTGAGGACATAGCCGAGGATCGCGAGCAGCAGGATCGACGCCCACATGTTCAGGATCGCGAAGCTGCGCTGGGCCTGGACGAGCTGGAAGCCGATGCCGCTCGACGAGGCGACCATCTCGGAGATGACCATGAGGATCAGCGACAGGGACAACGAGGTGCGGATGCCGGCCAGGATCTTCGGTCCGGCCGCCGGCAGGATCACCCGGAACAGCCGGTCGGCCGATGGAATCCGGAAGACGCGCGATGCCTCCAGCGTGAGCGGGCGGACTCCGCGTACCCCCTCGATCGTGTTCAGCAGGATCGGCCACACCGAACCGAACGCAATCAGCGCGACGCGCATCTGGTCATCGGTGCCGAGCAGGATGAGGAACACCGGGAACAGCGTGGGCGGCGGCACCGCGCGCATGAACTGCAGGATCCAGTCGAGGTAGTTCTCCAGCTGCCGGCTGAGCCCGATCGCGGTCCCGAGGCCGACGCCGACGAGGACCGCGATCCCGAAGCCGGTGAGCGTACGCCCGAGGCTCGGGATCACGTCCCGCGACATGCTGGTGGTGATCAGCCCGTCCGCGCTGGGAAGCCAGAGATCCGCGGCACGCTGGAAGATCTTGAGGGGTTCGGGGAAGAACGGCGACTGGAGGATCGACGTCGCGATCTGCCAGAACACCAGGATCCCGACCAGCACCAGCCAGCGGACCCCCGTGGAAAGCCAGCCCTTGACCGCGCGGGGACGGTTGCCGGGGGTGACTTCCGGAATCGTGGTTTCGACGCTCATGCGCGCTCCTCCTTGCGCCAGGCGAAGATCCAGGATTCGACGCGCTTGAGGCTGGCATTGACGAGTACGCCCAGCACGCCCGCCACGATCGTGCCCGCGAAGACCTGCGACGTGGAGCCACCACCGGACTGCACTTCGAGGATGAACGAACCCAGGCCTGTCGGCGTACCCGCCAGCAACTCCGCACTCACCGCCACGATCAACGCGATCGCCGCCGAGATGCGGATGCCCGTGAACGCGAACGGTGCCGCGTGCGGCAGGAACACGCGGGTGAGGGTGTCCCACCAGGTGAGGCGGAAGGTACGCGCAGTTTCGCGCGCGGTCGGGTCGAGCTCGCGGGCGCCATAGAGCGTGTTGAGCAGGATCGGCCACAGCGCGGCGTACAGCACCAGCATGAACTTCATCGTCACGCCCTGGCCGAACACCAGGATCGCCAGCGGAACCAGCGCCACGGCCGGGATCGGACGGAGGAACTCGATCAGCGCCCGGCTGCCCTCGTACACCCAGCGCAGCGACCCCAGGACCAGGCCCGCGGTGACGCCGATGACCGACGCGAGGGCAAGTCCGATCGCCCACGCCGTGAGCGTCGAGCCCACGTCACTGAGGAACTCGCGATTGCCGAGCAGGAGGACCAGATCGGTCGCGACCTGCGACGGCGGCGGCAGCAGCCGGGGCGACATGATGCCCACGCGACTGAGCAGTTCGAGAATGGCGATAAGGGCGACGACGCCGATCGCACCCTGCAGTGGGCGCGCATTGAGCTTTCGCCTCGGCTCGTCCGGAGCGGCGGCGGGCGCCGGCTCCGGGGGCCTCGTCGTTGTGACCATGGTCCGGAATGCTAAGCCGAAACTCGCATCTATGTCACCTTTTACATGTAACTGTTGTCTTATGGTGACCTACGGTCATCTCTCCGGCGACTCCGGCATTGGGGCTGAGGCGCTGGGGTTGGGCCCGGCGACTCCGGCCCTCTACCCCCGGCGCTGCGGTTGGGCCCGGCGACTCCGGCCCCCTACCCCTGGCGCCCATCCAGTCTCGCGATCACGTTGCGCATTCCTGTGGGTGCGGCCTGGGTTGGGTGATCGCTCGACGGCCAGTCCCATCCACGGTCGCCAGGGGTAGGGGGCGCTCCCGTCGCCTCGTTTCCCGGCCCGCGTTTCTGTTCCTCCGGCTCGGCTCGTCTCCCTGCCTCTCGCCTTGTTTCCCGGCCTCTCGGCTTGTTTCCCGGCTCTCGGCTCGTTTCCCGGCCTGCGTTCCCACTCCGCTGACTCGGCGAGTTCTTCCGCTCGCGGCTCGCCTCCCTGCCTTCCCGGCTCGCCTCCGTGCCCTCCCGACTCGTTTCCCGGCCTGCGTTTCAGCTCCGCTGGCTCGGCGAGTTCTTCCGCTCGCGGCTCGCCTCCGTGCTCCCTGCCTCCCGACTCCCGCGCCCCTCCAGGGCAGGCACCTGCACTCCCCGACGTGAAGGCCCGCACTTCCCCACCCGCACGCCCCCTCCCGGCCGGCGGGGGCTTGCACTTCCCGACCTGAATGTCGGCACTTCCCAGCGCCTACGCCCCCTCAGGGCCGAGGGTCTGCACCTACCGACGTGAGTGCCGGCACTTCCCAACCCGTACGCCCCCTCCCCGGCCGGGTGTCCGCACGTCCCGACCTGAATGTCCACACTTCCCAACGCGAACGCCACGTCCCTCGCCCAAAGCGGCCCCACCTTCCGACATCAGGACGTCCTTCCTACACGGATTCCTCGTTCCGACGTGGCGCAAGGTCGGGACGTGGCTTCCATGTTGCGACGTGAGAATGGGCGAGGAGAGTCCTCGCCGAGCAGTCGCCCGGGGCAATCTCGTCCTGGCGCCGGGCCCGCAGCCCGCAGCAGTCAGACAGTGCGACAGTCCTCCAACCGGCAACGACACACCGAGGGCTGGCGGCTGATGTGCCAAATGGCACGAGTGCACCAGCGGCGCGCGGTGTCGAGTCGTAGGTCGTGCCAAATGGCAGGAGTGGTTCCAGCGATCGGCGTGTCGAGGCGGGGACGTCCGGGAACGGGAGCGCCTGCGTACTCCGAAGGACCTGCCCGGCCCAGACGAAACCCGGGCACAGACCAACCCGGGCACAGACGACGGAATGCCAGGCCCGGCCACACCCTGCACCAATCAGGCGCGCATGGCGACCCAGCGTGCGAACCACTCGGCATACACCGATCCGAACGGTTCTGCCCCCGAACGCACTTCATCGAGCAGACGTTCAGCGGTGCTGCTGACGGTCGTGACGAGGTCGGCGGGATAGCCGAACTCCAGGCGATGCTCCTCGAACTCATCCTCATCGTCGAGATAGATCCGACCGTCGTGGAGCCGCACCACATCGAGATCCAGGTCGATCGCGCGCACCATCGAACCATCCCATTCGGGCACGGACATGAGATCGATATACGTGTGGGCAAATGCATCCGAACCAGCCGCGTTGAACGTCGCCACGAACCATTCGTCGCGCGGGATCAGACCCACCCAGTCGACCGGGCTCACCACACTCAGGCCCGGACCTTCCATCAGCGCTCCGGCCGTCCCGCCGATCCAGATCCCGAACTCATCGCTGCCGACGAAGAACGTGTCGAAGCGCCAGTGGGGACTGCCGTCGAACTTCCGGTAGTGCTGCGTCACCGGATCGCCCGGTCGAAGGTCGGGAATCACGGGCTCCACACTAGGCACCCCGCACCTGCGCGAGCACCTCAGCCATCACTTCCTGCACCACCAGGGTGTCCGCCAGCGGCATGATCGGGCTCTCGGTCAGGCCCCGGTCAAGACACTCGGCGACGTGTTCGAACTCGTGGGCATAGCTGTACGCGAACTCGTGCGTTTCCGACTCCCCGCCGCGCCACACCGTGAACGAAGGCGCCCGGTGAAACCGCGGATGCATGTCGATCCACCCCTGCGTCCCGAGGATCATCATCCGTCCCGGCCCGTGCGTGGTGAACCCGCCGGACAGGGTGCTGCTCCGCCCGCCGGGGAAGCCGAGCATGATCGAGAAATCCGACTCGACTCCGTTCGGATAGAGCCCGCCGGTCGCGTGCACGACCGTCGGCGTCCCCAGGAAATGCTGCGCGAACGAGATCACATAGACCCCGAGATCCAGCACCGCACCCCCGCCCAACTCTGCTGCGAACAGACGATCGGCGGGGTCATAGGTCCGGGCGGCGGTCAGGTCTCCGTGCACCCCGCGTACCTCCCCGATCGCCCCCTCCGCGATCAGCTCCCGGATCCGCAC
This sequence comes from Propionibacteriaceae bacterium ZF39, assembly GCA_039565995.1. Lineage (GTDB taxonomy): Bacteria > Actinomycetota > Actinomycetes > Propionibacteriales > Propionibacteriaceae > Enemella > Enemella fulvus. The sequence goes on along the minus strand of CP154795.1, from coordinate 637,724 downwards.
CACCCCGGGATTGAAGCGCGTCCACATGGCCTCCATGCAGAACACCCCCGCCGCGCGGGCGGCCTCGATGATCGCCCGGGTGTCCTCCACGCTCGCCGTAAACGCCTTCTCCACCAGCACCGGCTTGCCCGCGGCGATGGCGCCGAGTGCGATGTCGGTGTGCTGCGGGTGGGGCGTCGCGACATAGATCGCGTCGACCTCCGCGTCGGCGATCAGGTCGGCATAGGTGCCGTGGGCGTGCTCGGAGGGTACGCCGTGTCCGGCGGCGAAGGCCTGCGCCTTCTCCCGCGATCTCGACCCCACCGCAACCAGCTCGCTCCGGGGTGACTCGTCCAGCGCCTCGGCCGCCAGCTCCGCCATCCGCCCCAGCCCCGCAAACCCCCACCGCACGTTCATGGGACAACACTACGGCGGGGTGCCGCCGCCCACCTGTGGCAGGATCGCGCGGGTGACGATCATCGCGGCAGCAGACGGATCAGCCCTCGGCAACCCCGGCCCGGCCGGCTGGGCCTGGTATGTCGATGACACCTGCTGGGCCGCCGGCGGCTGGCCCCACGGCACCAACAACATGGGCGAGCTCATGGCCGTGCTGGACCTCCTGCGCCAGACCGCGGACCTCGAGGAGCCGCTCGAGATCCTCTGCGACAGCCAGTATGTGATCAACGTGATCACCAAGTGGATGGCCGGCTGGAAGCGCAAGAACTGGCGCAAGGCCGACAACAAACCGGTCCTCAACGTCGAGATCATCAAGGCTCTGGACACCGCGATGGAGGGCCGGAACGTCAGCTTCACCTGGGTCAAGGGCCACGCCGGCCACGACCTCAACGAGGCGGCCGACCGGCTGGCCCGGGCTGCCGCGTCGGCGTACCAGGCCGGCGCCGACCCCGAGACCGGCCCCGGTTTCGGCGGGCCCGAGGAATCCCCGGCCGCCGCGATGGCGTACGCCGACGACTTCCGCATCGGCCAGACCGAACCCGACCACGCCCTGATCGCCCTCGACCCCGAGGACCCCGAACTCGACGACACCGAGGACGACCTCGCGCTGCCCGGGGACGAGGTGCCCGACCCGGATCCCGATGACCTGTTCGGCCCGACCGACGTCCCCGGCCTGGACGTGAACGTCACCGATCGCGAGCGCGTGATCGAACTCGAGCGGCTGCTCCTGTCGGACGCCGTGCGCTCCGACCCCAGCCGCGTGGCCGCCCTGCTCCACCCGGAGTTCCGCGAGATCGGCGCCTCCGGCCGACTGCTCGAGCGACCCGACATCCTCGCCACGATCGGCCCGCTCGATCCGCCGGCGACCCTCGAGGTGCTCGAGGTGCAACACCTCGGCCCCGACCAGATCCTCCTGCTGTGGCGCAGTGCCTGGGGTGACCGGAACGACCTGCGCTCGTCCCTATGGGTACGCCGCAGCGGTGACTGGGTGCAGCGCTATCACCAGGGCACGCCGGAGCGCTGACCCTGGCGAGCCACCAGGGTGCGCGGCACTGGGTAAGTGCCCCGCGGGACGGGGCACTTACCGAGCACTACGAAATCAACACCGCGACCGTGTGGATCACCAGCCCGGCGAGCGCGCCGACGATGGTGCCGTTGATGCGGATGAACTGCAGGTCGCGGCCGACGAACAGCTCGATCTTGTTGCTCGCCTCGTCGGCGTCCCAGCTCTCGACGGTGTGGGAGATGACCCCGGCGAGCTCCGGGCCATAGCGCTCGATGAGATAGGCGACGATGTCGTTGAACCGAGCCTCCAGCCGCGCCCGCAGCGCCTCATCGTTCTGCAGCCGCTCGGCGAACTCGGCCAGCCAACCGTCGCCGCGCCGCCACAACGAACTGCCCTCATCGGTCATCGCGCCCAGCAGTGACCCGCGGACCGAGTCCCAGAGCTGCACGACGGTCGTGCTCAACGACGGATGGGTGAGCAGGCGCACCTTCAATTGCTCGGCCCGCTCGCGGGTGTCCTCGTCGGTCTGCAGGTTCTGGGCGAAATCCACCAGAAGCTCGTCAAGGGTGATGCGGATGGGGTGGAGCGGATTGTCGCGGATCTGGCGTACCCACGTCTGGGCCTGTTCATAGCCCCACTTGCCGACCATGCGATCGACCCACGGCGGGCTCCAGATCGGGGCGCGCTCGCCGATGAGCTTGCTGATCTTCTCGGGATTGCGCTCGACCCACCGGTCGAGTTCGCGCACAAGGAGTTCGACGATCCCGTGGTGGGACTGGTCCTCGACGATGCCCTCGATGAACTTGCCCGCGACCGGCGACAGCTCCTCCTTCGTGAGCCGTGGCACGACGCTCGTCTCGACGATCGTGCGCACGTCGTCGTCACTGACCCGGTGGAGGCCCTTGCCGGCGACGCTGAAGACCTCGGTGAGTACGCGATGCCGGTTCCTGTCCTCGCTCAGCCACTCCCCGAGGCGGAGACCGAGGTTGGACTGCTCGAGCCGCTGCCGCACGATCGCGGGGGTCAGGAAGTTGCTGGTCACGAACTGCTGCAGCGACCGACCGAGGTCGTTCTTGCGCCGCTTGACCAGCGCGGTATGGGGAATCGGGATGCCCAGCGGATGGCGGAACAGCGCCGTGACCGCGAACCAGTCGGCCAGCGCGCCGACCATCGCCGCCTCCGCCGCGGTGTTGACGAACCCGAGCACACCTTCGGGCGGCTGGCCCAGCGTGAGCAGGAAGATGATCGCGGCGAGCACCAGCAGCGACGTGGCCACGATGCGCATCCGCCGCAGCCCGGCCCGGCGCTGCTCGTCAACCACCGGATCGGCGGCCAGGGAGATCGTCATGCGTCGACCTTTCCGGGGGTCGGGTTGGGTTTCGAGGGAGTACGCCGGGTCGGCACGAAGAACAGCGTCGCGACGACCCCGAGGAGCGCGATCACCCCGGGCATGAGGAGCGACTGGCTCATCGCCGCGGTGAACGGGGCCTCGAGCGCCGGCGGCATGACCATGCCCGCGTGCCCCATCCCGCCGCCGGCGGTGCCCGCACCGAGCTCGGCCGTGATGCGCGCCTCCATCAGCGCGGCGATCGCGGCACTGCCGAGCACGGCCCCCATCTGGCGCGTGGTGTTGTAGACCCCGGCACCGGCCCCCGCTCTGTGCGGGGGCAGATTACGGGTCGCGGTCACCGACAGGGGCCCCCAGATCAGGGCGTTGGCGACGCCGAGCAAACCCGAGGGAATGAGCACCCAGAGGATGGAAATCCCGGGCCGCGTCAGCCAGGCGTACAGGCCGATCGACACCGCCATGAGCGCAAATCCCGCGATCGCATAGCCCTTCGGATCGGACTTGTTGATCCGCTTGCCGACCAGGGGCGCCAACGCCCCGGTGATGACCGCGAGAGGCAGCGACAGCAGCGCGGCCTGGGTCGGGGACAGCCCACGCGAACTCTGGGCGAACAGCGTCATCGGGAACACCATGGCCGTGATCAGGAATCCCATGACGAAGATGCCCGCATTGGCGGCGGTGAAGTTGCGGTCGGCGAACAGCCCGGGTGGCACGAGCGGCTCGGGCGACCGCGACTGGAAGAACGCGAAGAAGCCCAGGATCACCACGCCCGACAGGATCAGCGACCACACCGAGATCGGCCCGACGATGGGCCCCCAGTCATAGGTCTGGCCCTCCTGGATGCCGAACACGATGAGGAACATGCCGATCACGTTGAGCGCGACACCCAGCCAGTCGAAGCGATGCGGATGCTTCTCCAGGCTCGGAACGTTGCGCACCACCGCGATGAACGCGACCACCCCGACGGGCAGGTTGATGAAGAAGATCCACTCCCAGCCGAGGGTGTCGATCAGGATGCCGCCGAGCACCGGGCCGACGAGCGATGCGATGCCGGCCACCGCACCCCAGATGCCCATGGCCGTGCCGCGCCGATCGGGCGGGAAGATGCGGGTGATGACGGCCATCGTCTGGGGCGTCATCATCGACGCGCCGAGCCCCTGCACCGCACGCGCGACGATGAGCATCTCGATCGACGGCGACAGCCCGCACGCCACCGACGACAGCGTGAACACCGTGAGCCCGACCAAATAGACCCGCTTGGGACCGTAACGATCACCCAGTCGACCGGTGATCAGCAGGGGCACCGCGTACGCCAGCAGATAGGCACTCGTCACCCACACCACCGCGGTGATGCCGGCGTCGAGCCCGGTCATGAGCGCCGGGGTCGCGATCGACACGATCGTCGAGTCGACCAGGATCATGAAGAACCCGATCACCAGCGACCACAGGGCCGGCCAGGGATGTTTGGTGGGCTGATCGGCTGGAGGGGCGGACGTCATTCGGGGAGACCTTCCCGATCGGCCCACTCGAGCAGCGGCTCGAGGCCATGGTGAATGTCGTCGATCGTCGCGTGCAGGTCACCGAGCTCGGCAAACCGCGCGGGCACGGTCGCGAGGGTGAACGCCTGCGGGTCGACGTCGGTGATCTCGGCCCAGGTGATCGGGGTCGAGACGGTGCCGTCGGGGACACCGCGCAGCGAATAGGCCGAGGCGATCGTGTGGTCGCGGGCTTTCTGGTTGTAGTCGACGAACACGACATCGTCGGGGCGGTCCTTGCGCCACCACGCGGTCGTGACCTCGTCGGGGGCGCGCCGCTCGACCTCCCTGGCGAACGCGAGCGCCGCCCGGCGTACCTCCCCGTGACCCCAGTCCGGGCGAATCCGCACATAGATGTGCAGCCCGCGCCCGCCCGAAGTCTTGGGATAACCCACGATCCCCAGTTCGTCGAGGACCTCGGAGACCACAGCGGCGACCCGGCGTACGCGATCGAAGGAGCACTCCGGCATCGGGTCGAGGTCGATGCGCCACTCATCGGGCTGCTCGACCGCACCGCGGCGGGAGTTCCAGGGATGGAACTCGACCGTCGACATCTGCACGGCCCAGGCCACCTGGGCCAGCTCGGTCACGCACAGCTCGTCGGCGGTCAGCCCATAGCGCGGGAACCACAGCTCGACGGTCTCGACCCAGTCGGGCGCACCCTTCGGCAAGCGCTTCTGATGCACCTTGGCGCCGTCGAGCCCCTTGGGGAAGCGATGCAACATCGTCGGCCGCTCGCGCAGCGCCCGGACGATGCCGTCACCGACAGCCAGGTAGTAGTTCACCACGTCGAGCTTCGTCCACCCGTGCGCCGGGAAATAGACCCGATCGGGACTGCTGACCCGCACGGTCCGCTCCCCCACGCTCAGCTCGACAGGTGACCCCGCACCCGCGTCGGCTTTCTTCGCCATGGCGCACACTGTAGGACCCGGATCCGACAGAATCCGCTCAGGCCGGTTTCACGGCTTCGTCGGGTCCGTCGAGCATCGTGTCGAGGCCGACGGTTTCCTCGTCGTCGTCATCGGGTTTGGTACGCGATCCGCGGCCGCCGGAGGCCAGCCGCTCCCGGAACTTCTCGACCAGGTGATAGAGCACCGGCACGAGGATCAGGGTCAGCGCGGTGGACGAGACCAGGCCGCCGATCACCACGATCGCGAGCGACTTGGAGATGAATACCCCGCCGCCGGTGATGCCGATCGCCATCGGCACGAGCGCCATGATGGTCGCGAGTGCCGTCATCACGATGGGCCGCAGGCGCAACCGGGCCCCGTGGATCACGGCATCGTCGATATCGGCGCCCTGTTCGCGATATTGGTTCACCAGGTCGATGAGCACGATGGCGTTGGTCACGACGATGCCGATCAGCATCAACAGGCCGATCATCGAGGCGATCCCCAGCGCGGTGTTGGTCAGCAGCAACAACCCGACCGCGCCGGTGGCCGCGAACGGCACCGACACCAGCAGGATCACCGGCTGGAGCAGCGAGCGGAACGTCGCGACCATGACCATGTAGACAATCGCGATCGCGACCAGCATCGCGATGCCGAGCTGGGTGAAGGCATCGGTCTGTTCGGTCGAGACACCGCCGATGGAGGCCTGGACACCGCTCGGCAGATTCAGGCTGTCGAGGCCCTCGGTCAGCGACGCCGTGGCCGCGCCGAGGTCGCCCCCGGTCGGGGTGGCGGTGACGGTGACGGTGCGCTCGCCGTCGACACGACGGATCGAGGCAGCGCTGGGCACTTCTTCCACGTCCGCCACCTGGCGCAGCTGGACGGCCTGGCCCTTCGCGTCGCGGATGGCCTCGCTGCGGTCCTGCATGTCCTGAGCCCGCTCCCGCTGGGCGGCGGCATCGAGTCGGGACTGGTTCAGCTTCGCGAGCGATTCGTCGGTGGAGGTCAGCTGCTCGCGCAGCTTGTCGCGGGTCTCCCGCAACTGCTCGAGCTGGGCATCCCGCTGGGCGCGCGCCTGGGCCAACGCCTGCGCCTGGGCCTGGGCCTGCGCCTCGGCCGCCGCGGCCGGATCCATCGGCATCCCGCCACCGGCACCCGCCCCCGCACCGAGGCCGGACGCCGTGATCGGTGCGGACTCCAGCGCGGTGATCTGGTCGATCAGGTCGGCCAGCTGCTGCTCGAGCTCGGCGCGACCGTCGCGGATCTGCTTCTCCTGGTCGTCGAACTGCTCCTCGGCCTTCGCGACCTGCCGATCGGTCTCGGCCTCCTGGTCGGCCTTGAGCTCATCGCTCAACCGCTGCTGCTCGTCCATGGTCTGCTTCTGGGTGACCGGGAGCGCCAGGGTCTCGAGTTCCTCGCGCGTCTTCACCGGCGTACGCGACCGCAGCACCAGGTTCTGGGTGCGGTCATCGATCGTGATCTCGCCCGCGGGAGTACCCCTCAACGCCTGCAGCACCGCCGGCCCGATCGTGCCCTCGTTCATGCCATAGCGGGCGGCATCGCCCTCGCGCACGTTGACCTGCAGCACGGTCCGCTGGTCGGAGAGGTCGGACTTGACCTGGGTCATGCCGTCGCGCGCCTGCATCATCGCGACCACCTGATCGGACGCCCGCCGCAACTCGGCCTCGTCGCGACCGCTGATCTCGACGGCGAGGTTCTGGTTGCCGCCGGCACCACCGGCGGTGATGACCTCGACCTCCCCCACACCGGGCATGTCGTCGAGCTGCGCACGCAGCCGATCCGCGACCTCCTTGCCGCGGGTGCCGGCCTTGAGGGTCACCGAGATGTCGGCCTGGTTGGACGAAACCCCGCCGCCCATCATCTGCGCCTCGATGCCGCCACTGCCGACCGTCGTCGAATAGGTCTCGACGCTCGGCTCCTCCGCCAGCACGCTCTCGACCCGGCGCGCAGCCGCATCGGTCTCGGCCAGCGTCGTGCCGACGGGGAGTTTCTGGGAAATGCTGAGCGAAGTCTCGCCGGCCTCACCGATGAAGTCGGTCTTGAGCAGCGAGGCGCTCGCCATCGTGCCCACGAACAGCAGCGAGGCGATCACGAGCGTGATGATCGGTCGGCGCAACGACCAGCGCAGGGCCGGGAGGTAGGCCTTCTGCATCGCGGTCACTTCGGACTCGTGCGATTCGATCGCGGGTTCGGTCGCGGCCCGCTCGAGGTCCTTGCGGCTGGGTTTCATGAACCAGTACGCCAGCGTCGGCACCAGCATCAACGACACGATGAGCGAGCCCGCCAGGGCCACACTCACCGTCAGGGCGAACGGCCGGAACAACTCCCCGACCATGCCGCCCACGATCGCCAGCGGCATGAACACGGCGATGGTGGTGATCGTCGACGACGTGACCGCGCCCGCGACCTCCTTCACCGACTGGATGATCAGGGGTGTCCCGAACTCCTCGCCGAGCCCCTGGTGACGCTTGATGTTCTCGATCACGACGATCGAGTCGTCGACCACGCGTCCGACCGCGACGGTGAGGCCCGACAGTGTGAGCATGTTGAGGGTGTAATCGGAGGCATACAGCGCGATGACCGCGATCAGCAGCGACATCGGGATCGAGATCGCCGTGATGATCGTGGACCGCGCCGAGCGCAGGAAAACCAGGATCACCAGCACGGCCATCACCAGACCGAGGCCGCCCTCGACGCCGAGGTCGTGGATCGACTGCTCGATCCAGGGGGCTTGGTCGAACACGGTCGCGAACTGGGTATTGCCCCCGATCTCGGCGCCGATGGCCGACAGTTCGTCGTGCACGGCATGGGCCACGGTCACGGTGTTGGCGTCGATGGTCTTGGTGACGAGGAGCGTGAGCGACGGTTTGCCGTTGACCCGCGAGATCGTGGACGACTCGACCGGCACATCGGCCACGTCGGCCACATCGCCCAGGGCGACCGGCCCATCGGTGCCCTGCAGCCGGATCGCCTTCAGGTCATCGACCGAGGCCAGCTTCCGGCCGACCTGCACCGAGATGTCCTGGCCGCCCGAGGTGATCTGCCCACCGGGCATCACGGCGTTGTTGGCCTGCAGCATCGCGGGGATCTGGCTCGCATCCACCTTGAGGCGATCGAGGTCGTCCTGCCGCGTGGTGATCTCGACCTGGCGGACCTGCTCACCGGCGATCGTGGCGTCCCGCACACCCGGGATTGCGCGGAGTTTGGGCAGGGCGACGTTCTTGAGGTCCTGCGACAGGGCCTCGGAATCCTTGGTCGACGACACTGCCATGACGAGCACCGGGATGTCGTCGGTGCTGCCGATCACGACCTGGGGCTCGACGTCGGTCGGCAGAGTCGATTTGGCGCGTTCGACCGCCGATCGGATCTTGTTCTCCATGTCGTCGGGACTCAGTTCATAGGCCCATTCGACGCTGACCTGCGACATGTTGGTCGAGGACACCGACGTGACCTTGTCGACCCCGTCGACCGCCTTGACCGCGTCCTCGATCGGACGCGTGACGTCCCGCTCGATCGTGGCGGGCGGCGCACCGGGATATGCCGCAACGACGTTGGCTCCCGGAATGGTGAGCGAGGGATAGATCTCCTGCTTCAGGGTGAGGGTCGAGAACAGACCCAGGCCCACGATGACGAGTGAGACCAGCATGACCACTGCGCGATTGGCCAGGCTGATCCGGGTGAGGCCCACCATAATGTTCTCCGCTCCGACGATCCGCGTTTCACCCTATTCGCGCCGTCGGACACTTCCGGTTCCTGCTCACCCTGAACAGTCCCCGATCATCGCCCCGAGTGGAGCCGCAGAAACAGCTCGACGGCCTCCTCGGCCCTGGCCTGCAGCGCTGCGTCGTCGGGCCGCTCCGCCCCGAGCAACACCCCGATCTGCAGGTCCCGCACCACCAGGCCATATAGGACCGTGAAACATTTCTCCGGATCCGGGCAGTGCAACTCACCCGCCGCATGCCGTTCACCCAGATAGCGGCCCACGAGCGGACCGATCCGCAGCCGGCCCTCCGACCGCAGGACCTCCGCCAGCTCGGGTTGCGTGATCGCCGCGCGGTTGAGCATGAGGGACACGGGCCCCGTCAACAGGTCCAGCAGTCCCCGCGCGTACGCGACGAGGGTGCCCCGCAGGTCCCGCGTCCCGGTCCCGTTCCTGAGCTCTTCGTGCACCACTGCCGCGGACAGGTCTGCGTTGCGTTGGACCATCCGCCTGATGAGCCCGTCGCGATTGCCGAACCATGCATACAGCGTTTCGGTGGAGGCCCCCGCCCGCCTGGCCGCTCCCGCCATCGTGAAGCGATCCCACCCGACCTCGGCAAGCTCGGCCAGCGCGGCGTCGATGATCGCGTCCTCACGGCCCGCGCGCTCACCGGCGCGCGGTCGTCCGCGGCGCGATCCCGCGAAGCCGTCGTCCACGGGATCGTCCTATCGCTCTTCCGGGTGCAGAAGATGAACTCCCGGTGGCCCGTGGGGAAACAGCCCGGTGAGGCCGCATTCCTTCCCGACTCCTGCCCGGGGCCGAAACACGGTGAGGCGAGCCCTGTGATTGAGTCGAGTCATGAGTCTCCCCACGCGCCGCATCCCCGCCCTCGACACGGACGTCTCCGCCCTCGGCTATGGCTGCATGGGCATCAGCTGGGCCTATGTCGCACCCGAGGACCGCGATGCCGAGGCCGGTGTCGCGATCATCGCCGAGGCGCTGGCGAGCGGAGTGACCTTCCTCGACACCGCCGATTGTTATGGCGCTGGCCACAACGAGCAGGTCGTCGGCCGCGCGCTCGCAGCGGCTGACCCGAAGCCCGTGGTCGCCACCAAGGCCGGGCTGATCGGCAACATCGTCGACGGTGAGGTCGTCATGTCCCGCAACGGCCGGCCCGAACACATCAAGGCGGCCTGCGATGCGTCGTTGCAGCGCCTGGGCGTGGAGGTCATCGACCTGTACTACCTGCACCGCGTCGATCCCGCCGTTCCTCTTGAGGAGTCCTGGGGCGCGTACGCCGAGCTCGCCGCCGCCGGCAAGATCCGCGCCGCGGGCCTGAGCGAGGTATCGGTCGCGCAGGCGGGGATCGCCCACGCCATCCTCCCGGTGGCCGCGATCCAGTCGGAGTTCTCCCTGTGGGCCCGCGATGCCGCAGGCGGGACGACCGCCGACGGAGAGGAAGCTGGCGACCTGCTCGCCTGGACCGCGGACCACGGTGCGATCTTCGTCCCCTTCTCCCCCCTCGGCCGCGGCTTCCTCACCGGCAACGTCACGGCGGCGGACCTCCGGGCCGGCGACTTCCGCACGCAGCTCGGAAAATGGTCCGGAGACGCCGCCGACGCGAACCAGCGCATCGTCGACGGAGTACGCCGGGTCGCCGACCGTCACGGCGTCACCCCGGCGGCGATCGCCCTCGCCTGGGTCCTGGCGCAGGGTGACCACATCATCCCGATCCCCGGCACCACCAAGTCGGCGAACCTGCAGGCCAACCTCGCCGCGGCGGGCGTCACCCTGTCGGCCGATGATCTGGCCGAGCTCGACGGCCTGCCCCCGGCCGTGGGCGGGCGGTACTGAGCCCCCGGAGGATCTCCTGCCCACCAGAAAAATGGCAGCACCCCCCTCTGTGCAGAATTGTCGACATCTGCCACTCTTGACCGCATGGGACTGCTCGACTGGTTGAAGCCCGGCCGCCGCGAAACGAAGCGCGAGATCTCCGTGACGAGATCAGCGCTGGAGGAAGCGCACGACCCCGGTGAAGGATCGAACGCCGTCACGCGGCTGATCTCGAGTCTGCTCGCCGTGGGCATCGATGGCCGGGGCCCGTTCGCCTCGGCCTCGAGGCTTGCGGACAAGGCTCTGAAGGCCAACAACGGCAACGTCGACAAGGCCATCTCGTCGGTTGTCGCCAAGCACGTGCGCGGCGGCGCGGCGGGTGGGTTCGTCACCAGCCTGGGCGGATTCGTCACGATGCCGGTCGCCGTTCCGGCGAACGTGTTCGAGTTCTATGTGCAGGCCACCCGCATGGTCGGAGCGATCGCGCACCTGCGCGGCTATGACGTCTCGCGCGACGAGATCCGCACGGCCGTCCTGCTGACCCTCGTCGGCAACGACGCCACCGATGCGCTGCGCGAGTCCGGCGTACCCGTCGGCGCCCTCGGCGGTGGCGCCGTCACCTCCCTGCTCGTCGGTCGACTGCCGAAGTCGGCGCTGATGGTGATCAACAAGGCCGTCGGGTTCCGGGTCCTGCGCTCGGTCGGCGAGAAGACCCTGGCCCGGTTCGGGCGCCTTGTCCCCGTCGCCGGCGGCGTACTCGGCGGCGCACTCGACGGGTGGCTCATGCGCCGTATCGGCAAATCCGCCCGCAAGGAATTCCCCCAGCGCTGACCTTGGCGCACGTGCCGGCCGCGTCTGGCCCTGCGGATTGCGTTGAAGGATTTTGGCGCTCTGGTGGGCAAAATCCTTCAACGCGATTCAGGCCTTGCTTCCGCACCGGAAGCAGTTGCATACGGCGGCAAACGCATCCCTCAAGGTCCAACGATTGGCCCCGCCCGGGCGAGGTGGGCCGGGCGGGTGGTCCCGGGCTCAGCAGACCCGGCGCATCCAGCCGCGGGGATCGGGGAGGTCGCCGTGCTGGATCCCGAGCAGGTGCTCCCGGAGTGCGAGACCGGCGGGCCCGGGCTCGCCAGCGCCGACGGTCACCTCGAATCCGTCCCCCGCGAGGGCGATGATCGGCGTGATGACAGCAGCGGTGCCTGCCGCGAAGACCTCGACGATCTCACCGGAGCGGCAACCGTCGACCAACTCCGGCAGGGGGATCTCGCGCTCGACCGGGACCAGGCCGTGTTCGGGGGCGAGCGTGAGCAGTGAATCCCGGGTGACACCGGGCAGGATCGTGCCGAGCCCGGGAGTGACCAACTTCCCGGAGCGGGTGATGAGGACGATGTTCATGGTCCCGGCCTCTTCGAGGATGCGCCGCTCCGGCGGCCCGGACGTGTAGAGCACCTGATCGCAGCCCTGCTCCTGAGCCTCGGTCTGCGCCAGCAGGCTGCCGGCATAGTTGCCACCGCACTTGGCATCACCGGTGCCACCGACGGCGGCGCGGGTGTACTTCGTCGTCACCCAGAGGCGGATGCCCCTGACCCCGCCGGTGAAGTACGCCCCAGCGGGTGAGGCGACGGTGCAGAACGTGGCGGTACGCGATGACCGCACCCCCAGGAAGGCCTCCGAGGCGAACTCGATCGGCCGCAGATAGAGGCTGGCCTCATCCCCGTGGGGTGGCACCCAGTCGGCTTCGATCCGGACCAGTTCATCCATCGCTTCGAGGAACAGCTCGGGCGGGAACTCGGGCAGTGCCAGCCGTCGGGCCGAGCGTGCGAACCGGGCCGCGTTCATGTCCGGCCGGAACAGCTGCAAAGAATCATCGGCATGCCGATAGGTCTTCAGGCCCTCGAAGATCTCCTGGCCATAGTGCAGGACCCCCACCCCCGGATGCATGGAGAACGGCTCCAGCGGGCGTACGCGCAGCTCCTGCCACCCCTCGTCAACAGTCCACTCAGCGGTGGCCATGTGGTCGGTGAAGAACCGTCCGAAGCCCGGATCGGCGAGGATTTCGGCGCGCCGGGCGGCGGGGGTGGGCGCGGTAGTGGTGGTGATGCTGAACGACATGCGGAAATCGTAGATCTGCCACCCCCGATTTAGTAGGGCGTCCTAGTAAATGGCCCCTGATCGGCGTGCGCAGCGGAAGGGACTTGGTGAGCAACCACGTCAGACCGTTCACTCCCCGTTGCCCCCGGTTAACTCAGCGGCCCGAGACCGGACCCGGGACTGACCTTGAGTGGGAAATGTCCCCGTCGGCCGATGGCGTTGCAGCGTGCTCGCTCGGGCCGGGATCTTCGCTCTAGGAGTTTATCGTGACCGTTCTGCGTTCCCTGCGTACCAAGTCCATCCTCGCGGCTGCGGCCGCCGGCCTCATGTTCCTCTCCGCGTGTGGCGAGTCCGCCTCGGCTCCCAGCTCCGGCTCTGGGGCCTCGGGCGAGGGCAAGACCACCATCGTGTTCGCCGCGGTTCCGTCGGAGGAGTCGACGTCGCTGCAGGCCGAATACGAAACGATCATCAAGCTCATCGAGAAGGACACCGGCAAGAAGGTGGAGTTCCAGAACGCCACCGACTATGCCGCGGTCATCGAGGGCCAGCGCGCCGGCAAGATCGACATCGCCGCCTACGGCCCCTTCTCCTACAAGATCGCCAAGGACGGCGGCGTACCCGTCGAGCCCCTCGCCTCCCTGGTCGACGCGCCCGATGAGAAGCCCGGTTACTTCTCGATCGGCTGGGTGAAGTCCGACAACACCGAGATCACCTCCATCGAGGCGATGAAGGGCAAGAAGATCTGCTTCGTCGACAAGGCGTCGACCTCGGGCTATCTGTATCCCTCCGCCGGCCTCCTGGGTGCCAACATCAACCCGGAGACCGACATCACCCCGGTGATGGCGGGCGGCCATGACGCCTCGCTGCTGTCGATCAAGTCCGGTCAGTGCGATGCCGGTTTCGCCTATGAGGAAATGCAGACCCAGATGGTCGCCAAGGGCCAGCTGGCCGACGGCGAGGTGAAGGAGATCTGGCGCTCGGAGCAGATCATGGGCTCGCCGTTCGCCATGAACACCGAGACGCTCGACTCGGACACCCAGGACAAGCTCCGCGCCATGGTCGAAAAGGCCAACAAGCCCGACCTGGTCGCCGCCGGCATCTGCACCGACGAGGCCTCCTGCAACCTCCCGGAGGAGAAGGAGTGGGGCATGGTCAAGGTCACCGACGCCGACTATGACGGCGTCCGCAAGGTCTGTGACCTGACCAAGGCCGAGGCCTGCAACAAGGCCTGAGTCGGACAACTCAACCAAGGAGAGCTGACAGATGAACACCGCTCCGGTCACCTTCACAGGCGTCACCAAACAGTTCACCCCGACCGTGCGCGGCCTCGACGATGTCACGGTGTCGTTCGCACCCAACAAGGTCACGGTCCTGCTGGGCCTGTCGGGTTCGGGCAAGTCCACGCTCCTGCGCCACGTCAACGGTCTGCAGCGCCCCACCTCGGGGGCGATCCAGACCCTGGGTGTGGGCGTCGAGCGCGCCAGCGAACGCGAACTGCGCCAGTTGCGCCGCCGGATCGGGTTCATCTTCCAGCACTTCCACCTGGTCGGCCCCATGTCGGTGCTCGAGAACGTCTGCACCGGCAAGCTGGGCACGCTCAACGGCCCCCGCCTGACGCTGATGAGCTATCCCAAGGCCGTCCGGCGGGAGGCCATGGAGCAGCTCGACCGGGTCGGGCTGGCCGACCGGGCGTACCAGCGGGCCGACACCCTCTCCGGCGGGCAGCAGCAGCGCGTGGCGATCGCCCGCGCGCTCATCCAGAAGCCGGAGATCCTGCTGGCCGATGAGCCGGTCGCCTCGCTCGACCCCGTGTCGAGCACCCAGGTGATCGAGCTCATCGGCCGGATCAGCCGGGAGGAGAACCTCACGGTGATCTGCTCGCTCCACCAGGTGCAGCTGGCGCTGGATTTCTCCGATCACATCGTCGGTCTCCGCCAGGGCAAGGTCGTCCTCGACCGCGCCACCGACACGATCGCCCGCGAGGACGCCCTCAACATCTATTCGGCGATGGCGGCGGCCGATGAGGACACCGCCGAGAAGGCTGCGGAAGCCGTCTGATGAGCATCACGACCCTCCCCCGGCACGACCCGGGGAATCGGGACCTGCCCCGGCGTCCGATGCCGCAACCGCGCACCATCGGCGCGATCGCCATCATGGTGGGCCTGTTCATCGCGTCGGTCTGGTCGGTCATCGACCTGCGCATCAACATCGCCTCGATCATCGACTCCTGGGAGAACGCCACCCGCTTCGTCGGGCGCATGTTCCCCCTCGACTTCCCCGAGGCCGGCGAGCTGGTGGGCCTGATCGGCGTGACGCTCGCGATCGTGATCCTCGCGACGGTGCTCAGCGTGGTCCTGTCGGTGCCGGTCGCCCTGCTTGCCGCGGCCAACACCGCGCCCAACACCCCGACCCGGGCCGTGGCGCGCGGGTTCATCGTGCTCACCCGCGCGATCCCCGACCTGATCCTCGCGATCTTCTTCATGCGGGTGTTCAACCTGGGGGCGCTGCCGGGCGTACTCGCCATGGGCATTCACTCGATCGGCATGGTCGGCAAGCTGTACGCCGATGCCGTCGAGTCCCTCGACAACGGCCCCCAGGAGGCAGTGCGCGCGGCGGGCGGTGGGCGTACGCAGCAGATCATCGCCGGCATCCTGCCGCCCCTCATGCCCCAGATCATCGCCACCGCGCTGCACCGGTTCGACATCAACCTGCGCACCTCGGTGATCCTCGGCTATGTGGGCGTCGGCGGTATCGGTCTCGCCCTCGCCGACTCGCTGCGCTCGCTGAACTATCAGCGTGGCATGGCCCTCGCGTTCGTCGTCCTGGTGCTGTGCGTGGTCACCGAGCTGATCTCGGGGGCGCTGCGCACCGCGATCATGACCGGCGACACCGGACGCCGCTCGTGGTCCGACAAGCTCTGGCAGTCGGTGTGGCCGTCGAAGCCCGTCACGCGCGAGAAGATCTCGCCGCCCTGGACCAAGTCCCGGGTCGAGCGCTTCAGCGGGCTGGTCTTCCTGATCCTCGTGGTCATCGCGTGCCTGATCGCGGCGGGCATCAACCCGGTCGACTCGCTGATCGCCCTGGGTCGGATGCCCCAGACGCTGGGCCTGTTCCTGCCGCCGGGCGGTTGGGACATCCTCGACAACATCCTGGCCGACATGCTGGTGACGGTGCAGATCGGCCTGGCGGCGACGCTGCTCGGCGCGATCCTGGCCATCCCGATCGGCATCCTCGCGGCCCGCAACGTCGTCGCGAAGCGGTGGATCGCCACCCTGTTCCGCGTGATCATCGTGACCGTCCGCGCGATCCCCGAACTGATCATCGCGATCATCTTCGTGGTGATCTCGGGGCTGGGCGGGGTGGCGGGTACGCTCGCCCTCACCATCGGCGCCATCGGCCTGCTGTCGAAGCTCATCGCCGACTCCCTGGAGGAGACCGACACCCGGGTCCAGGACGCCCTGCTCGCCAACGGCGCCACGCGCTCCCAGGTGTTCTTCGGGGCAACCCTGCGTCAGGCGATGCCCGCGTTCGTCGCCCACATCATGTATCTCCTCGATGTCAACATCCGCTCCGCCACCCTGCTCGGCATCGTCGGCGCCGGCGGCATCGGCTTCCTGCTGCTCAACGCCTCGCGGGTTCTCGAGTTCCAGGTCGTCACGACGATCGTGCTGTTCATCCTGATCGTGGTGCTGCTGGTGGAGGCGATGGCGATCTTCGTCCGGAAGGTCGTCCAGTAGCCGTCCCCTGAGGAGGCCGCCTGCGGCCGTCTCGAAGGGCGGTCCCTGAGGAGGCCGCCCGCGGCCGTCTCGAAGGGCGGTCCCTGAGGAGGCCGCCCGCGGCCGTCTCGAAGGGGGGTCCCTGAGGAGGCCGCCTGCGGCCGTCTCGAAGGGGGGTCCCTGAGGAGGCCGCCTGCGGCCGTCTCGAAGGGTCAGAGCCCCGCGAGCGTCTGCTCCCCGAGCCCGAACGACAGCGTCATGCCGACCCCCGAGGTCACCGACACAACGGTGGTCCGGGGGTCGAGCTGTTCGATGAGCAGGTCACGGTCGGGGCAGGAGGCATAGACCCCCTGCCAGCGCTGGCGTACGCGCAGCTCGGGGACTCCGAACACCGCAGCGATCTCCGCCAGCAACCGCGCGCTGATCTGCTCGTCGAGGAACGGCTCGTGGCTCAGGTCATAGGCATGCGAGTCGCCGACGAGCAGCGTGCCGTCCGGCCGCGCCGCACACATGACATTGGCCACCATCTCGAGCAGCTCCGGGCTCGACTCGCGCAGCAGGCACCGGACCTCGGCGGCCGAGGGCATGGCGGCCATCCCGCCATACCGCAACATCGACGTCGCGGTCAGCACCGCCGCATGGCTGGTGAATCCGGCCGGCCCGTCGACCAGGGCCATCTGCAGCGCACAGCGCACCAACCCGGCTGCATCCGCCACCTCGGGGAGCAGCTGGTCGACGTCGTGCCCGACGCACACCAGCGCGTGTTCGGCCCGGATATGGCCCCGCGTCGTATGGACCACGCCGTCCCCGACGCCGAGGCAGGCGGTGCGCCAGTCGATGCGTACGCCCTGCGCCTGGAGCCACGCCGCAATCCGGGCTGCGGTGGTGCGGGGATCGACCCGGAGGTCACCGGGGAAGTACGCCCCACCGATCAGCCCGGCCGGGTCCCGCTCGCCCCCGGTCAGCACCGCCGCCATCTCGGAACCGGTCTTCAGTTCCACTCCCGAACGCTGGGCGGCGAACTCCTCGAGCAGGCCCAGCTCGGCCCCACCGCGCGCCACGACATAGGCCCCGGCCTCCTGCGCCGCCAGGTCCGCATCGGCGGCGATCTTCAGCCAGTGCTCCCGCGACGACTGGGCCAGCTCCACCAGCTCATCGGGCTGGGCGGTGAGACAGCAATGGCCGAAGTTGCGGACCGAGGCCCCCACGGCCCGGGAGTCGCGCTCGACGATGCGTACGCGCAGACCCCGGCGTACCGCCGCGACAGCATGGGAAAGGCCGATGATGCCGGCGCCGACGATGACCAGATCCGTATCCACGGGTGCATGGTCGCGGCTGCGGGTCGCGCGCGGGGGGCCCTTCGCCGAGTCCGTCCATCCTTCACCGGTTGTTCACCCATTGGCTGCCTGAAGGGGCCCGGCGTGCCCGCTGCCAGGACCTACGGTGCCCGTGTGAACAACACGGACCCGATCAGCCTCGTGGTTTTCGATATGGCCGGCACGACGATCGACGAGGGTGGCCTCGTCTATGACGTCCTGCGCCGGGTCACCGAGGATGCCGGTGCGCGCTATGACGACGACACCTTCCTCGCGCACACGGGCACCGAGAAGCGCGGAGCCGTGGCGTCCCTGCTGGTGGCCGGAGGCATCCCCGCGGACGAGGACCGGGTGGACGTGGTCCACGGTCGCTTCGTGCGCGAGCTGGCCGAGGGTTATGGCACGCATCCGCCCCAGCCGATCCCCGGGGTCGAGACGACGTTCGAACGCCTGCGCACCTCCGGGGTGAAGGTAGCGCTCAGCACGGGCTATGACCGGCCCACCGCCGACCTGCTGCTCGATGCCCTGGGGTGGAGCGAGGGCGAGACGGTCGATCTGATCGTCTGCGCGACCGAGGTGGCCCAGGGCCGGCCGGCGCCGGACATGATTCTGCGCGCCATGTCGGTGTTCGGCATCCGGAACCCGCGCGCGGTGATGGCGGTCGGGGATACGCCCGCAGACCTGCAGGCGGCCCATCGGGCCGGGGTCACGGGCGTCGGCGTCCTGACCGGCGCGGGTGATCGGACGACACTCGGCCGCGAGCCCCACCACTATCTCGTCCCATCCGTCGCCGCAGTCGCAGGCGTCGTTCTGGGGCCCGACCTTGGCTGACCCGCGCCTCGCAGAAGTGGTGGAAGCGCTCGCAGACGAAATCGCCACGCTGCCCGCCGGCGCCCGGGTCATGAGCGAGCACCAGCTCATGACCCGTTATGGCATCACCCGCTCGATCGCCCGGGCGGCGCTGGGCCAGCTCGAATCGCGCTTCCTCGTCCGCCGCGCGCAGGGAGCCGGAACCTTCGTCCACCGCCGGGCCGACTTCGTGATCTCACGGCAGCGCCCACCCTCGCTGCACCGAGGTCTCGCGGAAGCCGGCGGGCGGGCCCGGAGCTTCGTGGTCATGCACGAGCTGCAGCCCGCCCCGCCCGCCATCGCCGAACGGCTCGGCTCCGGAAGCGACCCCTGCCACCGCCTCGAACGCGTCGCCTATCTCGACGACACCCTCGCCTCCTATCTCACCGAGTGGGTGGCTCCGGGGATCGCCGACCACCTCGAAGTGGGGCTCGCGGTGATCGAATCCCTCGACGAGCTGCTCCGCGGCCTGCGCTGGACCCCCGAGCGCGACTGGTGCCTGGTGACGGTGGACTGCCCGCCGCGCCGGATCTGCCAGCGTCTCGAACTCTCCGACACCACCCTGGCCTGGAACGTCGACAGCCTCACCATCGACGCCCCCTCCGGGCGGCCGTTGTTCTTCTCCTCCAACTGGACCCGTCTCGACCTCGTCCGCTTCATCTGCGAACTCTGAGGCCACCAACCACGCTCGGTTGTCCCCCACTTGTCACCCTGCGTTCGCCTGCGCACCGGGGCATCCTCACCCGGAGTTTGCAGGATCGTCCGCGTGACAACACGTGAGGAGTTCAGCGAACTTCTGTCCCACGCCGACCCGACCCGACTGATCGACATCGCCGATCGCTGCCTCGCCGACGCCGATTCGGCCGAGTTCACGATCGTGCGCGGCCCCGAGGTCGGCACGGTCGCCACCCAGGTGCGCGAGCCAGTCGCCGGCACCCGCTTCCTGCTGACCGATGTGCTCGTCAGCTCGGCCGAGATCTCACTCGCCGGCACCGCCGGTTGGGGCATGCGCCTGGGTGACGACCGGGCCGCGGTCCTCGCGCAGGCGGTGTGCGAGGCGGAGCTCGCCCGCTCCGGGGCGTACGCCGCAGAGCTGCGCGACCTGTGCACCGAGGTGGCCACGCGCCAGCGCGTGGACCGCGTCACCGAATGGGAGCGGCTGGGCCCGACCGTGGTCGAATTCGAGGAGATCCCGTGACCCTGCACCGACTCACCAGCGCAGAACAGGCGAGGACCGCGACGCGGTCGCTCCTGCTCGACAACGACGAACGTCAGCAGGTGTTCCGGGTCTGCCTGGACGCCCTCGCCCACCCCGGCACGATCCGCTCGCTCGGCATCACCCGCCACCCGGCGGCGCACCTGCCGATGCTGGCTCTCACCGACCTGATGACGCCGGTCGCGGCGCTGGGCACCGAGCCTGTCGACGCCATCACCACGATCGCCGGCCTCACCCGCGCGCCGATCACCGAGCCGACCGCCGCGCGCTGGGTCCTGACGGGTCCGGATCCCGACCCGGCCGCCCTGCGTACCCTCCCCACCGGCACGGCCGCCGACCCCCACCTCGGGGCCATGGTCTGCATCCCGGTCGCCGACCTGGCCGGCCCGGAAGGCCTCCCGCTCACCCTCGCCGGCCCGGGCATCCCCGAGACCCGGACCCTCACCGTCGACGGCCTCACCGCACCCGTCGTCGCCGCCCGCGCCGAGCTCAACTCGGCGTACCCCCGCGGCGTCGACCTCCTCCTCATCACCCCCGACGGCCGGCTCGCCGGCCTGCCTCGCACGACGGTGATCACGGTGAATTCCGGGATCGAAGGAGACGCCCGATGACGTACGCCGGAACGCACCGCGGCGGCACCGCAGCCATCATCGCCGCCGAGAAACTGGTCCGCGCTGTTCCCGCAGGAACGTTCACCGAGGCCGACATCGACCACGCGATCACGCGCTTCGGCGCCGCGCTCGACCGCCTGATGGGCGAAGCCGCACTCTGGGATCGCCGGACCGCCGCGATCGCGCTGCTCCAGGGCGGCGGCGACCTGCCGGAGGCCGTGCACCTGCTCCGCGCCCACCGCTCGACGCTGCCGCGGCTGGCGATGAGCGAGCCGATCGATCCCGATTCGATCCAGCTGCTGCGCCGCATCGTGCCGGCCCATCGCGAGCCGGAAGGCCCCCAGCTGCTGGGCCGGACCGTCGACTACACCGCCCGCCTGCTGGCGAGCCCGGAGTCGCCCGATCCGCTCCCACCGACCGCCGATCTGCTCGCCGCGCGCAAGCCCGGGCCGCGCCCCGACGAGACCCCGCGGCGCTATTCCAGGTGGCTCGGCGACGAGGGCCTGCTCGCTGATCGGTCCCAGGAAGCGGCCGACGACCCCGAGCCCGCCGACCTCGCCCTCAACCCGGTGTCGCTCCCCGCGCCGCGCTCGGCGCTGCTGTCCGCGATGTCGCTCGCGGAGACCGGCGGGCTGATCTCGATGTGGTATCGCAGCATCCTCGGCCCCGACGGCTACGCCGACGAGCACGTCACGCTCGGCGAGGTCCGCCACGGCCGCGTCCGCGTCGAGGTGACCCACCCGCTCACCGGCAACCCCGTCGGCATCGGCCGCATCGAGGTCACCGAATGCGAGGCCATCTCGCACCTGTCCGAACGCGGCGAGGACGCGGCCACCTTCGATATCGGTTACGGCATGGCGGTCGGCCACAACGAGCGCAAGGCCATCTCGATGTCGATCCTCGACCTGGGAGCCCACCGCCTCGGGGAGACCGCGGAGGGCCTCGAAGTGCAGCAGCTCATCATGATGACCACCGATGGCCTGGCCTCCAACGGCTTCCTCGAACACCTCAAACTCCCCCACTATGTGACGTTCCGTTCGATGGTCGACCGCGCCCGGGCCGCGGGCCAGGAGGACGGCGAGCGCACCGCATCCCCCGCGAAGGAGCCCGCCGATGACTGACATCGCGTCCTTGACCGACGACCTCACCCCGGACGCCGAACGCCCGACGGTGCTCGACGAGCAGGGCAAGCGGGAGGTACGCCGCGCCTGCCTCTCGGCGGTCTGCATCCCCGGCTATCAGGTGCCGTTCGGCTCCCGCGAGATGCCCGTGGCCCGCGGCTGGGGCTCCGGTGGCCTCCAGGTCACCGTCGCGATCGGTGCCGAATCCGACACGATCAAGGTGATGGACCAGGGCGACGAGGAGGGCGTCAACGCCGTCAACCTCCGTCGCCTCATCCGCGGCACCCTCGGCTGCGGCGCCACGAGCGATTCCCGCGAGGCCTCCATCATCCAGTCCCGCCACCGCATCCCCGAGGAGCGCCTGCGCCCCGACCAGACCCTGGTCCTGCAGGTCCCGGTCTCGGAGCCGCTGCGCCCGGTCGAGAGGTCCGTCACCGAATGCAAGCGCCGGCATGCCGAGGCTGACTATTCGAAGATGTGGGTCGCCATGTATGAGGACCTCGTCACCGGCGGAGTCATCAACGCTGCGGCCGGCTATCCCGTCGTCGTGCACGATCGCCACCTGATGTCGCCCAGCCCGATCCCCCGCTGGGATGTCCCCCGGCTCAACCGGTCCGACAACCTCACGCTGCTCTCGCACGGCCGCGACAAGAAGCTGTACGCCGTCCCGCCCCACACGACCGTCGTCCCCGTCACGTTCGACGATGTGCCGTTCGAGGTCGAGTACGCCGCCGGCAGCGCCTGCGCCCTCTGCGGCTCGAACGACACCTACCTCGTCCAGACCCGCGCCGGGGACTGGCTGTGCTCCGACGTCGAGTGGTGCAACCGCGTCCGCGACAACGATGTTGATCCCGAGGATCACCGCCGGGTCGCGCCGCTGGCGTACCTCCCCGATCCCACCAAGCGCGTCCGCGCGACCGCCGCAGTGGGAACGATGGTTGAGGAGCGAGGAACGAGCGGCGACCCGACGATGGTTGAGAAGCGAGGAACGAGCGTCTCGAAACCATCCATCACCGCCCCCGGTGAGGAATGGGCGCTGAAGGTCGAGAACCTCGGCAAGACCTATGCGGCGCGGCGCGGTTCGTCGGGGGTACGCGCGGTCGACGCGGTCAGCTTCGACATCGCGCCCGGCGAGGCGCTGGGCATCATCGGCGAGTCGGGTTCGGGCAAGTCGACGGTCCTGCGCTGCGTGATCGGCGAGGAGACGACCCACGAGGGCCGCGTGCTGCTGGCCGACGTCGACGAGGGCCGCACCAACGTGCTCGATCTGTCCGCCGCGGAACGACGCGCCCTGCGGATCTCCACGCTCGCGGTCGTCCACCAGGATGCCGCCGCCGGGCTCGACCTGCGCATCTCGGCCGGCGGCAACATCGCCGACCGGCTCACCGCGGCCGGCTGGCGGTCCTATCACGCGATCCGGGCCCGGGCCGCCGCCCTGCTCGACCGGGTGGAGGTGCCGCTGAGCCGCATGGACGATGTCGTCGCCCAGTTCTCCGGCGGCATGCGCCAGCGGGTGCAGATCGCCAAGGCCCTCGCCGGCGACCCCCAGGTGTTGCTCCTCGACGAGCCCACCACGGGGCTCGACGCGTCCGTCGCCGCCGGCGTACTCGATCTCCTCCGCGAACTCCTCGCCGAACGCGAGCTCGCTGTCGCCGTCGTCAGCCACGACTTCTCCGTCATCTCCGCGCTCACCGACCGGGCGCTCGTGATGCGGCAGGGGCACGTGATCGAACAAGGGCTGACCGACCGGCTGTTCGCCGACCCGCACCACCCCTACACCCAGCGGCTCGTCGCCGCAGCCGGGAGATGACATGTCCGCGATCCTGACCGTGACCGACCTGGTCAAGACGTTCACCCTGCACGCCGTCGGCGGCCGGACCGTCACCAGCCTCGACGGGGTCTCCCTCCACGTCGCGCCGGGCGAGCATGTGGCCGTGGCCGGCGCCTCGGGCGCCGGAAAGTCGAGTCTCCTGCGCTGCGTCTACCGCAACTACGAACCCGATTCGGGATCGGTACGCCTCCGCGTCCCGGCGAACGGCGACGGGAGTGACGAGGACGAACGCGAACTCGAACTCACCGCCCTGCCCGATCGCACCATGGCCCGGCTGCGCGGTCGCGAGTTCGGCTATGTCTCGCAGTTCCTCCAGGCCCCGCCGCGGGTCGGGCCGTTCGACCTGGTGCTCCGGGCCGCGAAGCGCCGCGGGCTCACGGGAGAGGACGCGCGCGCCGCCGCCGCCCACGCCCTGACCCGGCTCGGTCTCGACGAGGTCCTGTGGGACGTCGACTGCGCCGTGCTGTCGGGCGGCGAACGCCAACGCGTCAACCTCGCCGCCGGCACTGTCAGCCCGCCCCGCCTGCTGCTGCTCGACGAGCCCGTCTCCGCGCTCGATCCGGCCAACCGCGAGAAGGCCCTGCTGCTGATCGAGGACCTGCGCCGGCTCGAGGTCGCCGTGCTCGCGGTCTATCACGACATGAAGATCATCCGGCGACTCGCCAACCGCGTCGTGGTGATCCAGAACGGGCGCGTCGTCGCCGACGACACCCCCGCCACCGTCCTCGCCCAGCACCGCACCGAACTGATCGACCACGTACCCGATGGGGAGATCGCAAGCTCCTCCGCTACCGATGGGGAGATCGCAAGCTCCTCCGCTACCGATGGGGAGATCGCAAG